>CAZNTU010000086.1:0-22934 GCA_964575975.1 uncultured Desulfobacteraceae bacterium
GTTCAGCCAATAGTTTTTCAGCTCGCCGATGTAAATGAAATATTCGACATCGTCCTTGATGTCGAAATTCGAATAGAAAATTTCGGACATTCAAATCCTCCATGCGAAAAACGTCGCATTTCAAAGATGGTTCGACGCGTTGCGGATATTGGCGAGATAACAATCGCGGGGATAAATTGCAAGGAAAAAGAGGGAGGGCGTCTAACGAACGACCTCTCCGGACCAAAGGAGATCGAGGAATGTCCACCATGGCAATATCCGCACGGGACCGACCACTCGCTCCCTTTTTTCGTTGCACACGACCAGCGCGGACCGGGGGGAATACGAATCGACAAACGCTTTGATCCCCGTCAGTTCGTTGTTGTCTACCCGGCTTGTCCCTTTGACCTCGATGGCCACGTCGCCCCTGCCCAAAACGAAATCCACCTCCTGGCCCGACTTGGTCCGCCAATATTCAACGTCGAAATCCAATTCCTTGTATCCGTTGTAAGCGACGATCTCCATGAAAATGAAATGCTCGAAAGCCTTGCCGAACGCCTCGCCCTTTTCCTCCGGAATCGCGGTCTTTCGAATCGCCCCCGCGATCCCCACGTCGAACAGATAAAATTTCGGGGTCTTCGTTATCACATGCCGGTCCTGACGACGCTTGAACGGCGCGATCATTTTTCCCACGAGAGTATCCACGAGGATTTGATAATATTCCTTGACCGTTTTGGAGTTTACGCCGCAGTCCCTTGCAATGTTGGAAAAGTTGATCATTTCCCCGTGCGAGTATCCCATCGCCTCGAAAAACCTCGAAAAGGCCGGTAGGTTTCTGACCAGGCCTTCGTCGAAGATCTCCTCTTTCAAATAATCCTGCGTATAGGCCTTCAAGGATTTGCGGTAATGGTCGTCCAGGTAGTGGCTTGGGACCATGCCGCGATTCAGAATCCGAAGCAGATCGATTTCGTTCAGTTCGCGGCTCGTAAGAGGGAACATCTCGTAATGCCATGCCCTTCCCCCGAGAAGATTGACGTTGCCGCGCCTGAGCTTTCTGGCGCTCGATCCGCAGAGGACGAAAGTTGTTCCCGTGTTTTCGATCAGCCAATGAACTTCGTCGAGCACCGTCGGAACTTTCTGCACCTCGTCGAGGATGATCGGATGTTCGAGAGCTTTGGGGTTCATGGCCAGGACTTGCTCGCGCAACAGTGCCGGACGTTTCGAGATTTCGAGGAAAAGGTCCGTTTTCAGAAAGTCGTAGACGACGCTGTCCGGGAAGCGATGTCTCAGGTAAGTGCTTTTGCCTGTCTGCCTTGGTCCCCATAGGAAGGCGGATTTGTTCGGGGGAAGATCGATTTGGATGACGCGTTCGATTTCTGCCATTTTGGAACCCGTTCCGAATTGGTGTTGCTATTTTGGAGTTTACTCCGAAATGGTGCGACTTTTACGGAGTCTATTCCGGATTGGTACAATTGTCAAGGCTTGGAATTTGGATTTAACATGGGCCATTGGAGGTTCGCGCGTTTGCAGTTGCGGCTTTAGCCGTAGGATATGCCGCACGGCTGAAGTCGCGACTGCAAACGCTCTGGCCGACAAATGGAACGATTTTCTCGAAAAAAGATGGCCGGCGTTGAAGCCGGCCATGAATTCTTCGGGCTATTTTTTCGAGACTACACCTTCGATGACCTTCGGCTTCGTATCCGGATGTTGGAGTCCGGCTTTCATTTCGCCCAGGAATTTGGGGAGGTCGAGGCCCGCCATTTCCGCGATGTCGTGCAGGGGCGGAAGGCTCTTGATCATGCCGGACAGGAAATTGGCGGTGGTGGAGGGTTCGCCGTTTTTGGCGTTGGCGGCGTCCCATACGGTTATCTTGTCGATTTTCAGGTTCTTGACGGCATCGACCTGTTTGGCGACGATGGCCTCCAGTTTTTCGATCATCAGGAGGGTGGCGGCTGACCGGGCGTCGCCCCCGCAGCTCTTCACCAGTTCGGCGTAGCCTGCTGCCTTGCTTTCCAGCACTTTCCGGATGCCCTCGGCTTCGGCCTGGTATTTCAGGAGTATGGCGTCTGCGGCGCCTTTGGCCTCCCTGCGCTTCTTTTCGGCCTCGGCCTCGGCGGCGATTTCGATCTGGCGCTTCTCGATTTCCTGCGCGACGACCTTCTCTGCGTTGAGCCTTTCCAACTCGGACTTGTACTTGGCTTTCTGGATTTCCGCCTCGGCTTCCCGCTTGGCCACCTCGCCGATCTTTTCGGCTTCCGCCCGTTTGACCGCCAATTTGGATTCGGCTTCGGCTATCGTGGCTTTGGAGGCGTTTTCTCCGGCGACGGCCTCGGCCTCCATTTGCTGGATGTAGATTCGCTTGTCGGCCTCGGCCTTCTTTCTTCCTTTTTCGGCTTCGGCCAGGTTCTCGGCGACCTTGATCTCCCTGTCCCTGTTGGCTTCCGCCTCGCCAATGGCCGCGGAGGTTTCCTGTTGCTGAACGTAGACGCGACGGTCGGCTTCGGCTGTCTTCTTGCCCTTGTCGCTTTCGGCCAAGTTTTCCGCCACTTTGATCTCTTTTTCGCGGGTGGCCATGGCTTGACCGATTTCGCCGAATTTATCCTGCTCGGCCACGTCCACCTTGGCCTGGTTGATCGCCTCGGCGGCCGCCTTCTTGCCGATGCTTCCGATGTAGTCCGATTCGTCGGTGATGTCCGTGATATTGACGTTGATCAGGTACAACCCGATCTTGTTCAGCTCCGGCGCCACGTTTTTCCGGATGGCTTCGAGGAAGCTTTCCCGGTCCTGATTGATCTGTTCGATGGTGAGCGAGGCGACGGTGAGGCGCAATTGGCCGAAAATGATCTCCTTGGCCATCTCCTCGATTTCTTCTTGTTTCAGGTTGAGAAGACGTTCCGCCGCGTTGTTCATGATACCGCTCTCTGTGCTGATTCCGACCGTAAAAGTGCTGGGGACGTTGATTCGGATATTTTGCATGGAAAGAGCTTTGGAAAGCGGGATGTTGATCGTGAGAGGGGTCAAGTTCATGTAGGCGTAATCCTGGATCAGCGGCCACACGAGGGAGCCCCCGCCGTGGATGCATCTTGCGGACTGGCCTTTTCCCACTTTTCCGTAGATAACCAGTATTTTGTCCGACGGACATCGTTTGTAGCGCGAGGCCAAAAAAGCCAAAGTGACGACGATCAGGATCACGAAAGCGACTATAGGCAACAGCCAAATTCCCAAACCCCACATTTTTTCTCTCCTTTTTTGCGATTTCGGTTAGATTTTTTCCACGACCAAAACGTTGCCCTCAACCCAGAGCACTTGGATGGGGGTGTCGGTTTTAAGCTCGGAATCGTCGTTGGATCTCGCGTCGTATTCCCGGAGCCGGTCGTTCACTTTGACGAAGACGATTCCCGTCCCTCCGGCCGGAATGGTGAGGTAGACGCGTCCCTGCGCTCCGACGGAACTTTCGATTTGAATGTTTCCGCTGGATTGCAGCTTGGCGGTCAGGGCGAACAGTTTGCCGATCACCCAGACCGAGGCCGCCCCCGCCAGCAGCGCGCCCGCCATGGACAGGAACAGGCCTGTTTTGCTCTGGCGATACATGGCGAATCCCACCAGGCCGAACATCGTGAAAAAGGAAGACACGCTGTGAAGCGACAGGACCCTGAAACCCGCGTCCGTGTCCGGATGGTCGCCGTCGAAGGACACGTCGGGGCTGTCGGTGTCCGACACATGGTGATCCAGGCCGATCAATTGCATGACCAGGCGGATCAGAACGAACGCCCCCCCCACCGTAGCGCAGACTATAAAGAAAATTTCAACTCCCTCGAATCCAGCCAAATGGAACCTCCTCGTTCTTTTGTTTGGTTTCCGGTCTTGGGCTTCGTTTACGAACTCGCAGATTGAAATTCTATATTATCGCGGCCATCTTTTTGCAAGCAAAAACGCGAAAACGAGGCTATGCCTTGCTCTCCAGTTCCTCCCACCGTGAATACGCCGATTCGACGGCTTTCTCGGTCTCCTCCAGAAGCGATTTCATCCTGGCGACCTCATCGGGCTTCTCCTTGTAGAAATTCGGGTCGGACATCCTGTCGTAAAGCTCTTTTTGTCTGGTTTCGAGCTTGTCGATGGTTTGCGGAAGCTCCTCCAGCTCTTTCTTTTCCTTGAAAGTCAGCTTGGGGGGTTTCCCCGTTTTCGGTTTTCGGGCGCTTGTGCCGTTCGACTCGGGAGGGGACGGCGCAAATATTTCGGCTTTCGGTCTTTGCAAAAGCCAGTCGTCGTATCCGCCCGCGTATTCGGTAACTCGCCCGTCGTCCTCGAACGACAGGGTGCTTGTCACCAGGTTGTTCAAAAAGGCCCTGTCGTGGCTGACCAGGAGGACCGTCCCCGAGAAATCGAACAAAAGCTCCTCCAGAAGCTCCAGGGTTTCGGCGTCCAGGTCGTTGGTGGGCTCGTCGAGCACCAATACGTTGGCCGGGCGAGTGAACAGCTTTGCCAGCATCAGGCGGTTCTTCTCCCCGCCGGACAGGACATGGACGGGCATGCGGCATCGTTGGGGCGAAAAGAGAAAATCCTTCAAATGGCTTATCACGTGTCGCTTTTCTCCATTGAAGACGATAAAGTCGTTTCCTTCCCCGATGTTCTCGGCCACCGTTTTTTGTTCGTCCAGTTGAATTCTGAGCTGGTCGTAATAGATCGCCTGGATGTTCGTGCCATGGCGGACGTTTCCCGAGTCGGGCTCGATTTCCTTTAAGAGCATTCTCAAAAGAGTCGTCTTGCCAGCGCCGTTAGGGCCGATAATCCCGACTTTGTCCCCGCGCATGATTTCCGCGGAAAAGTCCTTGACGATCGGTTTGCCGTCGTACGAACAGCTTGCGTTCTTCGCTTCGATCACAAGCTTTCCGGTCCTTTCCGCCTCCTGGATTTTCATGTTGACGTTCCCCATGCTCTTCCTTCGAGCGCGGAAAGCCTCCCGCAGCTTCAGCAACGCCCTGACCCGCCCCTCGTTTCGGGTCCTGCGCGCCTTGATCCCCTGCCTGATCCAGATTTCCTCCTGCGAAAGCTTCTTGTCGAACTTTTTGTTTTGGCTTTCTTCGGCTTCCAGGGCGGCTTGCCGACGTCCCTGGTAGGTCCTGTAGTCGCACGCGTACGAGGACAGGGAGCCCCTGTCGAGTTCCAGGACTCGCGTGGCGATATTTTGGAGGAACACCCTGTCGTGGGTGACGAACAGAAGGGTTTTCACATGGCGAAGAATGAAATCCTCCATCCATGCGATGGACTCTATGTCGAAGTGGTTTGTGGGTTCGTCGAGCAGCAGGACGTCGGGGGACTTTGCCACGGCGCGGGCGAAAAGTGCCCGCCGCTTCATGCCTGCGGACAGGCTCGAGAACTTTTGGCGGCCATCCAGGCCTGTTCGGGACAAGACGCTTTCCACGCGGTTGAACAGTTCCCATCCGTCGTCGGTGTCGAACCCGTGTTTGATCCTTTCCCGCTTTCCAGCGAGTTCGGTCGAATTGGAAGCCTCGGATTCCCGAGACGGGGCGTTGTGTTGGACGAACGCCGCGCTCTTCTCCCCGAAACCTCCCGCTACGACTTCGAAGACGGAACCGTCGAGATCCGAGATGACTTCCTGCTCCAGCGCGGCGACGCTCACCCCCTGCTGTCTCCATACCTCTCCGCTGTCGGGCGCCGTTTCGCCCGTCAAAATCCTGAACAAAGTCGATTTTCCGACCCCGTTTCGCCCAAGAAGACAAACGCGTTCTCCTCTTTCTATCTGCAAATTGACACGGTCCAGCAACGGGGGATCGTCGAATCCCCAGCAAACGTCGCGCATGCCGATCAAAGCCATGTGAAGAATCCTTTTTCGTTTATTGGAACGATTGTTCGAAAACGTTCATAATAATTCGGCGCAAAATGTCAGTCAACGGGATTGATTTTAACATCGGCCGTTTGGAGACCGGCATTGCCGAGAATACCCGTACAAATGGGGAAACGGAAAAAAATCGGATGGAGAGAGAATTCCCCTTGACGTCATTTCGCCGTTTCGTTAACCTGACCGAATTGTTCGGATAACGAAAAAACGGCGAAGAAAATCGTGAAAAGCGAAATACTGAAAATTTTGAGATCGCAAAAGGATATCGTTTCGGGAGAGTGGCTGAGCGAGCGTTTGAAAACCTCCAGGGTTTCGATTTGGAAACACGTCGGGAAACTGCAGGAATGCGGCTACGAAATAGAATCTTCGGCAAAGGGATACAAACTGGCCGGGTCGCCCGACATTCCTTATCCATGGGAGTTTCCGGCGTACGAGGATCGTCTGGCGTATTTTCCGGAGGTCGATTCCACAATGGACGAAGCCAGGCTTTGGGCGAGAAAGGGAGCGCCCCATTTGAGCCTGGTGGTTGCCGGGCGCCAGAGACAGGGGCGCGGACGATTGCGCAGAACTTGGTCCTCGAATCCGGGTGGCCTGTATTTCACACTGATTCTGAGACCGAACCTCCCCCCGGCCCTCAGTTTCAAAGCGAACTTCGCGGCGTCTCTCGCCCTGGCGAAGATCTTGAGGGAATTCTATTCCATAGAGGCCATGGTGAAGTGGCCCAACGACATTCTCGCGGGAGACAAGAAATTGTCGGGGATGCTTTCGGAAATGGAAACGGAGGCCGACCTCGTGAAATACATAAACATCGGCATTGGGATCAATGCAAACACATTGCCCCGTGGAGAAGGAATCGACGCCGTTTCCATGAAGTCTCTGCTAAAAAGGGATGTTTCCCGTGTAGAACTTTTGGGCCGTTTTTTGGAACACTTCGAAACGACCATCGCGAACATCGAAGCCGACGACGTGGTTACCCGGTGGAAAGAGTACACGGGGACCTTGAACCGCGCCGTGAAAATCGTCACATTCGCGGACGAGACGGAGGGTGTCGCCAGAGACGTCGACGAGACCGGGGCCTTGCTCGTGGAGCTTCCCGGCGGGGAAATCAAGCGGGTAGTTTACGGAGACTGTTTTTACGGACCCGAATGAGAGACAAAATTTTTTCCACAAAAGGAGCTTGCAATGCAGTCCGATGAAACCGCGATGAAGAGCGCGGAAATGTCCGCGACCGAAACCGCCGTTTCCGAGCAGTTGAGAATGACGGTGTACGCGTCGCTTTTGGCGGCCTTGATAGCGGCCGGCGCCTATATGGCCGTACCTGTGGGTCCGGTGCCGATCGTTTTGCAGAACATGTTCGTCTTGTTGGCGGGACTTCTTTTGGGAAGCCGGTGGGGTCTGGCCGCTGTAGGAGTGTACCTGTTGGCCGGTGCTTGCGGCCTTCCCGTTTTCGCCGGCGGCGCGGGCGGAATCGGGCGTTTCGCGGGGCCGACCGGTGGATACCTGGTCGCGTACCTTCCCGCGGTTTTCATTGTTGGCCTGGTTTCGAAATACGAAAAAACCGTCCTGGACGTCCTTGCCATGGTTTTGGCCTCTTTGGCGGTTTACGCCGTTGGAGTATGCTGGCTCAAGGTTCTGACGGGCATGACGTACGGCAAGGCGTTGGCTGTGGGCATGTTTCCGTTTCTCTTGGGCGACTGTCTGAAAATCGCTGCGGCAGCCGCCATCGCAAAGGCGATAAGACCGATTGTCCGCAGAGGCTGATCGGCAAATCCAGTCTCTGACCGAAAGCGAATTCAAGCCGATGTCGATTATGATTGAAATAGAAAGGCTATGCCACCGGTATGGCGACGGAACGGTCGCGCTCGAAAACGTGGATCTTCGAGTCGAGAAGGGCGAGTTCGTCTTAATCGCCGGGTCCAACGGTTCCGGCAAGACAACGCTTTTGAGGCATTTGAACGGATTGCTTTTGCCGGACAGGGGGACTGTGAAAGTGGCCGGGTTGAACGTGGCCAAAAACTTGAAGCGGGTCAGGCAGATCGTAGGGATGGTATTCCAGGACGCCGACAGCCAGATCGTGGGGGAGACGGTCTACGACGACGTCGCTTTCGGTCCTGAGAATCTGCGCATGCCCGAAGACGAGGTGCGCGAAAGGGTCCGGCAGGCGCTTGAATCCGTCGGGCTCTGGGAGTCCCGGCAAAAAAGGCCCCATCTTCTCTCGGGCGGGGAAAAGAGACGATTGGCCATAGCGGGGGTGCTCGCCATGGCGTCGGAGGTCGTCGTCTTCGACGAACCCTTTTCCAACCTGGACTATCCCGCCACCAAACAGGTCCTGTCCCGAATGATAGAGCTTCACGACCGGGGAACGACGATCCTGGCGACCACCCACGATTTGGAGAAGGTCGCCGCCCATGCGCAGCGATTGGTGGTCATGCAGAACGGGAGGGTCGTGCGCGACGGCCGCCCGCCGGAAACGGCCCGGGGCGTGGAGCAGTTCGGAATTCGCGAACCGGTTTCGTTCCGGAACGGAGGAGAATTCGTGTCGTGGCTGAACTGACCGACGAATTCTCCCCCGAGGGAACGACTTTCATGCATCGGATGGACGCCCGGTTCAAGCTGTTCGTCTTGGCGCTCCTGAGCGTCTCCAACGTCAACGCGAGTTTTTTGGGCCTTTCGATCCTTCTTTCGATTCAGCTTTTGGCGCTGTGGATATCCCGGATTCGCGTCAAGACGTTCGTGAAGGAACTTCGGTATTTTTTCGTTTTTCTGTTTTTCGTTTTTCTGGCGAGAGCGCTTTGGACGCCAGGGGAAAAGGTTTTTGAGGATGGCGTCTTGTCTGCGGTCGCCCCTTTCACGGAAAGGGGGCTTGCGGACGGGGCACTGGCGAGCTTCCGATTGTTACTGATCGCGATGCTTGGTTTCTTGTTCGTGGAGACCACTCCGGCGTCGAAGGTCCGGGTGGCGGTCGCCTGGTATTTGAAGCCGGTTCCGTTTGTACCGGAAAGGCGCGTGGCGACCATGCTGAGCCTGCTCGTGCGCTTTTTGCCTCTGATCGTGCAGCAAGCGAGGGAAACTTCCGACGCTCTGAAGGCGAGGGGATTGGAAAGCAGGAGAAATCCGGTCTACCGGGTCGCGAAGCTGGCGATTCCTATGCTCCGAAGGACTTTCATGCGGGCCGACGAACTCGTATTGGCCATGGAGGCGAGGGGATACAACGAGAATCGGACTCCGCAGAGCCTTTCGGCGTCGAAATCCGATTGGGCCGCGCTGGCGTTTTTGATTCCCGTCGCTTTTTTGTCGGCGGTCGTTTAACGGAATTCCAAACCTCCATGCGACCAGAACTCGTTCATTGACCGGGAGTGGAATTGGAATCTATTAACTCGAAAAGATCAAGGCTTGAAGCTTTTTTGTCGAAAGTGAGAACTTTGTCGCACCCGGATTGCCGCGCGGAGCATCCGATCAATGCGTCGGAAAGATCTGTTTTGCAGTTGCGCGCATAGAAAATGAATTGCCTGACGAGCGATTGCGATTCGAATTTAAAAATCGGCATTAGCAAAATTTCTCCTATTGCGTTCAGAATTTCGTCTTGCCGTTCGTTATAAACGGATTCAAGTACCCAAATTGTCTCTAACACCACAAGCGAAGATATCCAAAAGACGGCGTTATCAGACTCGGCTTGTTTGAAAACGCTGTAAATCTTCGCCGCTTGTTTTTCGTCGTCCTTGACCAGGAATCTAACCAAGATGTTGGTATCCAAAGCTTTCATCGGTAAAGCTCCCCCAATCTTTTTCGAATCCCTTCGTTCATCTCCTCTGCCGAAACAGCCTTTCTTCCGGGTTTGTGCAAAATGCCGTAAATTTCATCGACCTTCCTGGAAACAGGACGAATAAAAACTTCCCTTTTTTCGGTGACAACGAATTCTATTTTATCGCCGGGGTTGAGCATAAGAGATTCTCGCACCTCTTTTGGTATTGTGACTTGGCCCTTGCTTGTTATTGTTGCCAGTGTCATTTTAGTCTCCTTTCGCAACGATGTTCTTTGCATCCAAACCGATCTTACGAAAAGTAAGAAATATGGATTGGAAGATCAACAAAAAACGTGAACTCGATAAATTTTCGCGGCTTGCAGGGTTTTAAAGTTTTCAAAGAGGAATTTTTCAAAGCCGCTGTGTAAGAATCGAACAAAATCTTAGAAACCGGAACAGAGACGATTTATGGCGAATCTTGACCTCGCGGACTTGCTTTTTTCGTCGTTTGACAAAAAATTGTAAATCCGTGATAAGTTCCTTTTCGAGATAAATGTCGTTTTAGGCGCAACGATGTAACGAACCGCTTTTTTTATAACAACCATATTAAAATGGGAGAAAAACAGATGGATATAAAAACGCTCGAGAACACTCCGGCGTGGGAATGGCCGGACAACGCGGACGATATTATTTTGAATGTGTTGCGGAACCCGGGGGCCGAGGCGTCCGACCGGCTTGTAGCGGCGAAGCTTGCGGGCGATTACTCGGTGATCAACGAGGAGTTGGCGGCGGAGTTGCTGTCGATTCTTACGAACAAGGGAGAGGGCGACGAATTGAGGAGCTGGGCGGCCATCTCTTTCGGCCCGGCGCTCGAGAACGCGGATATGATGGGATTCGACGACCCGGACGACATAATTCTGTCCGAGAAGACCTGCGAGAAGGTTCAAAAGACGCTGCGAAAGATTTACATGGATTCGGACACTTCCAAGGATCTTCGGAGGAGGGTTTTGGAGGCCTCCGTGCGCGCTCCCGAGGATTGGCATCGGGAGGCCGTGGCCGCCGCGTACCGGGACAAGGACGAAGACTGGAAACTTACGGCGGTTTTCTGCATGGGGTATGTCAGCGGTTTCGAAAAACAGATCGTCGAGTCGTTGAAGAGCGACAATACCGAAATCGAATTGCACGCGGTGGAAGCCGCGGGCGTTTGGGAAATCGACAAGGCTTGGAAGCATATCTCGTCGCTGGTCAAGTCTAAGAATACCGAGAAAAACCTTCTTCTTGCCGCGATCGAGTCGGCCGCTTTCATCCGCCCCGAGGATGCGGAGGCGTTGCTTTCGCCTCTCTTGGAATCGGACGACCAGGACATCGTGGACGCGGTTAACGAAGCTCTTTCCATGAACGACGAGGATTACGAAGACGACGATTTCTAGTCCGGGCGCGGGTCGAAATCGCGGAAATCGCGGGACGGGCGGAGCGGCTCATTAAATCTTCAATGACCGTGTTTCTGCCGATCGGTTCGCCGTGGCCTGCGGATAGAAGCGCGGGGACATCTTTTCGAACGGATTTGATTCGTCTTGGAACGTCGATGCCGGCCATTTGCGGCATCGACATGTCCGTAATTGGATGTTAAGAGTCGGACATTTTCCCGACGCCGTAATACAAACCGCCCGCCAAGAAAACAAATATCAGTATGCCCGTCAAAATGGCGGCAATGCTCATTTAGACCTCCTTGTTTTCGGATTCTGTCGGCGAAGCCAGTCTGTCAAGAGAAAGAAGAAGCCATCCGCCTGTCGCGAGGGAGCCCGCCAGCATGATGATCGCCGACACCCTCGAGCCGGTGGCGTAATGGATCCCTGCCGTCGCGACGACTCCCGCGTAAACGACCGTCCATCCAAGAAGCCTCGCCCTTTTTTCCTTCTTTCCGCGCAATTCGTCCACGCGTTGAATGTACAGCGAGAAAAACATCGCGCCTCCCGCCAGCGCCCATCCGCCTAGAAGCAACGCCCATATGGGATAGCCTCCGTAGGGCGATTTCAGTTCGTCCAGAATATTGGTCGCGATGATCAGGAGCAAGACGACTGGAGTGACGTACTTGATCGATACGATCCACAAGTTCCCGAACTTGATGTCCGACCTGGAATCGATATGCCGGCAAGCCTCGCGCACGTCCGCGAACCACCCGACCAGGACTGCCTGCATAAGACCCGCCAGTATCAGGCACCAGCTCATCCAGTGGTCCACGATGTCCAACCAGTATACGCCGGAACCGGTCGAATAGAAAAAACCGACCCCGAAACCCGCCGCGCAGACCCAAAACGTGGTTTTCTTGCGGGAAAAGCCATAGGAGTCTCTCAATCCGCTCGCGACCGCCTCCACGAGCGAAAAGGCCGAGTCGATGCCCATGCCCAAAAGCATCGCGAAAAACAGGACGCCGAAGACCGATTGGACCCACCCGCCTCCCGGAAGCTTTGCGATCGCCGTGGGATAGATGACGAAAGCCAATCCCGGACCGCCTCCCGCGATGCCCTCCACGGGAGTTCCGGTTTGGAAAGCAACGTATCCGACTGCGGAGAACACGGCGAATCCGGCAAAATACGAGGTCAGACAGGTGGAGAACGAAACTACCCACGCGTTGGCGTGTATGTCCGAATCTTTCGGCAAGTAGGACGCATAGGCGATCATGATGCCGAATCCCAGGGAGAGGGAGAAGAAAATCTGGCCGTAGGCGGCGAGCCATACGTCGGGATTTGCTAAAAGCGAGAAGTCGGGCTTCAAATAGAAATCCAATCCGGCCGCCGCGCCAGGAAGAGTGACTCCCCTGGCGATCAGGACGAAGAGCAGGACCAGGGGCAGGATCACGAACCAGTTGATGACCCGCCCTATTCTTTTCACGCCGCCCGCGATGATCGCGTATATCGAAATCCAGGTAAAAAGGTTTCCGAGAACCACGAGCCATTGGATTTCGCCGAACAAGCGGACGCCGTCGGCCGCGTTCAATACCCGGTCGAAAAAGAAACCGCTCTCGTTCCCCGCCCATTTCACCCCGATGGAATAACAGGCGTAATTGAGCGCCCAAGACATGACCACTGTGTAGTAGCACAGGATCATCGCGGCGGAGGCGATAGAGAACCACCCGATGAAGTTCGCGTTTTTTCGGATATTTCCGAATGTCTGGGTCGGTCCCTGCTGATAGCGGACTCCCATGTAGTATTCCAGGGAAAGCAAGGGGACGCCGGTGGTTGCGAGGGCGATCAGATAAGGGATGAAAAAGGCCCCTCCGCCGTTGCTGTAGGCGATGTAAGGGAATCGCCAAACGCACCCCAGTCCTACGGCCGAGCCCACGGCCGCCATAACGAAAGCGCTCCTTCTGCCCCATCTTTCTCTTTCCATCCTGTCCTCCCCGGCTTCGAAACCCCCCGTTTCCGTTTCTCCATCGCCATTGAATTCCAAAATCGTTCTGTTATTACGACAAGCCGGAGCAAGTCAAGAGCGGAGTTGATCCAGGAATTTTTTTTTGCGATTCGCGGATTCCGTATTCCTTTTGAAATTCCGGGCGAATTGGCGATATAAGGACCAGTGTGGCAGAGATTGAAATGGTGGGAATCAAAGTGGAAAATAGAATGGAGGATGACATGAAAGTTTACGAATCGATCAAGAATATGGTGGCTTTATCGGCATTTGCGATTTTCGTGTTGGTATCGTGCGTTCCTGCGAACGGCGGATACGGGGGATATCATGACGGTCCGCATTCGTACGGGGAAACCAGGGTTCCCAGTGTAGTGGGAAGCCGGCAGTACGAGGCCGAGAGAGTTCTTCGCAAATACGATTTGCGGGTCGGCGATGTCGAATACGTGAACACGCGTCGCAAGGACCTGGATGGACAAGTGCAGTACCAATACCCGAAGGCGGGCAGTATGGTTTCGAAAGGTACTAGAGTTCGCCTCGGCGTCTATCAAAGCGGGGACGACAGACCGGGGGACCTCCGTCCGCCGGAGAACAAGCCCCGAAAGGTCGAAGTGCCCAGTCTGGAGGGACGGTCGCTGAACGAGGCCCGCGACATTCTCCGCCGGTACCGTTTATTGACGGGGAGAATTGATTACAAGGAGACGGCGAACAAAAAATTGGACGGCAAAGTGGGATCGCAATATCCTCGGGCCGGGGACAAGGTCGCTTTCGGGACCCAAGTCGGTCTTTCCATATACAAGTACGAAAAGCCAGGTCCTTTCGGCCGAGGAGACGATTGGGGGCGCGGCAGGCACGACAACGGTTATTTCGACAGGAAGAGCGTCGTGCCGGACGTCGTGGGATTGAGTCTGGGGGAGGCGAGAAGAACGCTCTCGGGAAACGGATTCGCAGTGGGGAAAATAAACGAGGCGCGCACTGCTGTGAAGAGCCGGGACGGCCAGGTCTTCAAACAGGATCCTCCTCCGGGAACCAAGGTTAATCGAAACGTCAACGTCAATTTGTGGGTGAACAAGTTTTAAAACAGGTCCTCGATCAAGTCGTTCAAAGTTTCCTGGAGGCGGTTGTCGTCGGTTAGCGGCAAGCAGACGGCGGAGCGGCACGCGTCGGCGGGGTCGATGTTGCGGCGGATCAATTGCGCGGCGTAGATCAGCAGGCGGGTGCTCGCTCCTTCGGCAAGGCCGTGTTCGCGAATATTCCTTATTTTAACCGCAAGGGAAACCAGACGCCGGGCGGTCTCGGAATCGACGCCGCCCTCGCGTGCCACGATTTCGGTTTCCTTTTCCGAGGCCGGGTATCGGAACTCGATGGAGACGAACCTTTGGCGGGTGCTTTGCTTTAAATCCTTCAAAACGGACTGGTATCCCGGGTTGTAGGAAATCACGAGAGAAAAGTCGGGATGCGCCTGGATGATTTCCCCTTTTTTTTCGATGACCAGGGTCCGACGGTCGTCGCTAAGCGGATGAATTACCACTGTTGTGTCTTTCCTGGCCTCCACGATTTCGTCAAGGTAACAGATGGCTCCGGTCCGTACGGCTCGGGTCAATGGACCGTCGTTCCAAACCGTTTCGTCGTTTTTCAGCAGATATCGACCCACGAGGTCCGACGCGAACAGGTCCTCGTGGCACGCCACAGTCACCAGCGGGCGGTTCAGCCGGTAGGCCATGTATTCGACGAATCTCGTTTTGCCGCATCCGGTTGGGCCTTTCAGCATTACAGGTAGCTTGCCGTCGTAGGCGGCTTCGAACAACGCCGTTTCGTTTCCCGTCTCAAGATAGAACGGTTTTTCTTCTGTTTTTCCCGTTTCCGTGTTTGGGGAGGTAGTAGCATCGCTCATTTTTACGTCGTTCCGGTGTTTCAAGTTGATAAATTTCCTTTATACGCATATATTCAATCGTTTCTTTCTTTTAAAATCAAGGAGACTATATACCGAATGGAAAATACGGACAACCCCAATGTGGTCCACCGTCTGTTCAAGAACGGAAAGGAATATCTGATTTTAGGGACGGCGCATGTTTCCAAGGAAAGCGCCCGCAGCGTAAAAACGATCGTCGAGCACGAGAAGCCGGACACGGTTTGCATAGAGCTTTGCGAGTCCCGCTATCAATCCATTCGCCAGAAAGACCATTGGCTCGATACCGACATTGTAAAAGTCGTCAAGGAGAAAAAGGCGTTCCTGCTGTTGGCCAATCTGTTGTTATCCTCTTTTCAGAAGCGGATCGCCCAGAAGCTGGACATCAATCCGGGCCAGGAGATGATCCAGGCCATCGAATCCGCCGACGAAACCGGAGCGCGCATCGAACTGGTCGACAGGGACATTCGCGTGACCCTTTCCCGCACGTGGCGGGCGATGGGATTCTGGGGCAAGCTCAAGCTTATATTCCAGCTTCTCGTTTCCCTCGGGGAGGTGGACGAGATCGACGAAGAGGATATCGAGAAGATGAAGCGGGAGGATATTCTGGAATCTCTTCTGGCCGAGGTGGGAAAGTCTCTTCCGCAATTGAAGAGCATACTGATCGACGAGCGGGACCGGTATCTGTCCCAAAAGATCAGGCGCGCCCCCGGGGAGAAAATTCTCGCGGTAGTGGGAGCGGGACATGTTCCGGGCATCAAGAAATATTGGGAGAGCGAAGTCGATTTGGAGGAGTTGGACGTGATCCCTCCCAAACAAAAGCTGGTCGGGATGTTGAAATGGCTGCTTCCGGGCGCAATAATCGCTCTTTTTGTATACGGTTTTTTCCAGGGCGGGGCCAAGGCGGGGTCGGACATGGTGATTTGGTGGATCGCGGCCAACGGGTTGCTGGCCGGATTGGGAGCGCTGGTGGCTTTGGCGCATCCCTACACCATATTGTCGTCGGTGATAGCGGCCCCGTTGACGTCTCTGAATCCCATGATCGCCGCCGGATGGGTATCCGGCCTAGTGGAGGCCATATCCCGCAAACCCAAGGTCAAGGACCTGCAAAATCTCCACACGGACATACTGACAGTCAAGGGATTCTGGAAAAACAACGTGACCCGCATATTGCTGGTGGTGGTGTTCACCAACGTGGGAAGCATGCTCGGCACGATGGTGGCCATTCCGCTAATGTTGAAAGTTTTGTAGAAACGGGGAATACGATTTACAAATGGTAAACGACCAATTGTTTCGCGGTCTTCTTCAGACCGAAGACGGAGTCGTGAGCAGAGTGCTGGAATCCGAGGACGGATACCTGTCCTTTCTTGCGTCTTTCAAGCTTTCGGGGCGTCTGGCGGAAAAACTGGAAGAGGACCCCGAACACCTGATCTTCAGCGAGAGATCCAGGATAGCCCGCCTGGGGGTTCAGATCGCATGCGAGCGCATATCGGCGGAGTCGCTTGAAAAAAACGTCGTCACTTTGAAATTGAAGGCGTGGCCTGCAATCAAAGATTATCCGGGGCTCGAAATGCTGAGGGAGTTTTTCACGCCCGGACTTCCTGTGGGACGATTGGTTTTTTGCGATCCGGACGCGCTTTTGCCTTCGGACGAGGTGCTGGAAGCCATCGACAAATCCGCCTTGAAGCTTCCCGAGTCCACGACGATATCCAGCGACGGAAGCATCGTGATCGCCCCCCATCGGGTGTTTTATTCCCTGAGGGACGATTTGGACAGGAAAACCCTCGGAAGGATTCTGCTTCGAAAAGAGGGGCGGGAAATCCTCAACCGCTACCAAGTCCGAAACGAGGTTTCCGCCTTGAAAATTCCGGCGGGCGAGGGGGTGATAACCACATGCTCCATGTATTTGAACGAACACTACGTGGTGCTGCAAAGGGGGTTCGCGACCGGGGAGCACCTTTCCGCGACAATACTAGATCCGATCAAGACCCGCGGAATCCGAATCTATCTGGAGATCGTCAACAACAGCCAGCGCCCTATCGTAAACCCGCTGATCGCCGCTAAAATCTATCGCGCGCCGACAAATTCGGACGGCAGGCGGTGGTTTTTCGCGCGAGGAGGAAAACCCTACGGTTACGACCAGTTGCGGGATCTGGAAATCCGAATGGAGGATTCGCCTTGTCCGACCTGCAATTCCGAGAGAAGGCCTGTCGCGGTCGTGGAATGCGCGCCTGGGGAGGGGCCGGTGGAAGCCCGCATGTTCGTGAACGGACCGGAGAATCCCTGCTTTGTCCAAAAAGCCGCATGCACAGCCGCCCGTCGCGATTTCTCTCCAACAAGCACATGCCCCCACGTCTACGCCACGTCCAAAATTTCCTGGAACGGCGAAAAGGGCACCTCGTCGCTCGTCTTGAAATATTTTCCCAACATGCTGGAGCACCGGGACATTATCAACCTGGCGTACGAAAACAAAATCTGCGCGCTTTATTTCTTCGAGCCCTCCCGAGAGCACGGGCCGTTTCTCTCGCAACTGGACCACACGAGGCTTTTGGAATATAACGCTTTCGGTCTGGATGCCTTCTGGGCGTCCTCCTTGAACGACAGTCTGATGGTCCACACGATCCGCGACGGCAAGGGGTATTTCGTGAAGCCGGAGAGATTCGCGGACTTTCACAAATCCATGCTTTTCGCCTTCTACGGTTCCAACAAAACCCTTTCGGGAAGAGGGAACAGGAGGTTGGGGGAGTTGTTGGACGCGCTGGTGGATTTCTGGGGACGAAACATCGGCATTGTCACCGGCGGGGGAAGCGGGGTTATGGAACTGGTGAACAAGTTCGCCCGCGAGCGGGGGATTCTTTCCGGGGCCAATTTTCTGGATATAACGGACCAGTCCATGACTCGGGAAGTGGACTTTTGCCAGATTTTCCAGGCGACATGCAGGCACAGCCGCCAGAAATGGTTCGAGATCGCGTCCTTCCCCATTTTCAACGTGGGCGGATTGGGGTCTCTGGAAGAACTGGGAATCACCCTTTGCAACATGAAATTGTCCATCATGGAGCCCGTCCCCGTGGTGTTGTTCGACACCGAGGGCGACGGTTCCTTTTGGAAGAACACGTCCGAGCAAATCCGCGAAATGGTGAAAAACAACAGGGCCCCCGACTGGATTACCGGGAACCTTGTCATAACCAACGATCCGGCGGTCGTCGTGGACGCGTATCGGAAAAAGCTTCAGCTTTTTTAGCGCACGAGGTTTTAGGGTATATGAACATGCGGAACTCTAATGCCCCTGGGCTTCGGACGAACAATCGTTCTTCGAGAAGGCCGCGCATGAAGGAAACCATTCTTGGGATTGTTCGACGGAATATCGAAAAGACGACTTCCGCGCGGTTGGAAAAAGAGGCCGCCGCTATTTTCCGAACGAAAAGAAAAGAGATCAGGGATGTCGTAAAGGAATTGGTGGAAGAGGGGGAACTGGTCTACACCTACGTTTTCGGCAACAGTTTTCTGGAAAAATCTTTCGGTCGCCCTGTTCGAGTATCTCGAAACGTGGTTTTGAAGCCCGCAATGGTGACGTACGAAGCGAAACCTTCGGACATCGTCGTTACGATGGAGCACGGGGCGTCTTTCGGCGCCGGGGATCATCCTACCACGCGTCTGGCTTTGCGCGGGATCGAAAAGCTTGGAATTTCGACATCGATTCTAGAAAACGGAGAAGACTCCAAAATGCTGGATATCGGGACCGGTTCGGGAGTGCTGGCGATAGCCGCTTTGAAGATGGGAATCGACAAGGCCATCGGAACGGACATCGACCCTTGCGCCAGAAACGAGGCCCGAGCAAACGCCCGATTGAACGGTTTGGAGAATCGGTTCGAAATTTTCGATGGCGATCTGGCCGAATTGTATTCCTCGGAAAGCGACAAGCCTTTCGATTTGATCGCGGCGAACTTGCGTTTTCCCACTCTTGTCGTTTTTGCCGAACAAATCGGAGGCTTGTGTCGCGAAAATGGGGGAGTCGTGTTTTCGGGAGTGAGGCCGGACGAATTCGTAGGACTTGCCGAGGTCTACAAACGGGCGGGATTTACCCTTTTATGGAAATCCGAGGAGCATGGTTGGGCTGGCGGAGCGTTTTTTAAAGAGCGGTTTGAAAATCCTTGGAGAGGCTTTTCAGGACCTCCTCCTTGACCTCCCTGTCGAAATCCTCCAATTTTTATCGTGGTCTCCCGGTAGCGCCGCCCCCCACGGCGGCGCTACCGGGCATCGGCGCGACCTTGCCCTTGGACGAATAAATGGAAGACCGAAAATTCGGAACGGATTTCGGATGGAAAACTTTCCCCTCGAAAGGAACGGCTTTCATCACCCTATGTACCGAGAGCAAAATAATCCTGCTTTACAGTCTTTACAGTTTTCTACCGCCTTGACACCTCCAAGCGGAGGATAGAATCATTTTCGTATACGACCGAACTCGGGAAAAAATGTTTCCTTTATTTTCCATTAAATTGTGCGAGGTAACCGAATCATGTTCGAGACGATAATTTTCATAGTATTGGGACTGGTATACGCAGGCTTGAAAATATACCTTGAAAAGCGGCTTGCGCCGCTGGACGCGGATTCCGACGAACGGCGGATTTTGGATTTGGCGTTTGTGACCGGATGCAACGTGTATCAGTTGTTCAAAGAGGCAGGGGCGAAATGGGAATTTTCCAATCATAAGATCGACGAGGACTTCAAGGGGTACTTGCGGGAGGGATTCATTCCGGGATATGTGCGCCGTTTTGTCCGGGGGCACGAGAAAGCGGGGGACCGCACATACCAGATGTTGCTTTATTCGGGCGGACGTCCGCCTTATCTATAAGGTTTTCGAATTCTTTCCGGAATTGGAAAGCCGATTCCAATCGAAATATGTTTATCTTGCCGGCGTCCGGGGTTTCCTTTCCTTTATGCTCATGGCTTTGACGGCGGCTGCGGTTTTTTCAGAAATCAGGTCCCATTCGGCCTTTAATCTTTTGGGAAGCGTTTCCGCCCCTATGATTTCCAACCATTCCGACGAGATTTCGTCAGGTTCGGCATATGATTCGACGACCGATTTGTAGAAAGTCGCGAGTTTTCGAACAATGTTTTTCCTAGAGAATCTTTTCGCGGTGGCCAATGCGGCTTCGCGCCATTTTTCCGGGGGACCGCTCTCGAGAAAATCCCTGACGATGGACTTGGAAAAATTTTCCGCCGGCGCGTCGCAGGCAAGCAATCTTCCATTCAAGTCGTCTGTGACAACCTCTCTGACTCCGGAGGCGTCCAACGCGATCACTGGAAGTCCGGCCGCCATGGCTTCGGCAAGTACCATTCCCTGGGTTTCGGATTTCGAAGCGAACACGAAAAGATCCATTGCGTGATAGGCGTCCTTCAAATCGTCTCCCTTTACAGCGCCGGTCATGAATAGACGGGCTTGCAGCTCGGCATCCGCAAAGATCCTTCGAATTTCCTCTTGGCTGGGCCCGGCGCCCGCAACCAGAAAAACGGCGTCGGGAAACGATCCGATGCTTTTGGCCACGGCTTCCGACAAATATTCCAGGTTCTTCTCCGGGGCCAGTCTTCCCAAGTGTCCGATCACGGTCGCGTTTTCGGCTATTCCGTGCTTCCTGCGAAAACCTCGACCGTCGCCTTCCCTGAAAAACTCGATGTCCACTCCCGTAGGTATCTCCTCGATAGGCTTTGTCACGCCCCGTTCCGCTATCAATTCAGCCAGGCTTTTGCTCGGCGCGATCACTCGGTCGCACAGATTGGCGTATTCGGTCGAAAGATGGACCATGAACTTGCGAAATCCATCGGAATCGAACGGGGTATAATGGGTGTATTCCTCGTAGAGGGTGTGGTGCGTGAAAACCAAAGGGACGCCCAGTCTGCGCGATTCCCGCAGCGCGGAGTCTCCCAGCATATAAGGATGGTGGCTGTGAATCAGGTCGGGACGAAAATGGTCCAAGGCTTCCGAAATGAACAGGGGCAGGGGAATCCTCAACGAAAATCCTCCTTTGTTGATATTCTGAATCGCAGGGACCCTGATCGCGTTGTCCTTGCATAAAGGGCAGTCTTCCTCCTCTCCGTATTCCGGAGCTACAACCAGGACATCGTGGCCATTCCGGATCAAATCCTCCGTGAAAAAGGCGACGGAGCGCGCGACGCCTCCCACGTGGGGAAGGAATGTATTGGTAAACATGCAAATTTTCATCGAGTTTTCCTTTCAAGTTCGTACGGTTCCGGGCCGCCTTCGATTTGCACACGGCGAAAGCCCGGTACGGCCGCCACGATAAGGCCGGGTTTTTTTCTCCAGTCAGCGGATACCGATAAAAAGACGCGTTTTTTTTCGATTGCGAGTTTTACGGTCGCATCGCCGTGGGGAGTCGGCGTGGGACCGAAAACGACTTCGTCGTCGGAATCGAGCCACATGGGATCGATTCCCGACCCCAAGATCAATCGGTCGTCCTCTTCGCGAACGAACATGTTGCGAACGATCATGATCCATTCGGCCGCGGCCCACCCGTGTTGACCGTCGCCCATGCATCCGCCTTTCGTGATCGGGTGTATGGCCTCGGGCCATTGGCCCGTCGGCGAGGCCAAATCGGCGGCGGCGCGCACTAAAAACGAAAACTTCGAGTCCCCGGCCCGAAGAAGCGTCTGGGCGATGTCCAAAGTGAGATAGGCATTGATGCCCGAATGGATCATATCCTGGAAAAAGCCCCCCGAATGAAAGCAGTTTTCGATCAGGAATTCCACTGTCCTAAGAATCCTGGGATCGCCTTCTTTGACAAGCCGCAGGGGATAGTCCGCCGCGAGGGAGCCTACTGATCCGGCGTCCATTCTTCGGTTGGGCGACGCCGGTATAGCCCCTCCCGATCTCTTTTCGGGAATGTTCCCGATGCTTTTCCAAATATCCAATTCGAACAGCGCGGCTTCCGCCTTCAATTTCGCGGCCTCCGCCTTCCTGCCGTACCTTTCCGCCATGGATGCCGCGCATTTCAGGCCGCTCAAGCTCCAGAAGTCGTCCCAATAATAATAGTCGTTGGGTCCCAGATGCTCGGCGCTGAAACCCGGAGGGAGAAGGCCGGGGTGCCGAGATCCGTTCGCGTTTTCCCGTCTTTTCCGACGTATCCAGTTTGCTGCGTCCATCGCGGCGTTGAACCATTTTCGCGGGACCTCTTCTCCCGTAAGTTCCAGATACCGATGCATTATCCAAAGCACTTGGCCGTTCGAGTCCCATTCCCCTTTCTGCGATTTGAAATATCCGCCGATCGTCTGGCGCTTGTCGAAATCGTCGATGATCGAGCGGCTTTTCCCTGTCAAATTCAAAGCCAGCAAAGCGTTGACCATCAGGCATGCGTCCCGGAACCAGAACCGTCTGTAGGTATACGGTCCGGGATACGGTTCGTTGGCCGACAGCATGATCAGCGTGCGCTTGCTAGTTTCGTAAAGGTCCAGATAAAGTTTGTCCGGGGCGACAAGCTTGGCTGTTTTATCAAGGTAGAAATTCCACTCTCGAGATTTCGGGACGAATCCCGGAAACTCCCTTTTCAGTTCGTCCCCCAGAGGCATGCGAAAACGAACTTCCTTTTCGACTCCGGGACGAAGTTTGTAGACGCCGGCCCCGTTGGCGAGCCCGATGTTGCATTCGACCGAAATGTCGTCGGCGTCCTGGTCCAGTTTCAGAAAAACGTCGCCTTCGTCGTAGGTTGACAGCACGACCCTGTCCGGCGCCTTGTCCGACTTGATGGATACGGAATCGTTTACGGACCATTTTTTCGAGATCCTGTCGAAAGAGAGGGTTTCCACGAATTGAATACCTTCCGGATTATAGGGCCTGATGGAAAAAACCAGGCTGGCTTGACGAGCGGTCAAGCCAGCCGCTCGGATTTCCAATTCGGGGCCGTTCTCGGCCACGACCATTTCGACTGCGGTTTCCAGTTTCAGACCTTTTACCTCGGCAACGGTTTTCACCGTCAGATTGCCGTCCTTGCATAATTTCTGGTCCACCGTATCCAATCTGGAAGGGA
>CAZNTU010000087.1:0-22831 GCA_964575975.1 uncultured Desulfobacteraceae bacterium
CATGGCCCTTAGCGGCTTGCCCTCGAACAGTATCTGTCCCGAGTCCGGCCTTATCAGTCCGACCAGGTGCTTCAGCAAGACGCTTTTGCCGCCGCCGCTTCCGCCGATGATGGTCGTCACCTCGCCTTTTCGCACCTTCATGTCGGCGCCTTTCAAGACTTGCTGTTCGCCGAAGCTTTTGTAAACGTCCTTTAGTTCGATCAACGGCTCGGTCATGGTTTTCTTAGAGTAAGAAGGTTGTAAGTATGTAATCGGCGACCAGGACCAGCACGCTCGAGATTACGACCGCCGACGTGGTGGAGAGGCTGACGCCCTTGGCGCCGAATCCCTCGGCCCGCAGGTGGGTGAAATATCCCTGGAAACAGCAGATCGTGGAAACGACGACGGCGAACACGATGGACTTGTAGAAACCGCCCATGACGTCTTCCATGGTCACGCTGGATTCTACTCTCGAAAAATAGATTCCGGGACTGATGCCCAAAAGACCGGAACCGGTAAGGTATCCTCCGAATATCCCGACCACGTCGAAAACCGCAGTCAACAGCGGAAAGCTGACAATGGCCGCAGCCAGCCTGGGACTTATCAGAAAGCGGATGGGATCGATATCCATCGTCTCGAGCGCGTCGATCTGTTCCGAGATTCTCATGATGCCTATTTCGGCGGCCATCGCGGACCCGGCCCTCCCGATGACCATGATGGCGGCGAAAACCGGCCCGAGTTCCCTGATCAAAGTCAACGCGACGGCTGCGCCCAAAAGACCCTCGGAACCGAACTTGGACAACGTGTAGTAGCCTTGAAGACCAAGGACCATCCCGGTGAAAGCTCCTGTCAGGCATATGACGATCAGGGATTTCAATCCGATGAAATAGATTTGCTGAACAATCTTGGAAATGTTCAACGGAAACGAAAATATCATTACGAACCCTTTGAAGAAAAAGATCGCCGCGCTTCCCATTTGATTTACCGGAAAAAGGGCCATACGTCCAAGAGCCGAAACGGGATTCATTGTTTTTTCAAATCGTTCCAATTGTTGTCCTTAGTTCTTCGGCAGCTCCCTGTTCGGAAGCCGGGATTTCGAAAATTCGAGTCAAAAGGGTAATAAAACACCATGGAAAAGTTTTTGTCAATCCCATGAGTACAACCATGTTTCGGTCCCGAATTATGACAAATACGAGCCGACGAACCGGCGGACCTCGTTTTTACCTCTGAATACGCCGAAATGGCCTTCGCAGAGGATGTCCGCGTTCAGTCCCATGACGAACTTCAGCGAATCGAGATATCGTTCCCGATCCGAAAGCAAGGAGGAATGAAGCGGGCCGTGTATGTCCTGGCCGAACAGGACTTTTTTTCCTTCCGCTTCCACGACTAACACGACGGAACCCGGAGAATGGCCGGGACAATGATAGGCCATGATTTCTCCGTCGCCCACTTCTATTTTTTCCTTGGGGCCGCGTAATTTCACGTCGATGGAGAACGGCTTCATCGAAGCGCCGTACCAGGAAGCCGCCGTGACATGGTCGTCGCCTTTTTCAAGATAAGGCGCATCGAGTTCGTGGCACACGATACGGCATCCGAACCGGTCCCGGAGAGCCTTCGCGCCCCCCGTATGGTCGTAGTGGCAATGAGTTAGGAGCAAATGGGAGATTTCGACGCCTTCGTCCAGGCACGACGAAACGTTCGTCGCCAAACAGTCGTAGCCTTCTCCGCAACCTGCGTCTATCAAAGCGGCCCGTTCCCCGAAACGCACCAGGTATATCGCCGCGTCCCCGGGCCCGGAAAGTTCCCCTCCGCCCACCTGCCAGATATTGTCCAAAATTTTCACCGCCGGATTGTAAAACGACATCACTTTCATCTCGTTTTCCCCCCCCGTTTGCCTGAAACAGGCCGGACGACGAAGCCCGGCCGCTATCCGTTTTTCAGCAGCTTCCTCAGGACGCATGGCAAGATGCCGTTGTTTTCGAAGTACTCGACGTCCACCACCGTGTCCAGTCTCGCCTTGACTTTGAAAACGACCTCGGCCCCGTCCTTTTTCCTGGCGGTCACCTCCAACGTCTTCCGCGGTTCCATGTTTTCGACGCCTTTTATCGAAAAGGTCTCGGAACCGTCGAGGCCGAGGCTTTCCCAACCTTGGCCCTCCTGGAAAACCAGCGGAAGCACGCCCATTCCTACCAGGTTGCTTCGGTGTATTCTCTCGTAGCTTTCCGCGACAATGGCTCTTACGCCAAGAAGATTCGTTCCCTTGGCCGCCCAATCCCTGGAGGACCCGGTGCCGTATTCCTTTCCGCCCAGCACCACCAGCGGCGTTTTTTCCTTTTGGTACTCAATGGCCGCGTCGTATACGAATTTTTCCTCGCCGGACGGGAATTTCAAGGTGAAGCTTCCCTCCTTGGGCTGGACCAGGCGGTTTTTGATCCGGATATTGCCGAACGTGCCGCGCATCATCACCTCGTGGTTGCCTCTCCTGGCCCCGTACGAATTGAACTCCTCCGGCTTCACGCCGTTTCCGACCAGGTACTGCCCGGCGGGATAGTGCTTGGGGATGGCGCCGGCGGGGGAAATGTGGTCCGTGGTCACCGAGTCCCCCAGAAGCAAAAGAACCTTGGCGTCTTTCACGTCCCCCGGCTTTTCCGAATCCACTTCGAAGCTCTCGAAATAGGGAGGGTTCTTAATGTAAGTGGAATCCTCGTCCCAATGGAAAGTCGTGCTCTCCTCGACGTCCAAGGCGCTCCAGAATTCGTCCCCGTCGAAGATTCGTCCGTATTCCCTTTCGAAAAATTCCCTTTTCACGTGCTGTTCGGTCAGTTCGGCGATCTTTTCCTCCGAAGGCCAGATATCCTCCAAGTAGACCGGCTCGCCGTTGGGATCGATTCCGACGGGTTCCGCGCCCAAATCGATGTCCACGCGACCTGCGATGGCGAAAGCCACCACAAGCATGGGCGAGGCAAGATAGTTGCCCTTTACGCTCTGGTGGATACGGGCTTCGAAGTTGCGGTTTCCGGACAATACGGACGCCACGGTCAAATCGTTGGCGGATATGGCCTTCTCGATTTCCGGATGGAGCGGTCCGCTGTTTCCGATGCAGGTGGTGCATCCGAATCCGGCCACGTGAAATCCCAAGCCTTCCAGATACGGCAAAAGGCCCGCGTCTTCCAGGTAATCGACGACCACTTTCGACCCCGGGGCCAGAGAGGTCTTCACGTACGGAGGGACCCTTAGGCCCTTTTCCATCGCCGCCTTGGCCAACAGCCCGGCGCCCAGCATGACCGATGGATTCGACGTGTTCGTACACGAGGTTATGGCAGCGATCACGATGCAGCCGTCGCCTATTCTGACCGGTTGTCCGTTCAGCTCCAGTTCGACCAGGCGCTTGCTTACGGGAACGCATTTTCCTTCCCGCCTGGTCTTGCATCCCGATTCTTGCATGAAGTTGGAAAGGTGTTCCATGGAGGCGTCCCGTTCGTATTTGCAGCCGATGAATTCGGCGAACGAGGCTTTCATGCCGCAAATGGGAATCCGGTCCTGGGGTCTCGCCGGTCCCGCCAGGGAGGGGACGACCGTGGAAAGGTCCAGTTCCACGACTCGCGTGTATTCGGGGTCGGTCTTTCCCGTGTAGAAGAGACCGAGCGCCTTGGCGCAGGCTTCCGCGACTTTGGCCTGCTCCGGACGGCCGGTCAGGTTCAGGTACTCGACGGTTTTTTCGTCGATGGGGAAAAAGCCCAGCGTGGCCCCGTATTCGGGGGTCATGTTGGCGATGGTGGCGCGGTCTGTCACGGAGAGGCTTTTCATCCCGTCCCCGAAATACTCCACGAACTTTTCCACCACCTTTTCTTTCCGGAGCAGCTCCGTGACGGTCAATACGAGGTCGGTGGCCGTGACTCCCTTGCCGAGCTTTCCGGTCAGCTTGACCCCGATCACCTCGGGGATCGACATGTAGTAGGGCTGGCCGAGCATGACGGCCTCCGCTTCGATCCCTCCGACGCCCCAGCCCATTACGCCTATGCCGTTGATCATGGGGGTGTGGGAGTCGGTCCCCACGAGCGTGTCCGGATAGGCCACAGGCCCGTCCGGGGTATCCTCGACGATGACGGCGCGCCCGAGGTGCTCCAGGTTCACCTGGTGGCAGATGCCCGAGTTGGGAGGCACGACCTTGAAATTCCCGAAGCTTTTCTGCGCCCACTTCAAAAGCTCGTACCGCTCCTTGTTTCTCTCGTATTCCTTGGCGACGTTCTTGACGATGGATTCCCTCGTCCCGAAAAAGTCCACCTGCACCGAATGGTCCACCACCAGTTCCACGGGGACCAGCGGATTTACCTTGGCGGGATCGTCGCCGAGCTTTTCGACGGCGTCGCGCATGGCCGCAAGATCCACCACCGCCGGCACGCCCGTGAAATCCTGCATGAGAACCCTGGCCGGATGATAGGGAATCTCGACGGGCGCGTCGTAGCGTTTTTCCCACTTGGCGATCTTCATAAGGTCCTCGTCGGCCACGATTCGGCCGTCCAGTTTCCTAAGCAGGTTTTCCACCAGGATTTTTATCGAAAAAGGAAGCTTTTCTATTTCGGCTCCCTCGTTTTTCAGGAGTTCGATGTCGTAGAATTTTATTTTTTTTCCCCCGATTTCCATATGTTTAACAAAATCGGTGTTTTGCATGATACCCCCTTCGTAGTTGATCGTTTTGGTTTTTCCGTCTTCCTTGTCGTTTCTAACACAGGCTATCGAAAAAAGACAAGAGAGTTGCCGATTATTCGAAACGAAAGTTTGAAAAACAGAGCTTGTTATTATAAACTCGATCTTCAACTTTTGTGTTTCGTCGAAGGAAAAATGAGAAGATTCAAAAGATCGATTGTAATCTCGCTGGCCTGCGCGCTGATGGTTTCGGCCGTTGTCGCGCTCGTTCTCGCGGCTTTGGCGCCGACGTGGGTGGAAAAGAGCGTCGCGCATTTCCTCGAGAGCGACGCGGGAATCGAAGGTTTCGAGTGGCAGGTCAGACGAATCGGTTTCACGGGGGCCGATTTCGGAGGAATAAAATTGGGCGAAAAACAGCCGTACGCCCTTTCCGCCGCATCCGTGCAAATCGATTACGATTTGCGCGGCCTTTTGAATTGGCGCTTGGAACAAGTGCGTATCAGCGGAGTCGATATCTTTTTCGAACTGGAAAACGGCAAGCTTTCGTTTCCGGGAATCGATACGGAAAAACTGCTCAAAAGGGGGGAGGGGGCCGACAGGGATTCGGGCAAGAGCGGCGGGCCGCCCGTTTTCGTGGAGAGGGTCGTTTTCGAAAACGCCGTGTTGAACGGCGTCTTTGAAAACAATCGTTTTACGATTCCCCTCGACCTCGTTCTTTTTTCCGGCGACGAAGACTACGCCAATGTTCGGGCAGTCGCGGAGTTGTTTCCATCGGGCCAAAGGATAGGAATCGATTCGCTCTTGGAAAGAAATGAAGAGCGGCTGAAAGTTTCCTTCGACACGACAGGTTTCCGTTTGGGGAGCTTTTTCGGGCTTTTCGTTCCGGTTTCGAGTTTGGACCTGGACGGGACGGTCGATTTGAAAGGGAGGGCCGCGTTCGATCTTTCTTCCTTCAAGATTGTTTCAGCGGAGGTTCGCCTGGAATCGGAAAGCTTGGCGGGATCGACCGGCGCCGTCGGGTTCGGCAAATTCGTTCGAGAGGAAGAGCCATTTCGTTTCGGCATCGAGGGAGGCGGCGGCAATTGGAAGTTCTCGGCCTCCGGTTTGTCGGTTCGTTCGGGAGTCGTCGATTTGGATATCGAAAAATTCGATGGGACGGTTCGGACTTCGGAAAATTCCGTGGAGAGCGAATTTGCGATGACATCCGAATTGGGAATCCCGAGAGACGGCGGCCCGTCTTTGGAACCGGCGGTTCGAAGGCAATGGAAAGGCAAGGCGAGCCTGGTCGAAAACGCCCGATGGTTCTTGGACGTGGAGAACGAACCTGCCGACGGCGCCGACGGCAAAGGATGGCATCGAGTAGGTACGGCCGACTTCGACGCCCGAATTATGCTTCCTCCTTTTAAAATTTCTGGAAATGGCGATCTGGCGCGCGATAGTGCGTCGGTAGAATTGAAAATTTCCGATGTCCGCATGGACGCGGACGCTTTCTCCGTGAGATTGCCTCTTCTGGAATGCAGCGCGGAATTATCTAAAATGAAAAGCGAAGACAAAACGGCCGAAAACAAAGGCGAAGCGCAAGGATTGAATTTCTCCGTTCGGGTGTCGGACGCGAACGTTCGGTCGGGGGCGAGCAACGCGAATTTTTCCGGCGTTTCGCTCGCCGGCAAGGTGCCGGACATCGACGCGGCCGAGAAAAGATTCGCGGGGACTTTGAAAATAAAGGGCGGTGGCGCAACCAATTCCCAGTACGACGTCGCAGCCAGAAATTTCAACCTTGAAGTGCCCGTGGCATGGCCTCCTTCCGACAGAGGCGAACCAGGCACGGTAAGCTTGGCCAGCCTCGGGTTCGACGGAAAGAACCTTGGGAAAATTGCCGCCGAAATCAGGCAGGACGGGTTCGGAGCCATTATCGACGGAGTATTCCGAAGCGAATTCGTCAAAGGCTTGAATTTGAAATTCAAGGGCTCGGTCCAAAACGGCGGGCATGGCTTGATGGGGCGTTTGGATTTCAAGATCGACAATTATCGGTTCGGACCGGGCTTCAGACTGGCCGATTTGGTCCCGGAGGCGCAGGGCGTTTTTCTGGAGGGAAAATTGGCTTTGGAGGGAGGTTTTGCGATAACGGGGCCTAAAATGGAAAGCTCCGCCCGGATCGGGATCGACCATTTGAAAATATCCGTCGACGAGCCGTCCGCAGTGGTCCAAGGCGTTCGAATGGATTTGGACATACCGGACCTTCTCGCATTGCGAAGCCTTCCCCGCCAGCGAATCTCGTTCGAATCCGCGAGCGTCGGCAATATTAGGATCAAAGACGGGAACGTTTTTTTCAGGGTGGAATCTCCCAAGTCGATTTTCGTCGAAAGGACCGATTTCAAATGGTGCGACGGCAACGTGGAAACCAACGCCATGACAATAGGCATTCCTTTCGAGGAACTCGATTTCACTCTTTACTGCGACCGGCTGGACCTCGCCGGAGTGCTGGAACAGCTCGGCGGGATCAAGGGCGAAGGGAAAGGGTCCGTAAACGGCAGAATTCCAATCCGGTTCGAAAATTCGAGCTTCAAGTTCGACGACGGATTTCTCTTTTCCACCCCGGGTCAGGGGGGAACGGTCCGTCTGACCGGGACCGATATTCTCATGGCTGGAATTCCGGCCGACACGCCGCAGTTCGCCCAAGTCGATCTGGCTCGGGAAGCCCTGAAAAACTACGATTACGAATGGGCGAGAATAAACATCGACACGAAGGGGGAGAACTTGCATGTCAATCTAAAGCTGGACGGCCAGCCGGCAGGTCCTCTTCCTTTCCGATACGACCGGGAATTCGGAGGATTCGCCAGAGTCGAGGCGGAGAGTCCCGGCTCCAATTTCCAGGGCATCCGCCTGGATGTCAACTTCACGCTTCCCCTCGACGAGGTGCTGAAATACGGGTTGGGTTTGAAAGGCGCGTTGGAATAGGGACGACACCGGGGGGCCGGTACGAAGCGGGTAAGGACGAAGTTCGTGACGACGGCGCCAAAGCCCTTTTATTCGCACGGTCCGAACATGGTTGCGGATTAAAATTCATAACGGAAAACAAACAACCGCGCAGTCGAAAACTTGGAATGGGAGGAATCAATGCCGAAAACAAACAGACGAATTTTTCTCTCGATATTGTTTGCGTTGTCGCTCGGATGCGCCACCAGACACGAGGTCGAATTGAAACCCGTCGAGGTCAAACCCATTCACATCACTATCGATGTGAACATCAGGGTCGATCGTGCATTGGACGATTTCTTCGAGGAGATCGACAAGGTGGCCGAAAAGAGGGCGGAAGAGCGGAAAACGGATAATCGATAGAGTAGAAAACGGATAATCGGGAATGGATAATCGGGAAAAACAAGAACAAGGAGACATACGCCATGAAAAAAAACTCGTATCGAACATATTGGTCGATTTTGGTTGCCGCGATGGTTCTCTTTTCCTCCGCGGCTTTTTCGCAAGGCATCAAGGATCGGTTCAAGGAACGCTTGCCTCGGATTATCGAATTGAAGAACAAGGGCGTGATAGGGGAAGACAATCTGGGATATTTGAATTTCGTCGGGGATTCCAAGGAAGGGGCGGACGTGGTCGAGGCGGAAAACAGGGATCGTCGCCAGGTTTACGAGAAGATCGCCCAAGAGGAGAAAACCATGGTCGAAAGAGTCGGGAAGCGAAGGGCGCTCCAGTTGAGGGAACTGGCAAAGCCGGGCGATTGGCTTCAGGACGACTCGGGAGCGTGGTATAAGAAGTAGCTTGTTGCCGAGGAAATTCGCGCGACAAAGGACGCTTGATCCGGCGCCGGATTGTCCCGGAAGTTTGACAATACCGATTTCAGGCTGTAAAATGGCGTTCGTCCGTTTTTGATACAACGATGGCGAACGCCGAAAATACACAAAAAGGAAAACCGCCATTATGTTTAAGGAAAACCGCCATTATGTTTAAGGCAGAACCTGAAATCGAATGTTTGAAAAAAGGATCCGGCGACCGCGAAAAACCGCCGCTCGTTTCCGTGGTCGGCTTTTCCGGTTCCGGGAAGACAACGCTGGTGGTCAAGCTCATCGCGGAAATGGCGGCCCGCGGGCTCAAGATTGGAAGCATCAAGCACGACGCCCATGGTTTCTCTATGGATCAGCCGGGAAAAGACAGCTGGCGGCACAAGCAGGCCGGTGCCGCGGCCACGGTCGTTTCATCCCCCTACCAAATAGGCATGGTCAAGGATGTGGATCACGACCATTCCCCAGACGAGTTGGCTGCCATGCTGGACTTCGCCGATTTTATAATCGCCGAAGGCTTCAAGCGCGGCCCTCATGCGAAAATCGAGATTTTCAGGCCCGGCGCTTGCGAAAACACGGAACCTTTCTGCGTCGGAGATCCCAACCTGTTGGCCGTCGTCGCCGACGCCCCGGTCGAGGTGGATGTTCCAGTCTTCGCCCTTGACGATGTCGCGGCAATAGCCGATTTTCTTCTCGCCCGTTTTGGGTTTGTCGGACTCGACGAACCGGCTTGTTGAAATTTTTCGAGCGGTGCGGTTACAATAGCGCTATTGGCTAAGCCGCAAACCCGAATTTGATTTTCCCCGTACGAAACCAGTTGCCGTGTTCATTCTTCAAGCAGTTCAACGATGCCAGGGCGACCGATCCTTCGGCGGACCAGCTCGTTCCGTTGTGCTTCCGACGATCCGACACGACCGGATCGTTCGTCTTTTCGCCTATGCCGCCGCCGTTTCTCGAACCCAGCTCCTTCCTGATACCAATCGAGAATTATTCCGATATTTCGAAAGTGGCGGAAGAACTTGAATAATGGAATCAAACAAAAAGGGCCAATAAACATCCGCACAAGGTCCGACAAATTTCCAAGATCCGCGACCGACATGCAGCTCGACTTTGTTGACGACGGAAAAAAACTTGTTGGGGTCCGTTGTCGTAAAATATGTCGAGACGAAAAAAGCAAGCCTGCCGTTCCCTTACGCAGCCGGCAAATACACATCGAACCGCGCTCCTTCCCCCGGCCGGCTTTCCGCTTCGACGACCCCTCCTCCGCTTTCGACGATGTCGCGCACGACGGAAAGACCCAGTCCCGCGTTTTCTCCGCAAGTCTTCGTCGTGAAGTACGGATCGAAAATACAGTCCGCGATTTCTTCCGGAATGCCTCTCCCGGAATCCCGGACCGTCAGTTTCATATAGTTTTTTTTCGGCAATCCCCGATGCTTTTCAAAAAAAGAGTCGTCCGGGACAAAATCCGCGAACTCGACCTCTACCAGGCCGGTTTCCCCGTCGATAGACTGAATGGCGTTCCGAAACAGATTCATCGCGATCCTGTGCAGCTTCAACGGTTCGAGCGCCACCCGCCCGTCGCTTTTCAAGCTTTCCCGAATTTCCACCCCCGAGGGCAAAACGGACTTCAGCAAATTCAGCGTCTGCCGCACTACCGATTTCGCTTCGACTTGGTACTCCCCGTGCTCAGGCCACGGCCGTCTTTTAGAAAGGGTCGTTATCTGTCTCAGAAGGCTCTGCGCCAGGCCGGCGGCCTTGAGTATTTCGTCGATACTGTCGCAATCGACGCCGTTTTTCGTGTTTTCCATCCTGGCAAGTTCGGCATGACCGGTCATGGCCGAAACGAGATTGTTCAAATCGTGGGCGATTCCTCCCGCCAGAATGGACGAGGTGCGCGTTTCCATGGCGTTCTTCAGCGTATCCTCCAGTAGCTTTCTTTCCGTAATGTCGTTCGCGAAATTCAGGATTTTGCCGACCCGACCGTCGTCCGCCTTGCCGAAACCTTTGTCGCGCCCGCTAAACCAGCGCCAGTTGCCGCCAGAATCCTTCAGACGATACTCGCATTCGAAATATTCGGTTCCCTCCGACCGCGATATTTTTTCCAGGTGCTTCCAGAATTTCGGGATGTCTTCGGGATGCATAAGGGAAACCGGAAAAGATCTCGTCGGGTCTTGCGGCTTGTCCGCAAGGCCGAAAAGGTCGCGCGCCGTTCGGTTCGCGAATACGGATTCCTTCCTGACAATGTCGTATACGTATACCACCGCCGGGATTTGGTTCAGAAGATCCGTCGTCCGCTCGATACGCGACGGGTCGTCCGTTTCAAGAAAGGGAGCGCCGACAAGATAAACGCCCGGTTTTTCGTTTTCCGACCGAATATTGTTGGTTTGAGGCACGCAAGCTCTCATTCGTTTGTCCCCGTCTAAAGTCGAAGTTTTGTCCAACAATAACCGGGTTTCATTTATTGAATTTTAAAAAACGATTGGTTTTTCGCCATATCGTCGCGTTTGCAGTCTCGGCTTTAGCCGTGCGTCCTATACGGCTAAAGCCGAGACTGCAAATACGCGGCCCGGGATCAGGTCCGTGTCCGAGTTGCACAGTATCCGCAACCCCGGAAAACACTGAGGGTCTCCATCATCCGGTTTCCTGCATTGTAAGGGAAAGGAAGCCGTTTGCAACTCGGGAAATTCGGACAAAGCGCGTGGGGAGTTCTTGATTTTATTCGATGGAAACGATGCCGTTCCGAATTGCGAACTTGATCAGTTCGGGAAGGTTCTTCAGGCCTAGTTTCGCCATGAGGCGAGACCGGTAGGTGTCCACCGTCTTGGGGGACAGGTTCAGTTTTTGTGCGACCTGCGCGCTGGAATTCCCCTCGACGACCAACTGGAGCACCTCGCGTTCCCGGGGGCTAAGTTCGTCCAGCAGGGACGCCTTGGGCGGCTTGGAAAGCTCTTCGATGATGTTCAAATCGATGCCCGAACTCATATACAACTGGCCGGAATAGACGCTTCTGACGGCTTTGGAGGCTTCGCTCCCGGTGAATTCCTTCAGCAAATACCCCCTGGCCCCTGCGCGAAGCGCCTTTAAAATGTGTTCCTTGCTTCCGTGGACCGACAACATGACGGCCTTGGTTTCGCAACCGTTTTCCTTTAGTTTGGCGACGGCTTCTATGCCGTTCATTTCGGGCATGGAAATATCGAGGAGGGCGATATCGGTCCCGCATTTCAGCAATTTGCGAACGGCGTCGAGGCCGTTGCCGGCCTCTCCCTCGACCACGATGTCGCCTTCGCTTTCCAGAATCATCTTCAAGCCGTCCCTGATTATTTTGTGGTCGTCCGCCACGAACACCGATATTTTTCCCCCCGTCATGCATTCCCCCTCGGCCTCGCGTCGTCAATCGGTTTCCACTCTCGCCTCTACGCGCGTACCGCCGCCCGGCTTCGAATCGATGAATAGCCGACCGTTGACGGCCGCAGCCCTTTCCTTCATCAGCAACAATCCCCATCGGCCCCTTTTGTCGTCTGTTTTTCGGATTTTCCCGGGGTCGAACCCCGCGCCGTCGTCCGTTACGATCGCATAAACCTCCCGCCCGGTCCGGCCGACTTCGATTTCTGCGCGGGACGCCTCCGCGTGCCTGGCAATGTTGGTCAAAGCTTCCTGCACGATTCGAAACAGGTTGATTTCCAAGTTTTGCGGGGGCCTCGACTCCAAACCCGAGCCGCTTACGACAGTCCTTATTCCCGTGCGTTTCGCGAATTGTTCGGCGTATTCCTCCGCTGCGGACATCAAACCGAAATCGTCCAGGCTCGGGGGACGCAAATCGAACATGATGTCGCGCACCTTGACGGCCGTTTCCTTGACAAGCCTCGCGGAATCGTCTAGACGGTCCGCGATCTCCGGGAATTCTTCGCGGGGAAGACGGTTCAGCGCATAGTTCAGATTGATGGTCAAGGCGGTCAGGTTCGAACCTATCAGATCGTGGAGTTCGGAGGAGAATTCCAGGTTTTTGGCCTCGTTGATTTCGGCCAGTCTCCGGATCAACGCGCGAAGATTTCTTTCCGAATTCTCGAGTTTTTCCTCTTGTATCTTTTTTTCGGTGACGTCCAAGGCCACGCCGTTGTAAAAAACAGTCCCCTCCTCTTTTTCCGCGGGCGCGGCGCAAATCCGCAGCCATCTGCGGTTTTCCCCGGACTCGCTCGTTCCACCGGTCGCAACCCCTACTTCCAATTCGAATTTCTCGCCTGTCGCCGCGGACAGTTCAAGTTCTTCTTGTATCCGTTTCCGATCCTCCTCGTTCAGTAGGCCGCAGACGAGAGAAATGTCGCCAATCAACGGTTCGGGGTCGTATCCCAAATATTTCTTCGATGCCTTGCATATGTAGGAAAGCCAGAAACGACCGTCCTTGCGGCGAACCAATCGGAAAATCAGTCCGGGAATTTTGTCGCCGCAGCTTTCAAGAAGTTCCCGTTCGTACTTGAGAGATTTCACTCGCTTTCCCTCGTTGTGAAAAAAAAGAGCCCTCGTTCGAGAAATCCGGCTCACGAGGCCGGGACAGGGCTTCCGAAAAACGAAAGAACTAAGAAAAACACCAAAGCCTGAATCAGCCACCCGATAACGCAAACGCCGACGGCGCGGCCCGTGCCTTTGTAGTCCAAGGCTTGGCGAACCGCCACCACCATAGCGGCGATCATCCAGATCGACGCTCCGACGTATACGACCGGCGCCAGGACGGGAACAATCCCAAGAACCTGTATTATGCCGGGGGAACTCGAAAAGCCGATGGTCCTCAACAACTCGCCCGGCGAAGATTCCGTCTGGGGTTCGGGAAGAATCCTCGTGCCGATCAAGTAAATCATGACGGCCCACACGAACCATCCGAGCAACGCGGTGACCGCGCCGAGCACCAACCCCGACAGTCCCACGTCTCCAATTCTTCCTATCCCCGCCGCCGCGCTCGAAATTACAACCACCGCGAGCGCCTGCCCCCAAAGTCCGGGATCCGCCTCGACTTCCTCGTAAAGATTGGCGTCCAACTTGGCTGCCCGAACCATCCGATCTATGAAACTATACATGGTAATCCTATTGCCTTATTTAAGGGATACCTGAAGCCTGAAATCCGATGCCTGGGACTTGCTTCTTTTCATTCTATGCGGAACCTGGAACGAGAGGAATAGGTACAAGCCGGTATTTGGAAGGCCCAAACTCCTTATTTCATGCATAGATCCACGAGGTCGGCGCCGAAATGCCCCGAGGGCAAACATGTCGCCGTTGAAAGGGCCCTCCCGGTTTTAAAAACTCGGGAGGTCTGTTTGTTAGGGCAATGCGCAACGGCCGGGAACGAAATACAGTGTTCGTCCCATATTATACAGGGGATTTCCCATTTATACGGCGCGGCCGCTTCCTTATTCTACAATGAAAGGGTATTTTCAATAGAAGGGTATTTTGTGGTAACACAATCGCCCCTGACCCGGGGCGATAAAACTTGATCGCCGCCCGGCAAGGCATAACTATGATTCGTGGCCGAAGAGCGGGAATAAACAAAAGGAGAGCCGCTCTATAGGGAGAAGTCTTCCCCCGGACAGGCTACGAGTCCGAAAAAAAGGAGACGAGCAGATATGGACGAATTCAAAAGAGAAGATCTGAGAGAATTGATCGACAACGGAAGTTGGCCCTCGGTAAGTATCTACATGCCCATGAGCCGCGTCGAGGATGTCCGGCAAAATCACATTAGGTTTAAAAATTTGGTGAGGAAGTCCCAAAAGGGACTTGCAGAGTACGAATACAAGGACGCGGAAAAGTTTCTGGAAAAGGCCTACAAGGTCGTCGAAGACCAATCCTTTTGGATCGACAGAAGCGACGGCCTCGCGATGTTCATTTCCCGGGACCTGTTCAAACTATATCGTCTTACCCATTCCTTCGAGGAGCTGTTCGTGATCGGAGAGCGGTTTCACCTTAAGCCCATGATTTCGGTGGCGAGTTCGAACTCCCGCTTCTATTTGCTTGCGGCGGGGCAGAACGAGGTGCGCCTGTTCCAATGCACGCGCGACAACGTGGAGAAAATCGAATCGGAGGACATGCCGAAAAGCGCGGAGGACACTTTCAAATACGACGACCCTCGACGGCAGCTCCAGTTCCATAACGTCGTCGCGCCGACGGCGGGAGGCAGCACGCCCAAATACCACGGCCAAGGCGTGGGGATCGACGACTCCAAGGAAAACATGTACAGGTTCGCCCGGCATATCGACAAAGGCTTGAGCGCCGCCCTGACGGAAACGGACGCTCCTTTGGTCTTCGCCGGAGCCGAGGATCTTTTCGCGATCTTCAAGGAAGTGACCGACTACAAGAATCTTTTCGACGCCCGTATCACCGGAAATTCCGAGCACGCTCGCCCGGAGGACCTGAAAAACAAGGCGTTGTCCCTGTTGGAACCTCTGTTCAAGGAAGAGGAAAACAAGGCTGCGGGGAAATTCATGAACCTGAAAGGAACCGGCATGGCCTCCGCCGATCTCGAGAGTATCGCGCCCGCAGCCTACTTCGGCCGCGTGGACACCCTTTTCGTTCCCGTCGGAATCCGCAAATGGGGAATTTACGATCCCGAAAGAAACGCGGTGGAACTCCACAAGGACAAACAACCCCGGGACCAGGATCTTCTTGACTTTTGCGCGATGCATACCCTTGTCAACAGCGGGCGCGTGTTCGCGGTGAAACCCTCGGAAATTCCCGACAACGGCGTGGCGGCGGCGGTGTTCCGGTACTAGAGTTGTTCAGTGGTTCGGGGGTTAGGGGGTTCGGAGTTCGGGGGGGAGGGGGGGAAGGATTTCGAATTGAAAACAAAGGTACTGAGTCTGTGGGGAAAAGCCAGGGGGAGTTTTTGGTTCGCGCCCGCCGTTATGACTGTCTGCGCGATCGCATTGTCGATCCTTTTTCTTTCCATAGACATGTTCGCCTTGACTTACAAGGATTTGAAAGGCTGGTGGCTTTACACCGGCGGGCCCGAAGGCGCGAGACTGCTGCTGTCGACCATTGCGGGTTCCATGATCACGGTGGCGGGCGTCGTTTTCTCGATCACAATCGTGGTCCTTTCGCTCACGTCCTCTCAATTCGGCCCCCGGCTGGTACGAAACTTCATGGAGGACCAGGCCAAGCAGGCAATGCTCGGAATCTTCGTCGCGACCTTCATCTACTGTCTTTTCGTGCTGCAGAACATCAGGGACGTGGGAGACCGGTATTTCGTCCCCTACGTCTCGGTCTCTTTCGGAATCGTGCTCGCGGCGGCCAGCATCGGGGTTTTGATTTACTTCATCCACGACGTCTCCACGTCGATTCAGGCAAACAGCATAACGGCGAGGGCCTGCATGGAACTGGACAAGGCGATCGATCTCGTGTTTCCGGAAAAGCCCGGCTCCGACCGGCCGGCAAACGGTTTGGAACCGAGCGACGAAATCGTCGAAAACGACGGATACGTCGCCGAAAAGTACTACCGAGACACGGTAGCCGTTCCTTCGAAAAGAAGCGGCTACCTGCAAGCTTTCGACATAGATGGCTTGAAAAAGGCCGCGACAAGGCGCGATATCATCGTTCGCATGGAAATCCGTCCGGGAGACTTTGTTCTCGAGAGCGGAACCCTTCTTTGGGCGTGGCCCCGCGAAAGGACGAACCCGGATATCGAGAAGGAATTGAACGGCTTCTTTACCATCGGGAGGGAGCGTACGTCCAGGCAGGACGTGGAGTACGCCATACGGTTGCTCGTGGAGATAGCGGTCAGGGCGTTGTCTCCCGGCGTCAACGATCCTTTCACGGCCATAGCCTGCGTGGACCGATTGGGCGATGCCATAGGAAAAATAGCGCGGAGAAAACTGCCGGGGCCTTTCTATTACGACGACGAAAGGAAGCTTCGCCTGATCGTAAAGAATTTCAGTTTTTCCGGGATCGTGGACGCCGCTTTCAACCAGATTCGCCAGAACGCGGCGGAAACCCCCAGCGTGTCGATCCGGTTGCTGGAAATCATCGGCTCGACAGGCTGCGTCGTTGACGACCAGGAAAAAAGAAAAACGCTGGAACGGCACGCCTCCATGGTTTACAGGTCTTGCGCGGGCCGTTTCGAATCGACTGGGGTCAAGGAGGACGTGCAGGATCTGGAAAGGCGCTATTTCGAGGTTATGGAAGTTCTACGCGAGGGGAGGGCCGGTCGTCGGGAGGAATCGATTTTGGGCGTTCGATACGCGGATGTGGAGAAGGCTTAGCCAAAGTCAAGCGCTTTGTCTGCGAGAGCGGACAATCAGGAGCGGTCGGTCGATCCTCTGGAGTACTCCGGCGGAGACGCTCCCGTAGAAGACCCGGGACAACCCGCCGCGACCGTGGCTGGTAAGGGCGATCAGGTCCGCGCCTTCTTCCTCGGCGGCGGCTATGATCGCGGCGGCGACAGGACCGTAGAAAATCCGGGTGACGGTCTCGATTCCTTTCCTTTCCAAGTTCTCCTTGACTCTCATGAGGTAGGCGGCGGCTTCCTCGGTGAGTCGGGCGACTTCCTCGCGGTGTCTGGACAGTTCGGAGAAGGGGCCCGCGCCTCCAGGAATTTCGGCCTCCACCACCTGGAGCAGGATCACCCTCGATTTGTTCGCCAGCGCCAGGCCCTCCACATGCGTCAGTATTCTCTCGGCCCTGGCGGAGCCGTCCAGCGGAGCCAGAATGTTTTTGTACATATAAGTCCCCCGAGTACCTTGGTTATGTCGTTGCGGCTATGTCGTCGTTCGACGGCCGACACGGTAGATCGCGTCGAGCAGTTCGGACGCCGAGCCGGTTTTGCTTAGAAACGCCTCCGCGCCAACCATGCGCATGGTCTCGGCCATATGATCGTCGTCGAACATCGACAGGCCGATCACGCGAACCTCTCGATGCTCGGCCTTTATACGCCTTGTGGCTTCTATGCCGTCCATTTTCGGCATGGAGACGTCCATGACGACCAAATCGGGACTAAGGCTTCGGACCTTCTCGATAGCTTCCAATCCATCGGCGGCCTCTCCCACCACTTCGATGTCGGGTTTTCCGGCGACCAGCCGTATCAGTCCTTGGCGCATAATCTGATGATCGTCCACGAACAGGATGCGTATGTTTTCCATATCCGCGACATTCTCTCCTCCACTCCCGCCTTCGGCCTTGCGACCGTTCGACGACTCGGCGGCCAGTCCGCCGTCGGCTTTCTCGAGGTCGAATGGTACCGCGAGGGTTATGCTGCTTCCCTTGCCCGGAGCGCTGTCGATGGTCAAGTTTCCCCCGATGTGGCGGGAGCGCTCCAGCAGGCTCAGAAGCCCCAGGCCGGATTTTGCGGCGGAGGCGTTCAGGATGCCGGGATCGAAGCCTCGACCATGATCGCTTACAGTAAGAACAAGATTGCCGTCCGAGTCGGAAACGACCACTTTCGATTTTTTCACCCCTGCGTAGTTGACTATGTTCGACAACAGTTCTTGAACCGCCCTGAAAATGAAAATCTTGAGAGGTTCGCTCAAGGAGCGTCGCGCGGCGTTCCTCTCGAGCCGTACTTCCAGTCCGAAATCTTTCCTGGTCTGTTCGACCAGCCATTCGAGGGCGTCGAACAGATCCGCGTGATTCAATACGGGAGGGCTAAGTTCGTGGGATAGGCGGCGTGATTTTTCGATGGCTTCCGCAAGCAACCGTTCCACGTTTTCCATCGCATTGAGCGGCATTTTGCACTCGCGGCCCGCTTGCAGCTGAAAACGGGCTGCGGCGACCACCTGCTGCAAATCGTCGTGCAGAAGATACGAAACACGTCGTCTTTCACGCTCCTCGGCCTCGATCAGTTCCACGGCCAAAGCCTGAAGCTGTTTCGCCCGGCTTTCGGCCAGTTCCGTTCGCTCGGCCACGCGCTGCTCCAGAGTTTCGTTCAGTCCCAGAAGCGCCGCTTCCGCTTGTTTGCGGGCGGTGATGTCCGTGAAGACATTGATGGCCCCGCACAATTTTCCTTTGGCGTCCCGGATCGGATCGATGTTGACCGACAGGCTCAAACGGGCGCCGTCGGGGCGTTCGATTTCCATTTCCTGGGCGCGCACGCTGATTCCGTCTCGCAGAACCTCCGCCATGGGAGTCCGGTCGCGGGGAAGGGGAGTGCCGTCGGGCCGATACAGGCAAAAAGCCCCGCAAAACCGCTCGTCGGTGTCTCCCGGCCTAGGAGCGCGGCCCCAAAGCAGAGCGGCCTGATCGTTGTAGTAGGTGATAACGCCGTCGATGTCGCACATGTACATCGCGGCGGGCAGGATCGCAAGCAGTCGCCGATATCGCTCCTCGCTCTCCCGCAGCGCGTCCTCGGCTCGCTTCCGTTCGGATATGTCGCTTCCGACCGCCAAAATTTCCGACACTTGGCCGTCGCCGTCGAAAATCGCCTTGTTGGTCCAGGCTATCCAAAGGCGCCTGCCGTCCCGGCAAACGTTTTCGTTGATGTTCGTCGTGTATTTTCGGGGGTTTTCGACAATGTCCTTGAGCAATCCGGTCAAGTCCTTTCCGGTAGACTCTCTTCGGGGAACGAGAATGTCGATATGGCGGCCGAGGATCTCGTCGGCGGCGTAGCCGAAGAGGTTCTGCGCGTATTCGTTGAAGAAAACGATGGTTCCGTCGCATCTCCATCTTATAATGGCGCTGTTGGCGTTTTGCACCAGTTCCCGGTAGCGCCGCTCGCTTTCCACGAGCGCCCGTTCCGCCTGCTTTCGCTTGCGAAGATCGACCCCGATTCCGATCATGGTGTCGTCTGTAAGGCGGATATTCGCCCAATCGACAGGTACGAACCGGCCGTCTTTGGTCGTGACGTTCCATTCGCGCCAGCCTGACTCCAAACATTCCATGAAGGCGACGGCTTGGGCGCGATAGGCCGGGTCCGGGTAGAGCTTGGCCATAAAGTCGCCGTCGTTTGCGTCCTCCGTGGCCCACCCAAGAACCGCCTCGGCTTGGCAGTTCAACGTGAAGCTCTCGAGTCGCGGGTCCCACATGACGATCAGGGCCGGAACGTTGTCGAAAATGCCTCGAAGCAAATCCCGGCGTCGCGTCTTCTCTTCTGCCAGCCTTTCCCTCGTTTCGAAAAGGTCCCGAAGCAGTTTTCCCCGAGATCCTTCGCCGTTTCGAGAGTCCGTTGAAAAATCCGCCGGCATGGTGTTCACCTATTTTTGTTTCCAATTCGATCTTCCCGTTTCGGTCCGGTCGAATTTGTCGGGTTTTGAAATTTCATGCACCAATCGGATATTGCAGCCGCAAACGACCTTGCCGGATACGTCTCGCGGACGGTAAAAACCGAATGACACGACTCGTCGATTTAAAACGGAATTCTACAATAATTGCCTGCCATGGTCAAAACCATTTTGTTTAGCGAGGGATAAACGGTCTTGCCAAATTTTTGGCCATTCGCTCTCCACCTCCTCCCATCCCGTTTAACAGCCAAGGTCGGGGTCCAATTTTTTCGACACGTTTTTCTTAACACGTCTATTTTTTTATACCGTTTTCGATTTTTTCAACCAATTAAAAAAAGCTTTTGAAAAAGGACCCGCGCATCGAAATGCCGATTCCAAGGCGCTGTCGTCCTTTTTTTTGCTCCGAGCCCGAAAAAAAAGACGATGGCGCCCCGTTTGCTTATACGATTTGGCAAATGTCAACGAACGGTGGATTCCCGAGCAGGCAGTCCGCAGAAAGTCCCGGTTCGAAAAGCCCCGCCGTTCGGTTCGATCTTTGCAAAGAGAATAGCGAAGTTTGCATGTGCCGCAAGGTCTCGATCTTTGTTCGTAAAATTAAAGCGGCTTTTAGCGTCTTTGTCCCGCGTCTTTAAGGGGTTGTGGCGAATGTTCGGTTCCCGCTCGAGTTCCCGATTCCGTTCAGGCTGTTTTTCACGCGCGACCGGTTGCGACAGCTCTTGTTACCGCGATCCACCTTGCGCCGAGTCGATCTTCAGCCGAGCCTCATTTTGCCGTTGCGTTACGAATCGGTTTTTCGATCTGTATTCAGCGAAATTGCAGTCGACTCCAGTGTTGAAAATGCGTGCCGAAGCTGCTGCCGAGTTGAATTGGTTTTGCAATGTTACGGATGCCGACACTTTGCTCCCGCGATTTCCGGAACCCACCAGTCGAGGGATTTTCCGGCACATGCTTTACTTCCTGTCCCTCCCGAATTTCTCCGAAGGACTCACGTCTCGCACGAGATGATCGCTGCAAAACATACTGGAATTTTCGGAATATTTTTCTTGACAAATTCAATATTTGGCATTTTTCCGTTCGGATCATGCCGCGAAGGTTTCGATTTCCGTCTTTTCTGCGTCGAGACTAAGACTATGATTTGCGAAAGACAATTCGCGCTGTCGTAACGCGATTATCGAGTTTCTCAAGACGTATTGGGGCGAGGACGGGGAAATTCAAAAACAGGAGAACTGGTCGCACGGCAAGATGACCCAATAGTTACGGTCTGATGGACAATCACGACATGCCCTGCGACAAGCTGGCGCAGACGAGCCGAGGACAAGCGACGCATGAATCTTTATTGCAAGCGTTCCTCCCCCCCCTTTTTTTTCGTCGGCCATGCTTGCCGTCAGGTGAGAATCCCTAAAACAGATATTCCAAACTCATGGTCACGTTCATCTGCTCGGACCAGACTTTGACACCGTGGTCAAAGCTGAAATCGATGCCGAAAAGTTCATTGACCAGCCGGTGCGTGCCGGTGGTGGAGATGCGCAGGTACTCCAAACCGATGTTCGCATTGAAATTGCGGGTAAACCCGACTTTCAAATCCATCAGAGCGTGCCTTGCATCCCCTGTGGTTTTGTCGTCGGTAATACGCCTGCCGCTTCGTAGCAGGTGATGGTCTTCATTGTCGGCGCGTACGTATGCCCAGTCTACCTGAGTCAACAATTCGAGGGCGTACAGACGAAACGGTTTGCCCAAATCGAACGCGGTCTTGAAACCGACGAAGAACTGCCAGTAGGTTTGCTCGAAGTCGATGCCGTCGCCCGGAAGAGGATCCGGCGTTTGTTCGCTCCCCGGCGCCGGATAATATTGCATTCCATCGTAGGTGACCAGCGAAAAGTTCTGCCAGACAAGACCGACAGAAGGGCGAAGGTCCAGCCATCGTGGCAGTTTCAGCCAGTCCGATATTTTTAGATCGACGTCCCCTCGCACCATATAGCTTGGCTCCATGCGACAGTTGGATTCGGAATAGATGGTTTTCACATCCGGACGGTCGTCGTCGTCCCAGTCGGAATCCATCATGGTACCGTCCACTTGGTCGGAGATGTTGCGAAACACTTCGGCGCCCGTCGAAAATCGAGAAAATTCCCGTCGTAAAGAAATGCCCGCCCACCAGGAATCCAGCGGAAATTCCAGACGACTGAGCGGCGCCTGATACGGCGGAAAGGGATTTCCGAATTCGTAAGAGGTGTGACTGTTGAAAAAATATCGTGTCTTAAGCTCCACAGACCAGGGGAGCATGGAATCTTCCTCTTCAGCCGCATTGACGGTGGCCGTCGGAGCAACTTGCGCAAAACTCAAAAAGACCAGCGACAAAAAGATTGGAAAAAACGTGTATTTCAGGTTGAAATGCTTCATCGTTTTTAAGCTCCAGCGATGTAGACGGATCTAAAACAGCAATTGCAGATTCTTTTCGCGTATCCGACCACGGTGATCAAGCGCGCGCCCATGTCCCACAGGATTTTCACGGCCGCCGGCATCGCCTTGTCCAAGGAATCCCTTGTCTCGGAATCGGCTTCCAGGATGTTTCCGACCGGGGCAACCGTCATTAGCTGGATTTCCCATTGCGAGGTCTGGGCCTTTGGAACGAACAGAATCGTTTTTTCGTCCTCGAGGATCGCCAGGCTGCTTTCCGCGTCGATGCCGTCCATGCGTCGGTTGCTTCGAACGGCTTCGGTGTACGCATCGAAAAAGCCCTTTCCCGTCTCCTTTCTGCAATCCTGGATGAACTCGGCCACCATGTCGCCGCAGGCGAAGGATGGAATCGCCTTTCCGGGCTCTTGCGAATCCGCGGCGGACGGGATCATGGCGAACTGCTGGTGGATTTGCTGGTGGGAAGCGTGAAGCCTGTACTTGGAATGGGAAAAATCGAAACCGAAGTTCCATCCCCAGAGAGTGCAATCGAAATTCAAGCCTCCGTCTCGGGCCCTGCCGGCAACGCGGTCTTGTATTTCCCGTCTTAGGCTTTCCAGCCGCTCCTTCGACAAGCTTCGCCTTTTTTCCCCGCTCTCGATGCCGACCTCTCTCGCGAGCCTTGCGTATGTGCGTTGATAATAAAGGTGTCTCAATCCCGCCATGTCTTTCGCGGAAAGATCCGCGATCCTGTACCTTTTTTCTCGCGTGCGAGGGAGGGGTTTTCCCCGACCATTTTTCTATCGCGTCTGAAAATGAAATCCCCTCCGG
>CAZNTU010000088.1:0-13662 GCA_964575975.1 uncultured Desulfobacteraceae bacterium
GTTCAGGCAACTCCCTGTAGAGCCATCGCACATGACCCGCATTTTTCATATCGACCCCATGCCTTTTAAACCTTCGTCAATGACAAAAATTCGCCGGTTCTCGGTAATAATCATTTGCTGATCCCAGGCGGGCGCTGCCGGTAGCCTGGTCTTCTTCGCCCTGCTTGAACCACAATTCGCGATGGCTCCCATCCCTACGCCCTTACACTCAATGCTTGCTCGACGACCAAGCTCAGCAATTTTATGGTGTGGAGCGATAGCGGAACCCCATAAAAACTGCTGTAGCGCATGGTCAGAAGGCTTTGTAAATAACGACATATCGGCCTATTACTGGTTTTTAATTTGACCAAACGGCGATGTAGCGAGCAATGATTTCATCGGTGCTATCGATTTTTATTGTGACAATGATTGGAAAAATGCCGTTTTTCTCGTTTGTATCGTTCGGACATTTTTTAAGAATTGCGCCGGCGTTATGCAAGGCTACTTTGCCGTCGTTCGTCAATCCTAGTATGCGCCCCTCGACGACAAATACGATATCTTTTTCAATGTCTTTTAAAATCTTGGCCTGGATTTTATCGATATGAACGAAAATAAATTGATTTAAGTTGTTTATTGAAACAGCCTTGCCTTTGCCAAAATATTTTCCATGTTGCCATATACAACGCAAATAGGACGGACCAAGACATCCGTCGCAAGTTTTGAATATCGACAGCTGATCGGCAAACCCTCCCTGAAGAGAAATTTTGAGGACAGACTTGGATTGGGTGTATTCTATACAGGCATTGCCGACATTGTCGCATTTGATTCTTTCGCCGCACAACAAAAAATTATCCTCGGGTTGGCAGTCGTACCACCAATTTACGATCTTGTACAAAAAAACATTCCGATTTTCTATGTAGTATTTTTCGGAAAGATTGTCGATAAAGTATATTTCAGAGCAATACGCTAAACCGTAACTCAAATGAAAATAGGATAAAACAATCATCGGTATCAGAAAACATTTGACCGAAATATGAGCGCTCCGACAGAACAATTTTCTTCCTTAAAGGCAACGGGCGTTGCGTATGTAATTATTGTTGGTTGCGTACGAGGCGCACCGCCATCGTAAACCCCTCGCTGTGACCGTCTACTCTGCCGCTTATAAAATCAACGAAATAAATGAGCATAGGCATTTCCTCGATCTGCGTGACGCTCCAATACGGTGCGCCACCGCCTAAGTCCCTTACATCCGGAAAGACGATCGGATTGACGGCAGGATTTTCGCATTCTTGTTCGACAATGCCGTATAATTCTTCAATGGTCGGGACACGCCATCCCTCGCCGGCTTGCTTTGCAAATTCTCCGGCCTCTTCAAGAGACATTAATTTCGGTGACCCGATGCACCCGGCTCCTTCCTTCCAGGCGGCTCCTGCGCTGCAACGACACCAAATTAATTGTGTTACTTTGTCAAAGACTTCCCCCTCGTTTAATATGAAGCGAGAAGAAGCATCTTCAAGCGCTTTTTGTTTATTGCATTCGGCCAGCAACAAACCGGAATTCAAACATGTGAAAACAATGACAAACATAGCAACGAGTTTCTTCATTGGATATTTCTCCTAACGCTTAAATCGGGGGCGCGGCTTTTTGCGTCCCTTGAATTTTTTTGTTGGCGGTCTGGTGCTGTCAATTTGCGTCGCTCCGAAGAGACACCTTAGTTCGCAAATGCAAAGGCCTCCCATAGAAAATCGGAATTGTCGGGAGCACCGGAACGCGATATGTTCATGAGGGCTGAAAGCGAATTGTCTCCGCAACCATCGTCCCAATCCGCGCCTATTCTTCTGAGAAGAAAGACAATATCCGGATAGGATTGAAATCGTACGGGAATGTTGCGAGGCGGTACGCAATCGTTCGGATTAAATCCCGCAGGCAACGGAGCGCTTTCGCCCTTGGATGTATTGATGGCAATCCACCGGGAGTCGATTCTGGCGATTACGTACTGGTGCCCGTTGATCGTCGCGCCGACGTCTTGGTTCTCCAGTGCGCGGTTGTAATCGTCAGCCTTGGATGAAATGACGTAGCGCAGATCCTCCGACCTGCCGATCAGACCCAATGCCTTGACTACCGCCATGAATGCCCTTGCATAGTGCGTACACCCGAAGGCTGCTCTTGTTCTGATTATTTCGTCGCCGGAAGGGGCGAAGAATACGTCCGCCGGATTGGTCTGCATGTACTTCGTACGCCACCTTCCAAGGGTCTGCTTCTGAACAGGCGAAAGACCGATCGTCGACACCGCTCCAAGTCCCACTTTGCTCAACATGTTGTAGACCATGAATTTTCCCGGTTCCATCTTGTTGATCGAGACCCCGTCCTTCGGGTCTATAAGGGTTTTCGACACGAGGATTAGCTGCGCCAGGCTGTCGTGGTCTCGCTTGTCGTCGAGACGCGGCAATACAGTTGTACTCGCGTACCGTTTCACCTCCGGGGTCACGGCGAGACGCGGCTCGTCCTGCGCAGAGAGGGTTTCGTTCTTGCTGCTTGATGCACAACCCGACAGCAGAAGCATAGCGATGCAGATTGCAATGTTCGTTTTCATTATTGAACTCCGTGCTGCCAACGCCAAGCTAACCGGCCCGCGCGAGCCAGCACGGACTATGGATGTTCGGCCTTTGTTAGGCAATTGGCCAACGAAATCCTAAGATCCGGGTCTTTTCGTATGCCGCCACACAGACAGAATCGCCCTGGTTTCCACCAAGTAACAGAATGTAGTTACTGTGAGTGGGGTGGTCTGCGAGATAAAACCCAACGTGTCCCTTCCAAGAGTCAGGGCTCTCTCTCCATAAGACAGTGATGCAGCCCGGAACAGGCTTCTTAATTGTCGTCCCCCAATTCAGCCATGAACGTGCTCCAACATTATCAGTCCCTTCAATGCCTACATTTTCCAAGCACCAATTGACAAATGCTGAACACCACGACACTTCATCGTCTTTCGATCCATATGTCGTTGTGGCATGGTATTCGATGATTCGAGGATTGTCAGCATCACCAGGAAATTCTTTCACTCCGATTTCCTTTCCTGCAATCTCCATCCATGGCGCATTCTCGACCGCATAATCAGGCATACCGTTCTCCTTTCTAAGATCGTTAACCTTCACCAGTTGGCTCGACCACTTACATGACACTATTTATGTACTCTTGCCTTCTTCCAATTTCCCAACGAGGAACGTGAATTTGTGATTGGGCACCAAACATCAAACATTCATTCGTAACGATTCACCTCCCCCATAGCAATACCGGAATGTTTTTTATAAAAAACCCCAATTCACGCGGCTTTTGCAGAAAAAGCCCCATGTTTTACTATGGGGGGGGGGTGAATCGTTACAAACATTCTCCAGTTGCTCGACGCGACAATCGGGGCACGATGCTAACGCCAAGCTAACCGGCCCGCGCGAGCCGGTACGGACTGTCGACCGGCAGTACCGACTTGGATGAACCGCGTGGTTGCGGGCCGGTGGATGCCAACGTTGGGCTGTGCATCAAGGCCAAACATATCCACAATAGATGCATTCGGCGGTATGCACGCATTGCACTCCACCACACTCCGGACATGTCCACCGCTGCCGCTCCGACTCGAGGAACGGCTTGATGCCGTCTACGCGTATAGCACGTAGATTCTCGAGCATGCTCATCCGGTACTTCTGGCGATACCGAACGTCCAGACGCTTGAGACGGGGACACGGAAGTTTGGCGCAACCCGAGCAGAACCCGGACTCGCTCGTGCGAACCGCTTCGCACTTGCGGATCGTACATGCGAGCACAGACTTGGCCTTGCCCTCGTCGCCCCACCGGCAACCTTCACACGTGTTTTTCTCGCGCAAGTAGCACATGCACAGGCCACAGTTCATGCCGCAAGGAGCGATCATCTCAGCACGCAAAGTCTGTGGCGTACGCTTCTCTCCCGGCTTCACCTTCAGCATGACGGCCTCCTGCTGCGTCCGATCGGCCCAACGCTAAGCTCAGCGGTTTGCGGGGTCGGAGCGAAGCGGAGACCCCGCAAATCCGCTGGAGCGCCGGGTTATGCCCTTTTATGATTTATATGCTCTTAATATCAAAATATTTTTTTGCAAAAACTGAAATTCGTTTATGTCTTTCCTCGATTTCGGTCTCAGTCCAATGTTCCTTTTCTCTTATTTCTGTATAACTTGACAATGCAGTATCTTGAAATAACTCTTTTTTTTTATCAAATGACTTATTTCCGAACTTACTGTTTTGGCTCTGTGTAAGTAACGCCAAATTTCCTGCAAGTTGCAAAAAGTTATTTATGAAATCTTGAGTATATGCTTCATCGGTAGGGTTTTGAGGTCTGATATGTTCTATAGTGTAGTTATCATAAAGCTCTTTGTCTAATAGCGCTCCCGAACAATTTTTTATTCTCAAATAATTTTCATATTGCCACAAAACGAATTTTATCGTGTTTCGATTATAATGGTATTTTTCATTATCAAAGTAATTCGGAATAATATTTTTGAATCTATCTCCATCATTCCAGTACCATTTAAAACCGACATCAGTTGCATTTCTTATATCATGACACAAGTTATCAATGTTGTAGGTATCTTTGGAATCAAAATATTTCTTGGCATAGCTTGGCAGATAGTCACTTCGATAATCGCCCAATTTAAGTTTAAAACAAAGGACTTCCAGAAGTTTTAAAATGTGATTGAACTTGTCACCTTTTACATCGCCTTTATAGAAAAGCGTCAATAATACTAATTTCCAATTCACTTCATTACCAACGAAAAACAAGCTTGTAATTCCAGCGTGATTTTTGTTGCTTACTATACTTTTCGCACTATGTGCGAGTTCGACAAAATTTTCAAAAAATAGTTTTATCCATTTCACTTTATCTTCTTCTTTAATTAATCGTTCTTTAATGGCTTCAATATTTCCAGAAATATTGAAGAACAGGTTACAATAATTATCTAAAAGCTCACTTTCGGTAAAGCAACCTTCAACCGCTTCCATATACCTGTATGTTTTAGAAATTATGCTTTGAATTTCAGCAATATCATTATTTGCCTCGTTGGAGTCGTTGCTTTGTATATAAATCTGATGCATTAAATATGCTTTAATGATTTCAAATCGTGAAAGTTCTTTGCCTCGATTGTTTTGGTATTCGAAAACCTGTGTTGCCTCTATTTTATTTGAAATATAAAAAGTTGTGATTACAGCTTTTTCCAAAGTATTCCGAATTATTTCTAATTCCTCAATATTAAGTTCTCCTAATTTTTGTTCAAAAAGCACAAACGCTTCAATTATTCTTTTTTGTGAAATAGTCTCCGTGTCATCAATTGTCGAACCAAGATGTTTTTGCGTAACTTTTTTAAAAATTATTTGATCGTCGTCAATAGTTTTGAAAACGTCTGTTAGATATATTTTTTTGATTGATTCTGTGTCACATCCTTTTTGATGAAGAATTTTAGCAATAGCAGACATAAAAAGAATTGTTGTTGTTAGCCGTTGCTGACCATCAATGATAAAAAGCGTGTTACCATCTTTTTCAAAAAGCAACTGACCCAAATAATATTTTTTGCCGTTTTGCTCCAATAGGTCTTGAAGAAACTGAGAACAATGCTTTTCTTCCCAACTATATGCACGTTGATAAGCTGGAATCCTTATATCATTTGAGTTTGAAAAAAGTTGAAAAATGGTATCAGCGATATTGTTTTTCTGGTTTTTTACATTTTCATCTATAGTATTCATATTCGTCACCTTCTGATCCATAACTTCCAGATTTTCCGCTAATTTTCGTTGACAGCCATGCCTTATCGAAGCAGGGCATAACCAGTGATTCTACGGTTTTTTTCGTTCAATACGACATTTTCGCATATTGAACGACAAAATCGAACCTTTGTGCCTTGCAGCCGACTTTAGACCTGATTTATGTGAAAATGCAATAAATTTTACGATATCGATTATTTCGATGAATTGTGAATTTTTAGAAATTTCTATGATTTCAATGGCTTTGAAAGTTATGGATATCCGAAAAAAAATGTTGACAACCATTTGCGGCATGATATATGCATTCCGTTCAATACGTCGAAATTGCATATTGACCGACAAAAGGAAAAAGGAAGTGACCTCATGATGCAAATACCTTCGAACCTCCTGACAGATTTCGACTCCATGTTGACCAAAAAGTCCATTTTGGAAAAGTATCGCATGCATTATAGAAAATGGCTGCGGTTTTATTTGGATTTTTGCCGCAAATACGACCGATCGACGGCGACGGCTGAAAGCCTCGTTCATTTCCTGCAAAAGCTTCGGGAAAAGAGACAGCAAACCTGTCAGTTACGGCAGGCGGAGGATGCCGTCCGCATTTTTGATGAAATTGTCGAGGAAAAACGAATCGGCAATTCCCGCCATGCCGGGAAACCGGGGCCGAGCACAACGGCGAGGCCGCATACGGATGTTCGCAACGAAACCAAGGAACGGCAGCTTTCCGCAGGCGGGTGCGGCGTCCGCGAATTCGAAGGAAATACCGCAAACGACCCGCCGGACAGGCTGTACGGAAAAGTAGAAAAGAGGGAGCCGGGGAATCCTTTCGACAACCCGGCGAAAAATCGCATTGGTCTGGTAGAAACGGGGACGGACTGGCGACCCGCTTTCGACGGACTGCGTTCGCAGGTGAAGGTAAGGCACTATTCGCCGAAAACTTTGAAAACCTACGCCCCTTGGCTTGGAAAGTTTCAGGCTTTCACGAAATCGAAGCCTCTTGAGAAATTGGGCGACAAGGACATAACCGACTTCATAACGTTTCTTGCCGTGAAGCGAAACGTGGCCGCATCGACCCAAAACTAGGCGTTCAATGCGCTGTTGTTTTTCTTTCGCCACGTGCTGAACCGGGAGCCGGGGGATTTGAGAAATTCCGTAAGGGCCAAGCGAAAACCCTATATCCCGTTGTGTTGTCGAGAAACGAAATCGAGGCCGTCCTGAAGCATTTGGCCTATCCCTACGACTTGGCAGTTCGACTGTTATACGGTTGCGGCCTTCGTTTGTTCGAATGCCTGAAGCTTAGAATGAACGATTTCAGTCTGGACGCCGGGATACTTACGATTCACGACGGCAAGGGAAAGAAAGACAGGACCGTCCCGTTGCCCGACTCTATGATGCCTGAGATTCGTAAACAGTTCGAATCGGTTTTCGAGCTGCGCCAAAAGGATTTGGTCTCGGGATACGCAGGGGTTTTCATGATGGGACTGCTGGACGAAAATACAAAAACGCCGCGAAGGAATTCGTCTGGCAGTGGTTCTTTCCGGCCCTTGCGCTTACGACCGTGCCGGAAAGCGGAGAAAGGAAACGCTACCATCTTCACGAAAGGCACGTTCAAAGGGCCATCAAAGAGGCGGCGGGAAAAGCGAGGCTTTACAAGCGCGTCACGGCCATACGTTTCGGCACAGTTTCGCCACCCACTTGCTGCAAGCCAATTACGACATACGAACCATTCAGGATCTGTTGGGACACGGAGATATCAGGACCACCATGATTTACACCCACGTCATTAAAAGCCGCACCGTCAAGGAGGCTAGAAGCCCTTTGGATTTCGACGCCGACGCAATATAGAATCCAAGCGGCAATCAATGGTACGCGGCGAAAAAAAAATCAAGTTTTGCACCCGTGAAAAACAGCCATCCTCGAAATGGGATTTCGTTTTACGGTCTACTTGGAAACTTCGGACTTTCCTATAAGGACGATTCTTTCGGCGTACCGCACTCTGAGATTTTCCATGTACTCGGCGTCGATTCGGCCTTTCCAGTTCACGACCTCGGCAAAGCGGCGGGGAATTCCGACCGAGGAGGGATCGTAGCCGGTCGATATTCGGGTTTTCCACCTGAGACTTTGTATGCGTCGCGACAGATCGTCCAGTTTGCCGGCGAGTTCCTTGGCCCCCAGCGAGTCTATGCATTCGGAAAGCAATTCCGGGGAGTAGACTTTCCGGGCGAAAAGGCAGGCCACCATGGATGTCAGCAGAACGCGCTCCTTTTCGTCCTCGACCAGAAATTCGACGGCTTTTTCAATGTCCTTGGGCTCTTCCTTCTGGTCGAACGCATATCCGCCCGCGTCCAGGTGGGAGTGGCGGAATCCGAGGGCCTGGGAGACGAAGAAGGTCTCGCCCGTGGCGTAGCCGGCCATCTCCTGGCCCAGGGAGCAGGCGAAATCTTCACCGCCGTAGATGGCGGCCGCCTTTTTGACTCCGCCGGCCAGCGCGCGGTAGAATTCGTTCTCGCCGACGGACAAATGGGCGAGGGCTTTCCCGACAGCCTTGGCGTCGCCGAATTTCAACGGAGCCAAGGTTTCCTTCTCCGACACGACGCCTTTCTCGAAGGCTTCGCAAGCCCATGCCAGGGCGACCCCGGCGGACATTGCGTCGAGTCCGGACTTTTCGATGGCGTCCAGGACGCCCAAAAACTCGAACGGGTCCCGGATGTCGAGCATGCATCCGGCGGCGAAGATCGGCTCGAAATCGTAGGCGACCTGGCGGTACAAATAATGGTTCGGCTCCATGAACTTTTCCCTGGTGAAGCCCACGTGGACGCATCCGACGGGACATCCGGAACAGGCCATGTTTCTGAGCAGGGTCCGGTCCGCGAACCTCTGGCCGGAAAGATTCTCCATGTCCGGTTCGGAGGTCTTCCGGAGGTTCCTTATCGGGAGGGCCGAGAGGGCGTTCAGGACCGACACGTTCTCAGCCGTGCCAAGGTCGTGGTACTTGTGCATCATTCCGGCGTCCGTCACCTTTTTATATATCTTCGAGAACAGCTCCTTGTATTTTTTTCCGGGCGGAAGATCCAAGTTCGCGTCTCCGCGAACGACGACGGCTTTCAGATTTTTGGAGCCCATGACCGCTCCGGCGCCCAGTCTTCCGAAATGGCGGTAGGTATCGACGTTGATGCAGGCGGTGGCGAGACGATGTTCCCCTGCCGGGCCGATGCGGAAGATGCTCCGATGTCCCGAGCCCGTGGACAGTCGGCGCAGGGCCTTGCCCGCCGCCTGGACGTCCATGCCCCACAGGAACGGTGCGTCCTTCAGTTCGATGCGGCGGGAGCCGACGGTCAGAAAGGACGGTCGCCTGGCTTTCCCGACGAGCACGAGGGCGTCTATTCCCGCGAAACGAAGCGAAAGGGCGCTTCTTCCTCCCGCGTGGCTTTCGGCGAACTGGTCGTGGTACGGGGATTTGAAAGAGCAAACGGTCTTGCTCATCAACGGAAAGAGGCCGGTCAACGGGCCGATCGCAAAAATCAGGGGTTGCTCGGGATCGTCCCAGGGCCTGTCGGCGAATCCGAATTTTTCGAACAAATACGCCCCGAGTCCGCTCCCCCCGAGGTATTCGTCCCTTCCTTCCAACTGGAGCACTCTCCCTTTGCCTTCGGCCAGGTCGATTTTCAGCACGCGGAAACTGTTGTCGATCATAGGGTCTCCTTTCCGGTCGCGGACGATCCTTTCCGGGCGCTGGCTTCCACCATCTCCAGGCAGCCGTGGGGGCAGAACGAAACGCACTTGCCGCAGTGGATGCAAACGAACGGTTCTCCGGATTCGTCAATGTAGACGGCATCCACGGGGCATGCGTCGGCGCAGTCTCCGCAACGGATGCAAAGGCGTTTTTTCACCAGCACGCCTCCGCCTTTTCGGGGGGAAAACGCGCCGGTGGGGCATACTTTCGCGCAGGGCGGGGGATCGCAGGCGACGCACGTCGCCGCCTCGAACCCGGTGGACAGGCCTCCCGAGGATTTGATCCGTATGCCGCAGGCGTTCCAGGACAATCGGTCGTGTACCAGTCGGGCGCAGGCGAGGGAACAGCCGTGGCAGCCGATGCAACGTTCCATTAAAGACGCTTTCAGTATTTTCATGGTTTTCGCGACGGTTCGATATTTCCCGTGAAAAATTCGAATTGCCCTCTCCTGCGGTCCCGGAAAAACCGTTTAAGCGTTTTTTCGACCACGGTGAAGGCGATTTGGTCCCAAGGAATTTCCTCCTCCCGGAACAGGGCGACGGACAGGCTTTCGGCACCCGGCTTGAAATCGAGATCGACTAGGCGGGCGCGGAACATCATGTACACCTGGCTCACGAAAGCGAGATTAAAAAGGGCGTACGGCTTCAAATCGTCTATGCGTGCGCAGGCTTCCTCGCGCGTTTCCCTCCGGGCGCCCTCCTCCACGGTCTCGCCGTTCTCCATGAAACCGGCCGGAAGGGTCCACTTGCCGTATCTGGGCTCGATGGCCCTCTTGCACATCAGGATTTTCCCGTCGTATTCGGGGATGCATCCCACCACCATTTTCGGGTTCTCGTAGTGGACGACTCCGCAAAATCCGCAAACGTCCCTCGGGCGGTCGTCTCCGTCGGGCACCTTTTTTTTCGTCGCCTGTCCGCAATTGATGCAAAATCTGATCATCCCAACCTCTCGGTTCTTAATTTTCCGATATCAAGTAGTCCGCCTCGTCGGGGCCGACGATCTCCGGTGTTATGAAGCCCGGGGCAGCCGGCAATACGACCGCGTGGGGCATGTCCGAGCGCTTTTTTATTTGCGTGGGGATACCCCGTTTTCGGGCGTGGCCGCTCCCGGTCAGCAGCACCATGGTCGAGTCCGGATTTTTGTTCAGGTACTCGAGCGCGTGTACCGCCATGACGTTGTCCCAAACGAGCTGCGCCTCGCAAAAATAGTTGAAGTCGAGGTGTCCGTGGGAATGGTCGCCGTACACCTCGCGTATGAATTCCATGTAGTCCTCGTCCACGCGGCAGGCGACGTCCTGCAATTTTCCCTTCTGCTCGTCGTCCAGGGACGCGAATCCCTGGCGGGCGACTTGGCGCGTGATGTCCCGCCCGACGTTCAACCCGACCATGGGGATTTTGTTTTCCCGTGCGTACTCGAAGATCATGCTGTAAAGGGGCCATGGGAAGTTCCAGTTTTCGTAGTAGACCGGAACGAACTCCTTCGGGGAAATTTCCCCCGAAACCCATTTGTCGAGAGCTTCCTGGTTGTCGTGAGTGAACATTTCCAGGCCGATGGCCACTTGCGCGCCCGCCTCGCGCAAGGCTTTAATAACCGCCAGCTGCTTTTCGTGGTGCGTGGGGTTGTCGTGAAGCTCGCCTACCAGTACAAGCCGGTTCCCTTTCAATTCCGGCGCGGCTTTTGCCAGAGGCACGGTATCCTTCGACCCCGTCTCCGTCAGTCGATATTCCGCGCCGCACGCCGCGACTGAAAAAAGAAGGAGGAAAAGAGACGCGGCCAAAATCGGTATGCTGTTTTTTTTCATACTTTGTTCCCTCGTGTTTTTCATCCGTTTTTCTTGTTTGGCGGTTTTTCCTCGGCGAATCGATGGATCAAGGGCGAATCCTTCGCCGGCCATGTTCCCTTGTCCGCGTTTCGTCCCTGCCTGAAAGCCAGATAGCTGTACTTACCGTAATGCGGAATTTTCCTGGCGACCGACTCCGTTTGTTCGGGGGACAAGGGCAGAAACACGGCAGTGACGCGGTTCTTGGAATCGGGATTCGGAAACACGCCGAAGAAGGCGTCGCCGGGTCTGTCGTAAACGGCGTCGTTTAAAAAGAAACGGTCGTTTTGAAGCGATACCGCGCCAAGCGATACCGCGCCAAGCGATACCGCGCCAAGCGATACCGCGCCGTCGGCCGCCGGGTTCTTCAAGACGGTTTCCGGCGGCGGTCCGATCCACAGAATATCGGCATCGGGCAGCTTCTTGTCCTCCAGACTTTCCGCATCCACGATTTTGAAATCTTCTGCTCCGAACGCTTGGGCAAACAGCGTCCCGATCGGTTCGTACTTTTTCCGGTTCTCCCCTGCCATCGCAATAACAAGGTTGTCGGACGCCTTGAGGCTGTTGATCGAGGGTGGGATTTCGGACGGGTAGAGCCTTCGGAAGATATCCACCTCGGGGTCCGCCGAGAGCTTTACGGGAGTTTCCTTCGTTTGGAATTCGAACGAAGCGCTCCGTCCGTCGATGGCTACCGTTTTTTCCAGCTTGGACTCTTGGGTTTTCAAAAGCAAGTGTACGTTCAGATTGTAAAAGGGCGGCTGTTGAACGAGCCGTCCTTTCACGGTCGTTACCGGCCCGGATTTCGTGGCCGCGACATCCTCGACGGACAGGATCGGCGCTCCAGGCCGCTCGATCCATTGGTCGAAGAATCCATCCAAGGGCTCGTTCAGGAGAGATTCGTACGTGTTTTCGAAGTCTTCCCAGGAAGCCTCCCTGAAGAGAAACCGGGCGTACATTCTTCTCAAGCCTTCCCAGAAGATTTCGTCCCCCGTTTTCTTGCGAAGCATGTGGAAAAACATGGCGCCCTTGTCGTACCCGACGACCTTTGTGGCTGGATCGACGCGGCTTGCGAATTGGGAGAGGGGAAAATCGTCTGACGGAGCGGTCAGGGTCGAATAGTTCCTGAGGAGTTGAAGACGATATTCGCGGGCTTCGGCCGGGGATTGTCTTTCCTTGAACAGGTAATCCGCCACGTAGGTCGCGAGACCTTCGCTCCAGTTTCCTTTGGAATATTCCGGAAGCACCCCGTTTCCCCACCAGCAGTGGGCGATTTCGTGTCCGAGGCTTGTGTAGACGATGAAAGGCAGCCTTAGCACCGTCGTGCCCAGCAAGGTATAGGACGGGAAACCGTATCCGGTGGGGAAAAAGTTTTCGACGACGGCGAACTTTTCGAAGGCGTAGGGGCCGAACATGGCCTCGTAGTCGAGGATGTATTTCGCGGTGGCGTCCAGGTACGTCGGGGCCAAGCGGGCGTTTTCACGTAGAAGAAAAGTCATTGCGTCCACGTTGCCCGTGCGTTTTGTCGAAACCTGGTATTCGGCGGCGGAAAGCGCGAGACCTTCGGGCGCGTTTTCGATTTTCCAGCGCGAAACGGTATAAGGGCCGTCGGTTTCGGCGCCCAGGTACTTTCCCGCCGTGACCGCGATGACGCCTGCGGGCGCTTTGACCGTCAGGTCGTAGGAGGACTTTCCGTTTGTTGTCTGGGGGTGCCATCCCGACCCGCTTAACAGGAATGTCCCGGTCGGCGCGATGGTTCCGGTTACTCCGTATCCGGGATTGTCCGTATTTACCGGAAGAACGGGGACAGGGTCGTCGTAGACGGCTTCGTAGGAGATTTCGACATTTGCGAAACCGTTGTTCGTTTTTTCGACCGGGGTTGCCAGTACTCCTTTGGAGAATTTGTACGGCCTTTTTTTCCCGTCGATCAGGAATTTGCGGATTGTGGCGTCTTTGGACAGAAGGAGACGAACGCGGTCGGCGTCGCCGGCGAATGCGCGGATTGCGGCGGTGGCTTCCAGTTTGTGTTCCTCGGGAATCAATTCGACGAACAATTGGATTCGCGTCGCGAAATCGTCGGCCTGGGCAGGGGCGCAGACCGAGAGAAATACGGACGCCGCCGCGATGAACATCGCGAGGAAAGCGGATTTTTTGGTCCGGATCGGTCGTTTTGTTTGTTCAAAGTTCGAAATTTTCATCGTTTTAATGGCATTTTTTCCGATTCGGGTAAATGTTCAAGAATAAAAGTCATAATGAAGAAAAATATGACGTTTCGGTTGGATGACAAGTCAGCGGACGGGTTATGGCCTTTTTGAGGGATGGATGCGCATCGGTCAATTCGGGATTGGCCTAAATTCGC
>CAZNTU010000088.1:13762-22723 GCA_964575975.1 uncultured Desulfobacteraceae bacterium
CGGCTCCGCTTTGACCTTTAAGCTTCCATCCGGGGGGATGAAAACCATCCCTTTGGAGGATAGGTTTTTCATCCGGAATATGTTCCGAATTCTCGGTTTTCACCACCCCGGCTTCAGCCTAATACGCTGGCGTCATTGGTTCCGTCTCGACTTTCTGACATAGATCGCGAGCGCCGCTCCGCACGCGATCATGAACAGGCATAAAATTTGTCCCATGGTGAGCGCGTTTCCCAGCAAAAGCCCGATCTGGGGGTCCGGCGCTCGGAAGAATTCGACGAAAAAACGGAACAGGCCGTAGAAAAAAAGGAAAAAGGCGACCATCATTCCGTCCTCGAATTCCTTTTTGCGCAGATACCAGAGGATCGAAAAGAGAACGAGACCTTCCAGGAACGCCTCGTACAGCTGGGACGGGTGCCGGGGCAGGTCTCCGCCCCCGGGAAAGACCATGGCCCACGGGACGTCGGTTACCCTGCCGTAAAGTTCCGCGTTTATGAAATTGCCGATTCTTCCCAGGCCCAATCCCACGGGAGCGGCCACAACCGCGCAGTCGGCCGCCGCTAGAAAAGGGATCGACTTTTTTCTGCAGTACCACCACCCGGCGGCCAAGACTCCGAGCATTCCCCCGTGAAAAGACATCCCTCCGTGCCAGATCGCTATGATTTCGACGGGATTGGATAGATAGAACCTCCATTCCGCGTACTGGTAGAATAGGAGGTACCCCAAGCGGCCTCCCGCCATGAGTCCTACGATAAGGTAAATCAAAAAATCCTGGACCGCTTCCCCCCGGAGTCCCAGCTCCTTGGCCCGCCTCTGTCTTTGGATCAGGAAGTACGCGGACACGAAGCCCAGGATATACATCAGGCCATACCACCTGACGTGGATTGGGCCGATAGCGACGATATCGGGGTCTATTTTCGGATAGGGAATCATTGTAAGGTCTCGGCTTGCCTCCGGCTATTTCGAAATGCGTTTATACCTTGTCATCGCATCCTTACCAGCTTTTGGAAAAACATGGAAGGTCAAAGCGCGGGAAAAGAGGAAAATGCTTTTGTGAAACGCCCCCTGATTGTGTTAGAATCGATGAAATCCAAAAACAAAGGAGGTAAGGCATGACTCCGACCGAGGAACTCATGGAGGAGCACGAGGGCATTTTGAAAATGCTCGAGATCATGGACAATCTTTTGTCCAAGGTCGATAAACCGCGAGAAGCGGCAATTCGTCACCTGGGCCAAATCCTGGATTTTTACGCGGTGTTCGTCGACAAGTGCCATCACGGCAAAGAGGAAAACTACCTGTTCCCCGCTTTCGAAAAATCGGGAATACCCAAGGAGGGCGGCCCTATCGGCGCGATGCTGAAGGAGCACCGGGAAGGAAGGGAACTCGTGGCGCAAATGAATCGTTGCCTGGACGAATTGAGAAAAGAAGCGAGCAAGGATTTTTCGGAGTTCGCCGGGATCGCGGACAATTACAGGCGATTATTGACGAATCATATCGAAAAGGAAAACAAGGTACTCTTTCCGATGGGAGAACAGAAGCTTTCGCCGTCGGAGCGACGGGAAATTTCGGAACACTTCTTCGTTTGGGAAAAAGAGGAGATCGGCGAGGGACAGCACGAGAAATTCCACGAGCAGATGGACACCCTGGAAAGGGAATACGTGGGGTAAAGTCGAAATCCGGGGGCTCCGAAAGCCCCCGGATTTCAGTTTGCAGAAAACGGGGGCGTCTTTTCGAGCCCGCCCCCCTCGAAACCTAAACCGCCGGCACCTAACGGCTAAAAGCTAACAGCTAAAAACTAACACCTAACGGCTAATCCCTGAGAATCCTCTCCATCTCGAAGAAGAGGTCCTGCTCGCGGACCACGCCCTTGGCCTCGCCCTTTTTGGTGACCACGAGGCGGCGCTCCCTGTTGGAGAACATGGCGAAGGCCGCTTCCATCAGGTTGGCGTCGAAGTCTATGGTGAGCGGGGGCGGGGACATGATCTCCGAGAGCTTCTTGCCGCCGAGCTTCTTCACGGCTCTCGTGAACTCGCCGGACCAGAACATGGTGGAGTACTGCATGGAGTCGGCCGTGCTGGGCTTGGGGGCGTTCAGGTAGGCCGGCATGATGTTGCCGAGAAGGTCGATGATGGCTACCACGCCGACGACCCTGTTCGCGGAGTCCATCACGAGAAGCGACCTGTGGCCGGTCTCCATGATGCGGCTGGTCGCCACCCGGGGATAGAAGGAGGCCTTGATGGTCTCGACGGCCTCCTGGATGGTGCGCCCCTCGGCGAGGGTGGTGTACTCCTCGATGGGGATCATGATGTCCCCGGCGGTGCTCTCCGCGGAGGATTCCACCCTCCTGCCCCGGCGGCGGGCCTCCAGGATCTTCGCGGCCAGTATGTCGATGTCGCAGGGCTTGGCCAGGTAGTCGAAGGCACCCTGCTTGAGGGCCTCCTTGGCCGAGGGCATGTCGCCGTGGCCGGTGAGCATGATCACGGGCAGGTCGGGCTTCCTCTTCCTGATCTCCCCGAGGGTCTCGTGGCCGTCCATGCCGGGCATCTTGATGTCGAGCACCACCACGTCCGGCTCGGCCGAAAGCTGTTCGATCGCCTCCTCCCCCGACCCGGCCAGGAAGGTGTCGAAGCCTCTCCGGTCCAGGATCTTCTTCGTGGTCGCGCGGAACTGCGCCTCGTCGTCCACGATCAATAGCTTTGTCTTGGTATTCATTTTTTCCGCCTCCTTTGTTTGGCTGTCCGAAAAAGACGCTTTTTCTCTTTCAGTTCGAGTACTGCCGTCAAAAAACAACCGTTTAGAAATAACCTTTCACGGCCGAAACTATCGGAAAAACCGAGTAAAAGAACAAAAACAGGGAAGCCAAGGTGATGCCGACGATTAATAGCGCTCCGGTCCATTTCAGTTCGAAAACTTTCACCAGTCCGAGACCGACGAGGTACCATTTCCAGAATTCGGTCGCAAACAGGATTCCCGGTATCCACGACGCGAGCATGGTCGTCCCGGACGCGTAGGCGAACACGGCGAAAACGAGGGCGAACGGCTGACGCTTTCTCTTGATCATTGTCAGTGCCATGAAGCACAATACGGCCGATATGGCCGGCATTCCCACCGCGTTGACCCAGAGGACCAGAGTGATTCCGAGCTGTTGGCTCCGGTTGGCGACAAGGCCCGCGACCGCGAAAAAGATGCTTGACAAGATCAGAAAAGCGATGGAGCGCCGGTAGCCCGGGTTTTTCGGAATATTCCCGAAAAAACCGCTCGGCCTCTTTACCATCGCGGCAAGCGCGCCGAAGTACTCGCGCAAGCTCCATCGCCCGTTTCCCAAACTTTCCGGATTTCCGTCTGTCGCTGTCGTTTCCATTTGTCTTCCGTTCCTTGTTTTCGCCGGTCGTGTTTCCATTAGAAAACGCCCAGCTTCGTTAAAACTCCCCACGCGAGCATGGCCAAGGTAAGGACGAAGAATATCGTCCTTTCCGTTTTCTTGTCGAAATAAGTCACGCCGTCGCGGTGACAGAATGTCTTTTTCAGGTTTTCCATTTTGTCGTCTTCTCTCATTTTTCTTGTACCTTTCCCAATAGTTCCGGTGCTCACTTAAGTCCGGTCGAACCGTCAGAATGCCGGCAGTTCCCCGAATCCCATCATCATCCAGTATACGCCGGTAATCGCCAGGAGAAGGACGTTGGCGACGATCCACATGGGCACTCCCACCCGGAGGAAATCCTTGGGCTCCAGGAATCCGCTGGCGTAGACGATGGCGTTCGGCGGTGTGCCGATGATCAGGCAATACGCGAACGATGACGCGATGGCCGTGCTCATGGCCATGAACGGAAGGTAGGTCGATCCGGGATGGACCAGACCCGCCATGTTCAACGCGATGGGACCCACGGCCGCCGCAGCCGGACCGTCGGCCATCAGGTTCGTCAAAACAGCCGTAAGACCGTTGGAAATGGCCAGCAAAGGCAGGCCGGAATCCATTCCAAGAGGCGCCAGGATGTCGAGGGCGGATCTCGCCATCCAGAAGGCCGCTCCGGTTTCGTCCAGGGTGCGTCCGAAAATGATGGCGCCGGCGTAGAGCCACACCACGCCCCAATCGACCTTTTCCTGGTAGTCCCTCCAGTTGACGATTCCGGCCAGTATGTAGGCGACGGCGCCCGCTATGGCGATGACGCCGATGCCCAGCCTGACCGGGTAGATTCCGAGGGTGTAGAATTCTTTTTCGGTGAACCATCCGAAGACCATCACCACGAAGATGATCAGGGAGATAATTTGCTTGCGGTTCCACGGACCCATCTTTCCGATCTCGCTCTGCAAGTGCTTCATGGCCGGTGCGAGCGATGTGATGCGCGGTCTGAATCTCCAGTTGGTCACGAACCAAGCGATCGGAATCATGACGATGACATAGGGAAAGCAGTAGACCATCCACTGCATGTACCCGATGTCCATGCCGAACATGTCGTTCAGAAAGGTCATCATGATGACGTTTCGGGCGCCGCCGGAAGGCGAGCCCGGCCCGCCGATGTTGCAGGCCATGGCGATGGCGATCATCAGAAGTTTCCCCAGCTCGGGGTCCTCGGGTACCTCGTCGGTGAGGCTGTTCTGGTACAGAAGGATGCCGATGGGCAGGAACATGGCGGCCAGCGCGTGGTCGGATATGAACGCCGCGAGAGGGGCGATGATGACGAAAAAGATCAGGGTGATCATTTTGATGTTCGGGACGGCCAGCTTCTTGAACATCATCAGGCACACCCGCTTGTCGACGCCGGTCTTTACGAAGGCGGCGGCGAACATGAGGCTGCCCATGATGAACCATACGGCGTCGTCCCAGTAGAGCATGGCGACCTCCTGGCGGCCCACCACTCCGGTGAACACCAGGATCAAGCCCACGCAGAAAGCCACGGTCGGAAGCGGTATGCATTCCGTGAGGAAGCAGAGCACCACGAACGCCATCATGGCTATGGACACTTTGATTTTCCAAGCGCCCTTGTCGGCGGCCGCGCGGTCGCTTTCGGTCAACCCGTCGTATTCGAGTTTCTCCATGCGAAGGTTGAGACCGTCTTTCATGATTTCCAGAAACCTGGCCTCGTCGACGTTGTCCTTGACAAAGTTATGGGCTCTCTCGAAATTGCTTTTGCTGACGGGGATACTGAATTTTTGGGCCCACTTCTGGTCGCGGTTCAAATAACGCTCTTTGTTTAGCGCGCCCATCTTCATGTTCTGTTCCATGATTTGGGCGGCGGCAAGCTGCCACTGTTCCGCGTCGGAAGAGCTTAGGTTGAACAGCTCCCTGGTGAAAAAATCGACAACCGCCTTCGGCCCTACGGAGTATTGCGTTCCGACTTTTTTCATGCTCTGGGGAATGGGGATGATCAGGAGCAGGAAAAGGAGGACAACAGGTATGAAAAACATCTTCCAATCAACATACTTGTCGTACCCCGAGGCTTTTTTCTTCTCGTCTTTCATCGATACCTCCAAACGTTCTCGCTGGTGAGTTTAAAAGTGGGGCGAAGCGACAGGCTCGCTGACCGTTTCTTTCGCGTGGAATTGCTTGGGATTGGATCGACTGCGAGCCTGTTCGTTCCAAACGGGCTTCGCCCACCGGGATTGCGTCGCTACTGGATTCCCACGTCGCCGCCCTTGAGGATTTCCCTGGGCGATTTCATGTACAGCTTGCTCTGGGCCATGCGGATTTTCTGTTCCAGACGCAGCCGTTTTTCGAAGGCCTCCTCCGCCTTCGCGAGGAGGTCGTCGATGTCCGTGGGCTTGGCGAGATAGTCCGTGGCCCCTGATTTCAGGCCTTCCACCGCCGATTCCACCGTGCCGTGTCCGGTGAGCATGATCACCTCCACCAGGGGAAAGCTTCGCTTGATCTCCTTCAGGACCGCGATTCCGTCCATCCCCGGCATCTTGACGTCCAGGACGACCACGTGGATCGTGTGCTGTTTCAGGTTCTCCAAGGCCTCCGGCCCGCTGGCCGCCGTGAAGACCTTGTAGCCCTTTTTCGCCAGCAATTTCGAAGTCGTGCTTAAAAAGCGCTCTTCGTCATCCACCAGCATCATTTTCATTTCTTCCATTGGAGAACTCCTTTGACTTGGGTTGAATATGGTTGGAAAAACACACATGGTTGAAATATGCTATCCTTACGAGACGGTTTTCGCCGCGACCGGAAGTTTTACCGTGAAAGTCGTTCCGATTCCTTTTTCGCTCCTCAACTCCATGGCGCCTCCCATGGCGTTGATGATTCCGTAGCAGACGGAAAGGCCTAAGCCGGTTCCCTTTCCGACGGGCTTGGTGGTATAGAAGGGCGAAAAGATCTTCTTCTGGTCTTCCTCGCCGATTCCGCATCCGTTGTCCTTCACCGACACCCACACCATCCCGTCGCCATTCATTCCCGTAGATACCGTCAGTTCCCCGCCCGTGACCCCGTGCTTCTCGTAAATGGCGTCCATGGCATTGTTGAAAAGATTCAGGAAAACTTGCTGGAGCTGGCCGGGATCGCCGTGGACCGGCGGCGTTTCGGAAAGGTCGAGATGAACCTTGATTCCGTTGACGGTCGCCTTGTTGACGACCATGTCGCTCACTTCCGGGATGAACAGGCTCAAGTCCACATCCTGCGGGTTGGCGTCCGTCTTTCTTCCGAATTTCAGGATCGAGTGGGTGATGTCCGAACACCTTTTTACCTGAAGCTCGATTTGCTCGATGGAGTCGTCGAGTTCCGCCAATTCCTCGGGGGCGTTCACGAGCCCCTTTTCGGTCAGATCGGACATGATCATCTTGATCAGGGCCTGCTCGCTCTTGATGATCTGAAGGGGATTGTTGATTTCGTGGGCGAACCCGGCGGCCATTTCCCCCAGTTCGGCCAAGCGGCTGGCCCGAATCAGCTGTTCCTGCAAACGGTCTTTTTCCGTGTCCGTGGTCATCATCCTGTTCACGATTCGACCGGTGAGAAAAAACGCCACGGAGATAATGGCCGCGCCGCCGATCACGCTGATGATCAGTATCAGGTAGCTTGCGTAGCGCAGGTTTTTAAAGGCGTCGCCGGTTTCCTGGCGCACTACCATCAGCCAATCCTTGTCTTGCAGCCAAGTCGTGGCGTATATGAATTCAAGCCCCAGATAGTCCTTTAGCACGAAGGTTTGGATATCCTGGTCCCAATCGGTCTTCAGATATTTTTCGAAGTCCGGGTCCTGGTCCAGGATCGAGCCTCCGGAACGGCGTTCGGTCTGGAAAACGCCGTTCACGTTTAAAAGGTAGGCCTCGCCGGTTTTTCCGATGCGCACCTTTTTGACCAGTTCATTGAACATGTACGTGTCGATGGTGGCGCGGACGATCCATTTTGCAGGGCCTTCGGATTTCGACATGGCGATCACGAAGTGGGGGACGCGACGGAATCCCAAAAAGATGTCGCTGACGTAGACTCCCTTTTTCATTACTTCCTGAAACCAGTCGGCTTCGCTGTAAACCCGGCCGGTAAGTTGAAAGGGACCTTGGTACGACACATGGACGCCTTCCTGGTTGAAAACGCCCAAATCGACGAAGGCATTGGATTGCGTTTGGAGACGTTGAAAGACTTCCTTAAGGTTTTCCGGATCGGACAGTTCCGCGAACTCGTAGGAGTTTATTATGAATTCCAAGTCCGCCTTTCTTTCCTGCAGAAAAGACTCGATCATCAGGCGATGGTCGTCGACGATGCGTCTTGTGCTGGAAATGGTCATGTGTTCCAAGGCAGAGGTGAAATAGTAGTATCCAATGCACACCACCAGGATGAAAGGAACCAAAGGCACTAGAATCATGCTTGCCAGGACCATCTTTCGCAACCTGGCGTATCTATGTCCGTTTTCCATTTTTGATCTCCCCGGTATAAAAGCTTTGGTTTATATGGCCGCGAACTGAAAAGCGGGACGCTTTTTGTATAGCAACCTCCGTGCCATGATGGAAGCGAGGGAAAATGAGGGTCCTCCTGTCTGTTTTTCGCCCTCCGCATGCGTTTCTAAAAAGCAAGCCGGAATGGAAGCTCAAAATTGTGTCTGTGTTTTTGACAGAATGTAAAAACTGGAATTTTCACTGACAGTTTTTTGTCGTTTTGGTGAAAGAAGAACAGAGCAAGTCCCGCTTTTCAGAGACAATCGATTCGGCAGGATTTCTCGTTTCCCGCCCTTTTCGACTCGACCGGCCGCCTACACCTAACACCTGGGGCGATGAAAACCATCTCTTTCAAGCGCAGATTTTTCATCCGAAATCCGTTCCGAACTTTCGGTTTTCCGTTTTTTCGTCCCATGGCCGTGTTGCTCCGAAAGAGAAATTCTCCGGTTTGTCCGTGTCTCCGAGTTTCCGGAAAGAGCTGCGGCTATCTGGCTCCCGGGTCCCCGCCGCCCTTGAGGATTTCCCTGGGCGATTTCATGTACAGCTTGCTCTGGGCCATGCGGATTTTCTGTTCCAGACGCAGCCGTTTTTCGAAGGCCTCCTCCGCCTTCGCGAGGAGGTCGTCGATGTCCGTGGGCTTGGCGAGATAGTCCGTGGCCCCTGATTTCAGGCCTTCCACCGCCGATTCCACCGTGCCGTGTCCGGTGAGCATGATCACCTCCACCAGGGGAAAGCTTCGCTTGATCTCCTTCAGGACCGCGATTCCGTCCATCCCCGGCATCTTGACGTCCAGGACGACCACGTGGATCGTGTGCTGTTTCAGGTTCTCCAAGGCCTCCGGCCCGCTGGCCGCCGTGAAGACCTTGTAGCCCTTTTTCGCCAGCAATTTCGAAGTCGTTCTTAAAAAGCGCTCTTCGTCATCCACCAGCATCATTTTCATTTCTTCCATGCAAAACTCCTGTGGTTGAAATATGGTTGAAAAAAAGTGAATGAAACACGAATATCCTTAGGGCACGGGTGTCGCCACGACCGGAGGTTCGATAGGGGGATCGTCTTCAAGATCGGCCATTTGGAGATTGGCAGGTTTACAGTCGCAAGAGAAAT
>CAZNTU010000089.1:0-22705 GCA_964575975.1 uncultured Desulfobacteraceae bacterium
CTGGGCTTGTATGTCGCCCCCTTTCAGGGTTCCCCCAAATCCGTTACAATCAGGAACTTTTCAAACCCTCCTGCGTTTCCCAGCGGGTCCGTCAAAGTTTTTTTCGCTCGCTCCGCCTTCAGCAATAGCAGTTTCAAATACGAACGAAGAATTTCCTCCTTGGCGAACGTGTCGGCCAGTTCGTATTCCTCTTGGATTTGGCGGAAAAGAGAGCCGAAATCGACGTTTCCCGTCTCGTTGGGCTGTATGGCGGGATCGTGAAAAGGGTAGTCGTACAACCTGTGCAAAGACGGCAAATCGGAGCGAATCAGGCTTTTCGACACGAAATTCTCGGTGAACAGGATGATAAAACCCTCTCGGCCGGGGACGACCTCGAACGCGTGTACCTGCCCCTTTGACACGAACAGGAGCGCGCCTTCGTCGAATGGAACGCTATGGAAATCTATGTAGTGCATTCCCGGTTTTCGGGATATGTACATGATGATGTAAAACTCGACCCTGTGGGGTCTCCCGAGCAATCCGCGCACTTTGCCCCGCCTCGAAAACAGGCTTTGGAGGGTGAGAATCTCGAACCCCATCTCAGCATGGTTCTCGTTCTCGAACGGTATCCTCGGAATGGTTTCCATAATTTGCCTGCGCTTGCGACTCGCGGAGCACGACCCGGTGTTCCGTGTAGATTTTCTCGCCATGTTCCTTGTCCGCGGAAGGCTCGATGCCCATCCCGGCCAGCTTGTTCGCCAGATCCAGCATGCAGCCGTCGGGGTCCAGAACGAAGCTCGATCCCCAGCACCTCCAGAATTTCCAGCCGACCCGTTCCAGTATCTGCTGGCGCTTGTAGTCGGCGGCCCATTTGTCCGGACCGTGGTATTTGTCTCCGTCCAGCTCGACGGCCAGTCTTCGGTCGTTTTCGCCTTCGACGACCAAATCGATGCGATAGGGCCCCACCTTCACCTGCGGCATGGTGCGGTACCCCATCTCCACGAGCCTCGAGAAAACTTCCCTTTCGAAATCGGACTCGCAAAGCGCGATCGGATCTTCGCCGTTTTTGTCGCAACTTTCCATGGGATGCTGGAAATGCCGGAGCACCTTCGCCTTGAGATCGTCCGGGTTGAGCATTTCCTCGGTCACGGAGCGGAAAAGATACATGCGGTCCTTGGCCCGGGAGAGCGCCACGTTGAATCTCTGCTGGAAAACGAGCGAGGTTTTCGCGATGCTCGATTCGGGACACTCCACCATGCTGACGAACATGATGTCGCGTTCCTTTCCCTGGAAGGCGGCGGAATCTCCGCAGGCGATCGCGTGTTTCAGAAAGGCGTCCTCCCCGATTCGGTTCAGGAGTCGCGCCTGGACAAACTGGGCCTGTTTGTCTCCGACCAGAGAGACCACGCCGATGGACCTGTTCGAAAAGAAGGGATCTCCGACGATCCTTTCGATTTCGTCCACTATCGCCAAGGCCTCCGCCTCGTTGACCTTGCCCTTGTTCTTTCTTCCGTGCGGAACGTGGACGTCCACGAGCGGAGGATCGATTCGTTCCGACGAGTTGGGAACGCGGAGCGGGACGATTTCCTCGGAATAGAATTGCATGCTGAAGCGAATGATCGGTTCGACGCATCTGAAGTGTTCCCGGAGCATGATCCGTTTTCCGGGAAACATGGCATTGGCCAGGTCGTAGAGGGAGGCGCCCGGAAGCATCAGCGGGGCGAAAGGCTGATCCTTGAGATAGTTGCGCTTCAAGTTCAGAAGCTTCTTCTCCTCGATGAAGGCTCCGGTGGGGCTCACCTGCTTGTCGTCCCCCACGACGAGAAGCTTTTCCGCCCTGAGCAGGGCCGGAAGGGCCGAGATATCGGACTGGGACGCTTCGTCGATCACCACCAGGTCGAAAGAGCCCAGTTGCGGGGGAAGGCTTTCCGATATTCTCCAAGCTGGCATTATCCAGCAGGGGATTGCCGAATAGGACTGTTCCATGGCGGTTCGGGCGTCCTTGCGGAAACGCTGCGCCCGAATTCCCGTGCCTTTCCCGATGCGGCGAATGGCGGCCGTGAACATGACCAGCGCGCTTTCCACCTTTGGGGTCATGTTCGTTTTTAGCCCCAGAAAGGTTTTTAGAGCTACGACCTTTTCGACCTCTTTCTTCAAATCCTTTTCGAGACTGGTCCGGGATTCGAACAGGCTTTGGATTCTCTTCCTTCCGTTTATACCTTTTATATATGCTTCGTCCGCAGCCCAGTTCCAGGCATGTTTCCAATCGGGGGGAGTCCACGGGTCCGACTCGTTAGAAACGGCCGCCGTCCTCAGTTTTCTGGCCCATTTTTTCGCCCCCGACTTGCCGACCTCCTTGGCGATTCGCCGAACGGTCATCAGGTCGGGCGCGAGATCGCGGACCCGCTTCAATTCCCCGACAAGCTCCGACCACCGGACCGAAACATCTCCGGCGTCCGATTGCGGACTGCCGATGTCGTTTTTCAGAAAATCTTTCACTGCATCGACGACCGGACCGGAAAATTTCCCGAGATCTTCCAGTGCTTTCCCGACCAAAAGGCGCGAGCGGGAAAGCCTTGTTTTGGAAAGATTGAGCCCGACAATCTCCGCCGCGTTCTTCGCGGCGTCGCCGGAATCCAGGATATCCGCCGGGACCGGGCCGCGCGGAAACAATTTCGGCGTTTCCTCCGCGATTGTCTTGGAGAATCGTTCGACTACGGCGCGGGCCTTTTCGATCACGCGAAACGTCACGGAAACGTGAAAGCCCGTTTTGTCGCCTTGATCTTCCATGGCCGGCAACGCGAATTCGTAGGATGCGTTCGCCCATCGCCTGCAAAAGGAACCGATCTCTTTTCGCCAATCGATATAGCCGGAAACCTTTCGCCAGTCGTCCGGACCGGAAGGAGGCGCGCCCGCGATCCCGATCTGCTTGAACAACGCCTTTTCCCTGGATTTTCCGAAGCTTGCCAGCCCGAAGGGCCGCCGTCCCTCGCGCGCCCTGGCCACCGCCTCGCACACGACAACGTTTCCGAAAACCTCGTCGGGCGCCTCTACCGCGTGCCCGACGACTTCGATCCTTTTTTCCGCGATGGATTCCATAGCGGGGATCAAGTCGTCGAAAAGCCTGGTCCGGTCCGAATCGAATCCGTTTCGGTTCCACTGCTTGAACAGATTGGACAACCAGGGGCGCTCCTCGGCCTCGTCGTAAAAATCCCTGACGGCGTTTACGGCCTCGAGAAGCTTTTCGGCCTTGGCCTCGGCGTCCGGTACGGTCGTGGAAAGAAGCGGCAAGTCTCCGTCTTCGGCCTGTCTTTCCAATCGACCGGCGCTCAGCAGGTCGTTGTGAACTGACACGAGGCCGTCGCTGTCGGGAAGGTCGGACAGATCGGGAATCTTTTTGCCTTGGTACGAAAGATCGGGCCCCAACTTTTTTCGGGCGTTTCGGATTTCCTTGATGTCGCCGTCGGAAAAGAGCGGAACGAAATCCTTGCCCTCCTCGGGTCGGTCGGGGAACCATTCGTATTTTTTCCTGTCCGCGAGGACCCGCTTGGCCAATTCCATGGGAAGAACGCCCTTTTCGCCGTCGGTTCCGCCCGCAGGCTCCAGGTGCTTTCGCGCCCATCGACGAAGTTCGTCGTCTATGGATTCGATCTGGTCTTCGATGGAGGCGATTCGTTGCTGGATGGACAGGATGTCCTGCCGGAGGGCGTGCTCGTTGTGCCGGGTCGATGCGTTCGATAGAATCGTCACGGCCCTTTCGAGTTGTTTGAGCCCCTGTCTTTCGTTGGTCAAGAGGCTGATCGTCAGTTCCCGGACGCTTTCCGGGATATGCTCCCTAAGCACCGCGAGGGCCGCCTCTCCTTTGGATGTCACCAGCACGCGTTTTCCCATGGCCATGCAATTGCAGATCATATTGGCGATGGTGTGGGTCTTTCCGGTCCCGGGGGGGCCTTGGACCACCACGCCGTCGGAAACGGCCAGTCTTTTTCCGATTTCCACCTGTTCGTCGTTGAAGGGTTTCGGGAAAAAGAACTCTTGCGACCGGTCGAAAATGTCGTCGTCCGGCCCCGCCTTGGTTTCGGCGCGGTTGGCTTTCGACGGGTCGGTCGCGATGTCGGAGGCTTTTTTTTCCTCGTCCGAAAAACCCACGAGTCTCCGAGCCGGTTTCGGCAGCGTTTCCGCCGATTCGATCGCCGCCTTGAGCCGCTTCAAATCGTTCACGAAAAAATTGTCGGATCTTTTTCGGGCGTAGACGGCCCACGTATCGGTAACGATCAGACAATCTTGCGGATCGGGCAGTCTCCGGTTCGTTTTGCCTTGGTTCGTATCCGGGAAGTACGCGCCTCGTTTGTCGATATGGGTTGTCGCCTGCCTTAGCACGGGCTCGAAGGTTTCCGGCACGAAGGGCGAAAGTTCCCGGTCCTCGGCGAATTCGTCGAAAAACCGCGCCGAAAAGTCGAAAACCGTCTGAGCCCCGGGCAGGTCCATGTCGAAAAAAGGTTGAAGAAAAACCTGGGGGGCGACTCCTCTGGGACGAATGGACAAACGGGCGTCCGCCGGATCGATTTCCATTTCCACCAGCTGCTCCACGACAGGATGGTCCACGGTCTTTCCCTGATGTTTCCATCTCGCGACGCCCATTCCCCAAACCAATTCCAAAGGCTTTTCCGCCCCTTGGTTGTTCGCTTCCTGGTAATAGTTGAAAAATGCCTCGTATATTCCGATCGTTTCCCTCCGGGGCTTTTCCGCCTCCGACCATTCTTTCCAAGGGCCTTGGAGGTAGGCGTCGATGGCGGTCCGAAGATCCGGAAAACGTTCGAGCCGCAAGACAGCCTCGATAGATTCTTCCGCGGCTGCGGACGGTTTGGCATCTTGGGAATCGACCAGGCCCGACTCGAGATATTCCTCGAGCTTCTCTCGGGACATCGTTTCGGTTTTTGTGTTTTCGACGACGGGGAAAACAAAAGGATCGCGGCCGACGCGAATCCAAGGCGCGATTCTTTCGGGCGGCTTGGGAGGATCGTTCCTTTTCAGGCGTTCGACCGACAGCCAGACCGGTCCGTTCTCGTCCGAGCCGTCCATGCCGATTCCGATCTTATCCGTCAGCGCCTCTTCGTGAAAAAACGGCTGTCGGTAATCCCTGAAGCCAAAGACCGGTTTTTCGGCCAGTTTGACCATCCGACCAGCATAGTCCACAAGATCGATCAGTTTCCTTTTGATTTCGTCCGACATGTTTCCCTTTCGCTTATCGTCTTCGTTGTCCAAGTTCGTCGATCTTCCATACCATATTGCCGCCGAAAATCCAAAAAAGCTTTATGCGAATTGACACGGCTGGAGGTTCGGAATAAATTCGATTTCTATCGAGCGAATCAAGTTCGGCTGCGGATTGTGAAAGAAGGTTGCGCCGAGAAGCCGAAAAAAAACAAATGCAAAGGAGAAATCGGAATGGGTAGCCAAAAGAAGAAAGCTTCGAAAAAAACGGCCGCGACCGAAGCCGGCAAGTTTTTAAGCGAACAGGTGATCGATGAAAACGGGCCGGGAACCATCTTGCGCGATTTCGAGGCCATGCTGGAATTCATCGGAGAAAACTCTCCCTTGGAGGTATCGAAGAAGATGGGCTACTTGCCGCAAAAAATGCTGGAGGATATCAACGGCCGACTTGCGCATCCCCTGAAAATAGGCTTTAAAAGCCCCAAGATGCTGACATACCCCAATATTTCGGGCCTGTACCTGCTCGCTAGGGCTGCCGGACTCGTCGGCATCGAGAGTGGCAAGAAAGCGAACGTCGTCGTTCCTCGGGATGCTATGCTGGAGATTTGGCGGTCGTTAAATCCCGTAGAGCGATATTTTTCGCTGTTGGAAACGCTTTTGATGAGGGCGGACCCGCGAATAATCGGAGAAAGCCCCTGGCTCTTAGGGCATGTGCTCAGCTCTTGCCACATGATTGTCGAAAAGGTCCCGAAAAAGGCGTTGAAACTCGATCCAAAGGATGTCAACGCGTATTTTTTTCTCCATCATCCCGAAATTCTTTTGCTTGCTTTGTTGGAAATGTTCGGTTTTGTCGAGATTCAAGACGGCCCCGCGGAAACCGGGAAAGGATGGAACATCGAAGGCGTGGGAAAAACCGAATGGGGAGAAGCCGTCTTCGAGACGATCCAACAGGCCGTTGCTCAAGTGGAACTTCCATTTATGCGATTGACGCGTCCGGATTTCGAAAAAGGGTATGGAAAAGCGATCAGGATTTTCCAGCCTTTTTTCAAAGACTTGAAAAGACATCTGACCAAGCCCGAATTTGAAGTCCGGGATGGAACTTATTTTCTCAAGGTTTCGCTGGGCAGGGTCTGGCGCCGCTTCGCCATGCCGGGAGAAGGTGATTTGGACCAGTTAAGCGCCGCGATTCTCAATGCTTACAAGTTCGATTTCGACCATCTGTACAAATTCGCCGTCCCCGATCCATTGGGGGTAAAACGGTCCTATTATCATCCGTCCGTCGGCGAGGGGCCGTTCGCCGACGAGACGTATTTGCGGGAACTCTCATTGAAAGAGGGCTCGACCATGACATTCGTCTACGATTTCGGGGACAACTGGCAGTTCGCGGTATTGGTGGAGCGCGTCGAGCCGGTCGATCCTTCCTTGAAAGGACCCAAGCTTGTCGAATCCCGAGGAAAAGCTCCGGAACAGTACGGGTGGTAGCCGGTCTATCGGCGATTTGCCTTTCGTAAAAGAAGCTCCCAGTCCTCGTCCACCATTCGCTGGATTTCCTCGTAATCCTCCTCGACGAGGTGTTTGAATCTCCCCTGGATCGACATGTAGTCCTTGACCGGCCTGTCTCCCTTGCGGTTGATCGTGTAGCGCACGCCGTCCTCGACTTCGTAAAGGGGGAACATGTTGGTCTGGACCGCGAGGCGGGCTATTTTGACCGTGTTTTCCGACGGAGTCCTCCATCCGGTGGGGCAGGTGGTGTAAACGAGGATAAACCGGGAGCCGTTCTTGATGTCCTTGGCTTTTTTGAACTTTGCCACCAGATCGTCGGGATACGCGATGGAGGCCGTGGCCGCGTACGGGATGCGGTGCGCGGCCAGGGCTTCCACGATGTTTTTCTTCCGGGTGCTTTTCCAGTCCTGCCCGGGCGTGGTGGTGGTGCGCGTGCCGAAAGGAGTCGAGGAGCTTCGTTGGACGCCCGTGTTCATGTAGGCTTCGTTGTCGTAGCAGACGTAAAGAAAGTTCTCGTTGCGCTCGACGGCGCCGCTCAGCGCTTGAAAGCCGATGTCGAAAGTGCCGCCGTCGCCCGCCCATGCGACCACGGTGGTTTCCTTGTCGTTCTTCATGTCGAGCGCCGCGCGAACGCCGGTCGCGGCCGCGCCCGCCGTTTCGAAGGCGGTGTGCAGGACCGGAACTTTCAAGGACATTTGCGGATGCGGCCCCGTCAGCACCGCCCAGCAACAGGCGGGGACCACGAGAACGGTTTTGGGTCCCAGCGCCTTCAACGCCCATTTCATGGCTATCGCCGCCCCGCACCCGGGACAGCCCACATGCCCGGACATTACCAGTTCGGGTCCGCAGGACAACGTTTCGGTTTCATTTCTTATATATGCCGAGTTCATATTTCCGCCAACTCCGGATTGAGTCCGACCCACACGCTTTCCTTTGCGGGGCCCGGACGGTTTTTCGCGTCGAAATATATTTCCTCGAGGATCTCGGGCGTTACGTCCCGCCCCCCGAGACCCGCGATGTATTCGTAGACTTTGGGCCGCCTTTCGCAATTGCAAAGAGCGGCCTTCAATTCCTGGGCGAATATGCCGCCCGCGCCGAACGAAAAATTGCGGTCCACCACGGCGGCCTTTGCGACGTTCCTTAAAATTTCGCGAATGGTTTCCGTCGGAAAAGGCCTGAACATCTTCAGCTTCAAAAGACCCGCCTTCTCTCCCTTTTTTCTGAGTTCGGACACCACGTGCCTGCACGTTCCCGCCGCAGTTCCCGCCATGATCAGGACGAGGTCCGCGTCTTCGCATTCCACGGCTTCCACCGGACCGTACTTCCTGCCGAATACTTCATTGAACTCTTCCTCGATGCGGGCAAACCGATCCTGCACCTGTTCCATGGCCTTCTGGACGCTGTGGCGCATTTCCATGTAGTGCGACGGCGCGGCCATTTGGTACAAGTTGCAGGGGTTTTGGACGTCGATCACGATTCTCGGCTCGAACGGCGGAAGAAACCGGTCGGCTTTTTCCTGGTCGGGTATATCCACCGGTTCGAAAGTGTGGGAAAGAAAAAAGGCGTCCAGGACTACCATCACGGGCAGGTTGACCGATTCGGCCAGCCTGAACGCCTGCAAGGTGGTGTCGAGCACCTCCTGGCCGTCCTCGCAGTACAGTTGGATCCATCCGGTATCCCTCTGTGCGAGACTGTCGGTCTGGTCCATCCAGATGTTCCACCCGGGCGCCAACGCTCTGTTTACCTCGGCCATCACGATGGGGAGACGCGCCCCGGACGCCCAGTGCAAGAGTTCGTGCATGAGAGCGAGACCTTGGGAGGATGTCGCCGTGAAAGTCCTGACTCCGGTCGCGGAGGCCGCTATCACCGACGCCATGGCGGAATGCTCGCTTTCGACGTTGATATAGCGGGCGCTCATGGATCCGTTCTCGATATATTCGGACAGCGCCTCCACGATGTGGGTCTGGGGGGTGATGGGATAGGCGGAAAGCACCTGGACCCGCGCCAGGCGAACCGCCTCGGATACCGCGTGGCTTCCTTCTATAACCTTTCTCATGAAGTCTCCTCTTTCAATGCCATGGCGTTTCGAGGGCATTCCACGACGCAGATGCCGCAACCCTTGCAATAGTCCAGGTTGATTTTTCGTCCTCCTTCGACCTCGACGGCGATCTCGGGGCAGAAGATCGAGCAGTTGCCGCACTCGTTGCATATGCCGCAATTGAAGCATCTGGAGGATTCCGCGAGGGCTGCCTTCGAAAGGTAGGTCCGTTCGGTTTCGGCAAAAGCGTTTTCATGCTCTCCGAAAATCGCTTTCCGCGTACGGTTCCGGGGAGCCTTTTCGAAATAATCGATGTTTATATCCGAAAAGGGCACGAGATCGGAATTTTTGTTTTTACGAAACTCTCCCAAGTATATTTCCATGGAAAGCGCGGGACCGGGGCCTACTCTGCACGCGTGCAGATTTTTCTCCACGGAATCCCAGCCGTTTCGAAAAATGGAGTCGAAACAGATGGCCGCGGCTTTTCCCGAAGCGATCGCGTCGGTTACGCTTTTGACGGGGTTGGTCAGGTCGCCTCCGAACGCGGCCGGGATTCCGATGTCAAAAACGGTGCAATGGGGGAACTCCAGTCTTTTCGAGGCATCGTCGATCGGGAGCGACCATTGGGCTTCGGCCTGGCCGCCTATGGCCGTGAAAACATAATCGACCTTCATCCGCTCCGTTTCGTTTTCGACCGGCACGACCCGACGCCGTCCGTAGACGTATTCGTTCAAGACCTTCATTTTTTGGAGGGTCAAGACAATTTCGTCGCCTTCCTTTTCATAGCGGACGGGAGCGGCAAGCTCCATCAGTTCGACGCCTTCCTGCAGCGCGGCCTCGATTTCCTCCGGGAACGCCGGCATGTCCAGCCTTTCGCGTCGATATACGACGATCGGCGATCCTCCCAGTCTTAAAAGGGACCTGGCCACGTCCACGGCCGTGTTTCCGCCGCCTACCACCGCGATCCTGCCGGGATACAACCGTCGCGAGCCCTGCCGAATTCGCTTTAGGAGCGCGAGGCCGTCATTGGCGTGTTCTTCGCCCTCTATATGCAACTTCAAAGACAAGCCGTGGCCGCATCCGACGAAAAGAGCGTCGAAACGGTTTCGAGCCTCTTGCATGAAAGAACGATCGAGAGGGGTTTCGCATATGATTTCGACGCCCGCGCTTTCGATTCGCCGGATTTCCTTGTTCAGGACGTCCGGTGGGAGCCGATATTCGGGAATGCCGGCGCGCAAAAGTCCGCCAGGTTCGGGACCGGCCTCGAAAACGACGCATTGGTGTCCCAGTCTGGCCATAAAATAGGCGGCGGCCAGTCCCGCCGGGCCTGCGCCCGCTATGGCGATTTTTTTGGATGTGGACGGAAGGTTTCGAAAGCCGGAGACGGCGTTTTCGTCCAATGCCGTGTCTCCCAGGAACCTTTCCAAATGGTGTATGGCGACCGGAGAGTCGAACTCGCCCCGGTTGCACGCCTTTTCGCAAGGATGGAAACAAACGCGGCCGCATACCGACGGAAACGGGTTTTCGAGCAGGATCGTTTCCCATGCCTGTTTGAAGCGTCCTTGGGAGGCGAGCATCTCGATTTTAGCTATATCCTCGCCAGCCGGGCACGACGCCCCGCACGGCGCTGTCTTTTCTTCGTAGACGGGACGGGAAAAACGCCATGTCCCCGTCTTGTTGATCTCCGTCGTTTGCGTGGAACGGGATATGTAAAGGGGAATGTCCCCTGAATAAGATTCTTTCATTAAAACGTTAATCCTTGCAAATCTATTCTTGTATCAGTCCTTGCAATTGGACCTGTTCGAATGCCTCTTTTGCCGCCCGGACGTTTTTTTCCGTCTTGATGAGGATTTCCTCTTTGATCGCTTTTAAAACCGCTTCGAGTGAAGGCATTTCGAGCACTTTTGAAAAGGCGCCCACCATTGCGGTGTTGATGATCGGGTGGGTTCGCGTGCCCAAGCCGCATTCGGCCGCTATTCGGGAGGCGTCCACGAAGGCGAGCCTGAATCCGGAGAACGGTTTCGCGTCCTCGGGGACCCTTTTCGCGTTGATCAGAATCCAGCCGCCCTTTTTAAGGCCCCGGGTGACATCGATGGTGGACAGGAGCTTAATGTCCTGCACGAGAATATGATCGGGAGCGTAGATGTTGCTCCGGATCAATATTTTTTCCCGATCGAGCCTTAGGAAGGCCTCTACGGGGGCTCCTCGTCTTTCGACGCCGAACAGCGGAAACGTTTGAACGAAATAGCCGTCGGCAAAGAAGGCCTTGGCCGCCAAGACCGAAGCGACCACAGTTCCTTGGCCGCCTCGTCCGTGAAAACGTATTTCAAGCATGGTGTGTTTTTCCTTGCGTTTGGAACGGTTCTTCGGTCGAAACCCAGAATTCGACGACATTCAGTTTTGTTCAAGAGCCCGACTTAAGACGGATTGGATTTCGCCCGCGAAATAAAGCTTCTCGAAAATCATTACGATTGCGGGGTCGAATTTCGAACCCGACTGGCTTTTAATGATTTGGAAAACGTCGTCGCCATCCATTTTTTTTCTGTAGATTCTGTCGGAGGTCATCGCGTCGAAAACGTCTGCGATGGAGAGGATGCGCACGAGCAGAGGGATTTCGTGTCCTTTGAGTCCGTCCGGGTAGCCGCTTCCGTCCCAGGATTCGTGGTGGTGTTTTATTATTTCGCGCTCTCGGTCCCAAAGGCCCAGTTGGCCGACAATACTGGCTCCAATGGTGCTGTGATCCTTGATTATATTGAATTCTTCTTCGGTCAGCCTGTCGGATTTTTGCAGGACTTCGTCCCGAATGCCGATTTTTCCGATATCATGAAGATGACCGGCGAAGTTGAGAATGTCGAGTTCTTCGGTGGAGCACCCCAGTTCTTTTCCGATGGCGGCTGAGATCGCGGCCACGCGCGTAGAATGGAGCCTTGTCGGAGGGTCTTTGGCCTCGATCGCGCGAACAAGGGCGTACAGCGTGGAAAAAAGGTTTTCGTATATGTTTTCGTAAAGCGCCAAGTTCTCGATCGCATAAGCGGCCTTGTTGGTCATGAACGAGAGATAGTAGAGGTCCTTTTCGTCCAGAGGTTCGGCTCCGTCTATGGTCGTTACGGTAAGCACGCCAAAAATTTTTTCCCGGATATTCAAAGGGATGGCCATAAAGGAGGCGATATCGGAAGGCAGCCCGTTCTTGCCGTCGCTTTTTGCAACAAGAAGAGGCGCTTTTTGCGCGGCGGTTTCGAGAATATACTTAAAAGGATGGGCTTTCGGTTTGAGGCCGGCTCCGGATTTGGCGGCAGCCGCGACTACGAAAGGCCTGTTGACAGATTCGTTTACGACCCAGAAACCCGCCTCGTCGGCTCCTGTCAGTTCGATGGCCATATCGACGATGCTTCCGAAGGCGTCCGTGCTGCTTTCTATGCTTGTGAACTCGGTCATTATCCGGTTCAGAACGTTCAGTTCCTCAACTTTTTTGATTAGTTCCCGGTTGAGCTTCCGGAGGCGTTCCTTTCCCTCTATTTCCTTTCTCAGCAGGATGTTCTCGACGAAAAGTCTTCGTTCCCTCAATACCCGCTGGAGGCAAAGTTCCATCTGGCTAAGATTCACGGGTTTGACGAGAAAATCCACTACGCCGTGCTTGAGGGTCGTGATCGCGTTGTCAAGGGAGGGATAGCCGGTCATGATAATGACTGGAATGGTCTTGTCGTTGCGCCAGATATATTCGGCAAGTTCAAGGCCGTCCATTTCGGGCATGTTGATGTCGGTGAAGCAACAGTCGATTTTGTTGTATAAAATGACCTTGGCGGCTTCCAATCCGTTTCGGGCCGTCAAGACCTGGTAACCCTTTTCCTGGAAATATTCGCGAGCGATTTCCAGAATACTTTCTTCGTCATCCACGAACAGGATTATTTCCTTGGGTGTGCTGATCATCGCTTCAATAAGTTCTTCCGTAGCTTGTAACACGCGCTTGATCCACAGGCCGCGCCGATTCGATTTCGATTTGCAGACTACCATTTTGCCTCGAAAAAATAAACCGAATTTTGGACGATCGGTACGGGAAAACGGCGAATCGTTGACGTCAGTCTTGAAAAAGAAGCCTCCCGAGGGTAAAATCCCGAAAAATTCGCGAGTCTCAGCGTGAACGAAGACAATTTTCAGTGGATTTATGGTATGCCCGTATTCGAATACAAGGCTCTGGACCGAAGAGGAAAGTCCATTTCGGGAATAATAGACGCCGAAAGCCCCATTTCTGCCCGACAAAAGTTGAGAGTGAAAAATATCTATCCTGTGTCGGTAAAGGAGGTCGAGGGCGGTTCGAGGCGAAATAGAGGTGCGTTACCGTCATTGGCAGCCTTTTTTTCACGGGTGGGGCCGCTCGAGGTCGCCTCGTGCACGAGGCAGCTATCCACCCTTGTCGGGGCTGGGTTCCCGTTGGTCAGCGCGATCGATTCGTTGATACCTCTGACGAAATCGCGGCAATTCAAAAAGAAACTCGCGCAAATCAAGGACGCCATAGTGGAGGGAAACAGTTTCGCGGCCGCCCTTTCTCTCTGTCCGGAAACGTTTCCACCTTTTTATATCAATATGGTCCGGGCGGGGGAAACGTCCGGGACTTTGGAAATCGTACTGGAACGTCTGTCCGATATGACGGAAAGACAGCAGGCCCTGAAACAAAGAATACGAGCCGCGATGGCGTACCCCGTTCTGATGGCCGTGATAGGCTCTTTCGTCCTTTTTTTCCTAATGGCCTACATCGTGCCGTCCATCGCGTCGATTTTCGACGAAATGCAACGGACTCTCCCGGTATACACCCGTGTTATGATTTCCGCGAGCGAGTACGTGTCGAAATTCTGGCCTGCGGGACTCGCATTGGTCATTGCGGCTTGGGTTGTGTTCAAGCGACTGGCGAAAAATCCGAAGTCGCTTTTTGTTATGCATCGGATTTGTCTAAAACTGCCAGTTGCCGGGGAGATTGTCGGAAAGCTTGCCGCCGCGAGATTTTCTCGCACTTTAGGGTCGCTTTTGGAAAACGGGGTTCCCATGCTAGGAGCGCTCGATATCGTGCGAAACGTAGTGGGCAATGCAGTCGTTTCCGCCGCCATAGAGAATGCCGCGTCGGAAGTCGGCAGAGGAAAGGCTTTGGCGGCGGCGCTCGAACAAGAGAAGGTTCTTCCCGGCCTTTGCATCCAGATGATTCAGGTTGGGGAACAGAGCGGCGAACTCGAAAAAATGCTTTTCAAGGTGGCTGACGTTTTCGAAAGCGAGGTGGAATCGACCATCATGACGTTTACGTCTCTGTTGGAACCCGTCATGATCGTGCTCATGGGCGGAGTCGTAGGATTCATAGTGGTCTCCATATGCCTTCCCATATTTGAAATGAACCAGTTGATCAGATAGCGAAATATGTGTATTTTTTCCTATCGCCTTGGAATTTTCGGATTTCCGAACGATATTGCCCTTTTGGTCAATAGTGTCGGAGGAGCAGGATATTATTAATCGTACTAATCAAGGAGAGTTGGAATGAAAAGAATGTTTTCGACGATTGTCATTTTGTCTTTAGCGGCGTCCCTTTTCTCATGCGCCGGTGCCAGTCACCAGGAGAGCAAAACCAAGACAGGCGTTTTGGCGGGGGCGGCCGCAGGGGCCGTGTTGGGCCAGGCGATCGGAAGAAACACGGAGGGAACGCTGATCGGAGCGGCGGCGGGAGCCGCGCTCGGAGGTCTGGCGGGCAACAGGATCGGCGCCTACATGGATCAGCAGGAGCAGGCTCTGAGAAACGCCGTGGCCGCTTCGGAGGCCGCAAGCGTGCAGAGGTCGCAGGATGTTCTGACCGCCACTTTCAAGAGCGACTTCATTTTCGATCTCGATTCGGCCGCATTGAAACCGGGGGCTTATTCGGAGATCGACAGGGTAGCGAACGTACTGGTCCAATATCCCCAAACCCGAATCACCATCGAGGGGCATACCGATACGACCGGAGACGAGGCATATAACCAAAGGCTCTCGCAGAGAAGGGCCGAAGCTGTCAAAACCGCTCTCGTCCAACGCGGAGTCGATCCGATCAGGATGCAAACTGTCGGTTTCGGAGAATCGCAACCGATTTCATCCAATCACGCTGCGAACAGAAGGGTCGTCGTTGTTATTACCCCCGTGCGGCAGGGATAAAGCATACCTTCATCAAATATTTTTTCCGTTTCGTCGCGGATTGGAATGCCGATCCGCGACGAGATTCGCGACAATGTTCAACCCGCGCGGCCTCGGACCAATGCTGGAAGCTCTGGTTACCTTCGAGGCTCGAGGAATTTTGCGATCATATAGGATTGCAGCCGAAAATCGGCACGCCGGTCATTTCCGGATATCGTCGCTACCTCCCCATGCCGGAGAATGCATTTTGAAAAAATCGGCAGTTTCCTTTTTGAAAAGGTAATACGTACAGACGGAGAAAAATATCAGGTTGATTGTTCCTATGATGGCGAGACCTGTTTGTTGGCCGTAAAAAAGGGCGACCAGAAAAATATAAATCGATATCGCCAAGAAATTCGACACGATCCCAAGAACTCTGGCCCAATTCCTGAGCCTGATGGAGAAAAAGCAAATAAGGATTGCGATCGCCGCCATTTGAAGCAACAACTTGCTGTCGATGACGCTTTGTCCCATTTTATTGCCGAGCAGCCATAATCGGTACAGGAAAAAAAAATGCGAAATCCACGAAAGCAAAAGGAAAACAATGCTCGTCTTTACGCTTGAAGGAAAATCTGTGAACGGCGGTGGCGTTTTTTTTTCCATTTAAAAAAGTCTCTGTCGTAATTTGAAATTTTGATTGAATCGAAATTGCATTTCCATTAAACCCAAACGAATCTCTATGTTTCTATGGCGTTACCTTGAGTTTTTGTCCCGGCACGATAGGGGATGCTTGGCCGATGCCGTTGACCTCCATAAGCTTTTCTACGGATATTTCATATTTCCTGCCGATACTGTAAAGGGTGTCGCCTTGCACTACGGTATGATATTTTTCGGGGCTCTTTTCTGGCGCGGGTTTCGGTTTCGGCTTTTCCGTTTTAGCCGGCGCCGCAGGCTTTTCCGGCGGCTTTGCCGAGACTTGGGTTGGGGGCGGGACCGGACGCTCTTCCAAGGCGGTCAGTCTTTTCATAAAAACTTGAAGAGCGCCGTTGACCTTTTCGGTTCTTTGATTGACGGAAGCTTCCAATTGTTGGATTCGCTCCTCGAAGACCTTAATCGGTTGGTCTGCCGATTTAGACTTTATCGCGGCGTTTTCAAAACTCGACTCCAATATGAAAACGCGGTTTTCGAGCATCTCGATTTTTTGAGCGAGAGATTCGATCTTGGCGACAGCCTCGTTTTCGTCGGATTTCGGCCAAAATATAAAAAGCAGGACGATCATCGCAAATGCAATTCCGCATCCCCAGACGAATGGGTTTCCCATCAAATCCGAAAGAAGGCTGTCGTTTTTCCGCCATCCGGAAAATCCGTTCTCTCCGTAAAGCTCGTCTTCTTCCGCAGAAGAATTGTCATTGTCGCGCGAATTATGCAAAGCCATGATTTTCTCTCTCCCGTCTACGTAAAAAATTTAAAGTGCCACTTTAAAACAAAGTCCAACCGGACATCAAGTTTTTTTAACGGTTTTTTGGAGAATCCGAGAAGACAAAGTTTTCGAACGGCGCCCAAAACAGTTGTTGGATTGCATCTTTTTCCTGGAGAATCTCGTGCCGGGCGCCGGGGATCTCGATGAACCTGCAATTCGGGATTCGTCGGCAAATTTCGCGTTGCGCGGCGTTTCGCACCACTCGGTCTTCGGAAGCGCTGAAAAGCAAAATCGAAGTTTCTATTGTCTCGACGTAGCCCGGGCGACGCAGTATCTTGATCGACTTGAAAGATGCGTCGAGCCAGTCGAACGTGACGCCTCCCAAGGCAAGCTCGGGATTGGTCTCGACGAGCCGAAGGGCGCTTTCGAATCTTTTCGGGTCCGAAGTTAGGCGGTTTCCGTCGAATTTGCTTTCCACCAACCCGTCGTGTCCGCTCGCATATGCCCTCCCGAAACCGGCGTTTACCATTGCGCGGGTGAAGCGTCTCAATACACAGTCTGGAAACGGGAACGTGTCTATATCGATCATCGGAGAAAGGAGGACCGCCTTTTCGAAAATACCGGGATGCTCCTTGAGAAATCTGAGTCCGATATGGCCGCCCATGGAATGTCCCATCAGGATCCGGGGCTGCGATGCGGAGGGCGCCCAGGCCTTGTTAGCTATGGCGGCCAAATCGCCGATGTAGTCGTCGTAATTCGTCACATATCCCTTTCTTCTGTTGCCGAGCAGTCTCGTGGAAAGCCCTTGTCCTCTCCAATCTAAACTGAAAACGTCCAGTCCCGATATGTTAAGCCTTTCGATCGCCTCGAGATGTTTTTCCATGAATTCGGTCCTTCCGTTCAAAAACAGGACTGAACCTTTGGCTTTTTCTATATTGGAATGCCAATTGCCGATTCTGAGCCGGATGCCGTTTGGCCTTTCAAAATAATCGAAACGGTTTGCCATTGCAACGGCCCCTTGAAAAAGAGTTTCCGAATCTTGTTGATTTTCCCACGTCGTTTCTTATTGTTCGTCACATCGGTTGCATTCCCCGCACACGCCCTTTGATATAAGGTTTACGCGTGCATCGATGTCAACATTTCAATCGAACGAGGATATTTCAATGCCCCTTCATTCTCACGAATTCGTGGAAAATTATCAGGGATTGTTAGGTTTCGGCTTCGACCGCGAAACCGATGAAAATACCGTTGTTTGCTATTTGCAGAAATTTTCGGACGACCAGCTTATGCAATTGTTGAAAAATCGCCTTTCGGACAAGGAACTCGAGCAAATTTTCGAATTCGTTTCCAGGGTTTTGAAACGACATCTTTCAGAGGCGGAGTATCACAGCCTCTTCCTCAAGGAAGAGCGTCCGTGAAAAAAAGATGCAAACGACCGATTGTCCGAATCGTAAAGGTTTTTCGTGCGAAAAAGACTTGTCGCCGAACGAGACAGTGTCAAGGATTTCCTCGTCACGTTTACGACGCTTGTATTTCAACCGCTTCATTGGGGTTTGCGCTTCTTCTTCTTTCCCTTTTTCTGCCTTCGCCGCTCCGCCTTGATGGCATGCTTCACCCTCTGTTCGGCGAGTTTCCTTTTGATGTCCTCCTGATATTTGTCAAGGGCGGAATAGGCCAAATAATACCCGATCAAAGCCAATGGAATTCCGATAATGAACCCGCCGACCGTCATTGCGCCAATGATTTCCGGCGTCTTTTTTACCATGGTTACCAAAGAAGCGCCCGAAGAGATATTTTCGGAAATAGCCTGGTATTTGTTCAACCCAAGCATCTTCGACCCGAGCAAGTAAGTCGCGCCGTAAATAAACGGAGCCGTGATCGGGTTGGTTATCCAGACTGCCAATGCCGCCGAAATTTTGTTCCATTTTAAAAGCGTTGCCAGAAAAACCGCAATGACGATTTGAAAGCCCATCGTTGGACTCATCCCTATGAACAGCCCTAGCGAGAACCCCAGAGCGATTTCCCTCGGTTCGCCGCGGATTTTCAAAAAGCGGGCGTAAGCATTTCTCCATATCGAATAGAATCTGTTGGTTTCCCAGCGCGAAGGCTTGTTTGGCTCCGGCATAAATTTTCGGTCCCGAATCAGGGGAAAAAGAAACGATTGAAAAAGCGACAATTCCATAAATTGTCCTAATACCATCCAAAAGACGGTATCGGGAAACATAAGAGGCATTTAATAGAACTCTGAAAAAGAATCAATATCTTTCGCGAAAATCCGGCCAAAGATATAAATTTTTATGGAACATCCGTCGAACTCGCTTTGACGGAAAATATCGTGATTTCTTGCGGAAATGGATTGAAAATCGGGTTTGAAGCATTTGCGAGGATGTGATATTTTGCCGACCGTTTGTTTGGCGTAACCGTTCGAATTCGAGAATGATGATGAAATGGTTGATTTATACGGTATGTACAGCGCGGATATTTATTTGGCGGAACTGGTCGGGGCGAGAGGATTTGAACCTCCGACCCCTTGAACCCCATTCAAGTGCGCTACCAGACTGCGCTACGCCCCGACACAGAAAAGGCTTAATACATTTTTTGGCTTTGCATGTCAAGCTCATATGCGAATTTTTTTCATAATATTTCGCGATTTCCGTGCGAAAGCACAAAAATAGGGAACGACTGACAGTCATGAAGAACAATGCACGGCGGATTCCGGCAAGGCTGGCGCAGGGAGACACGATCGCCTTGATAGCCCCGGCGAGTCCTTTCGACAGAGACAAGCTGAATCGGGGCGAAAGCGTATTAAGGTCCATGGGGTTTCGAGTGTTCGAGCCATCCGGGCTGTTCGAGAGAAGAGGCTATCTCGCCGGCGACGACCGCCACAGGGCTAGATTGTTGAACGAGGTTTTCGAATCCCCCGATTTTGACGCCGTCATGTGCGCCAGGGGAGGGTACGGCTCTATTCGAATACTCGACTTGATCGATTACGATATAATTCGGAGAAATCCGAAAGTTTTCGTCGGGTTCAGCGACATAACCGCGTTGTTGAACGCCTTTCTGTGCAGATGCGGTCTGGTGACGTTCCATGGGCCGACCGTCACCGGTCTTGCGGACTTGGAGCCTAAAACCGAAGAGGCTTTGTTTTCGGCTCTGACTTCGGAGAAGCCGATTTCCATCTTCTCGGAAAAAGCCGTCGCCCTGAAGCCGGGCAAAGCACGCGGACCCGTAGCCGGCGGCAATCTGACCACTCTGTGCCATTTGACGGGAATTGCGCGGGGGCCGCGTTTCGACGGCCACATTCTTTTTCTCGAGGACAGGGGCGAAGCTCCCTACCGGATCGACAGGATGTTGACGCACATGAAAATGGCGGGAGTCTTCGACAGGATCGCGGGCATGGTTCTTGGAGATTTTTCCGATTGCGGAAGCAGAGTCGATGTTCTTGACGTATTCAAGGAACACTTCGAAAAGTGCGATTTTCCGATTTTAGCGGGCCTCGAGGCCGGACATGAAAAATGCAATCTTGTAGTTCCGTTTGGAATAGAAGCGACCCTAAACTCGGACGACAAACTGCTTTTTTACCACCATCCTTCAACATCCGAGCGTTTGCCGGAAAGCGGGGGCCGAGGTGAATCGAAGAACAGTTTCTCTGGAAGCCTGGCGAGCGACGGCGACTATTGTCTTCCGAAATCTATGGAAAATGTTAATGCCTTGATGAGAAAAGCGGTGGCGGATTTTGTTTTTCCATGCGCCGTGCTGATGGTTTCCTCCGGCGATTCGGTTCTTTTGCACAGGCCTTACGGGGTTCGCAATATTGTCGCGAACGATCCCGCGACCCGCAACACGTTTTTCGATTTGGCCTCCCTGACCAAACCCCTGGCCGTAGCCGTTTCGATAATGGCGCTTGTCAGAGACCGAAAGCTTGGGGTCGAAGACCGAATCCGCGATTTTTTGCCGGGTTTCGACGGCCAGACCAAAAAGGAAATAAGAATCGAGCATTTGTTGCGTCATTCGTCGGGTTTGCCGGATTACAAGCCCTATTATAAAAAGGTGGAAAACGGTCCTCCGGAAACAAGAAAAAAGCACATGAGGGAACTGCTGACGAAGGAAGATTTAATCTTTGCACCCGGGGCGCGCACCTTGTACAGCGATTTGGGATTCATGGCACTGGAATGGATCGTCGAGACGGTTTCCGGGGGCGAGTTGGATCGATACGCGAAAGAAAACGTCTACGGTCCTTTGGGGCTTGGGGATCTCTTTTTTCAATCGTCGGACCGAAAAAAGAGGCGAAACGGGGAATTCGCGGCAACCGAGAAATGCCTGTGGCGCAACAGGATTCTGATTGGCGAGGTCCACGACGAAAACGCGGCTGCGGCGGGAGGAGTTCAGGGACACGCGGGATTGTTCGGTTCCGCGGAAAACGTGCATCGACTCCTTAGGCACTTGATGGCCATTTACGAAAGCCGAGACTTCAAGGGGATTTTTCCTTTCGAACTGGTACGGACCTTTTTTCGCCGTAAAGAAAATTCGGAGAGGGCTCTGGGATTCGACACCCCCTCGCTCCAAGGTTCGAGTTCGGGACGGCTTTTCTCTTTCGACAGCGTCGGGCACTTGGGTTTTACGGGGACGAGCTTCTGGATGGATCTGAAAAGATCGATTCTTGTCGTCTTGCTGACCAATAGAATACATCCTGTGCGGGAAAACGAAAAGATCAAGAAATTCAGGCCCGAGATTCACGATGCCATTATGGAAGCCGTCTTGAAATGCCGGTAGCTTTGATTAGCCGGGGTCCCGAACATGCGCTCGAAAACCCGATTTGCCAAAGATGTACGGTCGCAAATTCCGCTTGTAATGGAATATTTTTTTTGGTAGAAATTCCCGTCAGAAAATAAATGGAAATGATTGGGTTGTTTCGAAATCGGATTCATTTTCGAAATCTCTCGCAAAATCGATATTGTTTGCGCCCGCCGATCATTCAAATCATCATTCAATCGGGATAGTTTTTTAACGAGGAAAAATGGGGAATTTTATCGATTCGATTTTAGGCGTATTTTCCAACGATTTAGCCATCGATCTCGGTACCGCCAATACTCTGGTTTACGTCAAGGGAAAAGGGATTGTTTTGGGGGAGCCGTCGGTCGTTGCCGTGCGAACCGACAACAGGATGAAGAACAAGGTCCTGGCGGTCGGACTCGAAGCGAAAAACATGCTCGGGCGAACTCCGGGAAATATAGTCGCCATTCGTCCCATGAGAGACGGCGTCATCGCCGATTTCGAAGTCACCGAAGCGATGTTGCGCCATTTCATCCAAAAAGTCCACAACCGGAGAACCTTTGTCAGACCCCGAATTATCGTGGCTGTTCCCTCTGGAATTACCCAGGTTGAAAAACGGGCTGTCAAGGAATCGGCGGAATCCGCCGGCGCCAGAGAAGTTTTTTTGATCGAAGAACCCATGGCTGCCGCGATCGGGGCCGGGTTGCCCATCACCGAACCTACCTGCAACATGATCGTCGATATCGGGGGAGGAACCACGGAGGTCGCCGTAATTTCTCTGGCAGGCATAGTCTACAGCAGATCCTTGAGGGTGGCGGGCGATAAAATGGATGCCTCCATCATGCAGTACATTAAAAGAAAATACAATCTTCTGATCGGAGAAAGGACGTCGGAAATTATAAAAACCACTATCGGCAACGCCTACCCGGACCCCGACGACATCGCTACCATCGAGGTCAAGGGAAGGGACTTGGTGTCCGGAATTCCAAAAATTCTGGCGATCGATTCGGAAGAGGTCAGAGAGGCAATATCCGAACAGATCGACGCTATTGTCGAAACAGTGAAAATAGCTCTGGAACAAACCCCTCCCGAACTCGCCGCCGATATTGTCGATCGCGGCATCGTTCTGACCGGCGGGGGCGCTCTTCTGAAAAACCTCGATAGATTGCTAAGGGAAGAAAGCGGTCTGCCAATTACCGTTACTGAAGATCCCCTGTCGACGGTCGCCCGAGGGTCCGGGATGGCCTTGGACAGTCTGGAAATGCTCAGGCAAGTAACGATCACATAATCGAAATGTTTTCGAGAAAATTGGTGATCTGTGTCAGCTTGCTCCTTTTGCTGTCTTTCAATGTAGTCGCTCTAATAGTATCCGGTCGCAACGCCTATTCCCCTCCAGTATCTTCGAGTGAACAGCCCGACGGTCCAAGCAGGTTTTTAATCGGTCTGGTTTCGCCTTTCCAAAAAGGATTGACGAAGTCCACCCGTTTCATCGAAGGCATTTGGAAACAATATTTTTTTCTCGTTTATGCGGCGAAGGAAAACGAGGAATTGAAAAAGGCCCTTCAAAAGGCGTCGGAAAAAAAAAACGAATGCGAAGAAGCCAAGCTTGAAAACCTGAGGCTTAAAAGATTCCTGTATTTCCAGGAAACCATTGATTACCG
>CAZNTU010000090.1:0-21376 GCA_964575975.1 uncultured Desulfobacteraceae bacterium
GGATTTCAAACGGGAACGCCGTCGAAACCGAAAAGACAGAGGCGAATATTGGATAGGAAATCTTTGGTAATCGAAGATACGGAAACAATTTCGACGATAAAGTCGGGGGCTCCCAGGCAACCTCTTTCGTCCAGCTTGGACAGGACGAATATTACCGAAATGTCCGGTTGAACCACATCGACGATTTATTCGTCTCATCGAGCCGGGGCAGAAACGGCTTCTTGGGCAGACATTAACGATTCAGGCGGACATCCATAAAAAAACTACAAGCCCGATGATTGCGACCACGGATGCAATCAAGGCAAGGTCGATAACATGAGGCCCTCCGATGGAAAACAATGCGTCGTCGACGGCTCCGATCGCGCGAAGATACCAAGGCTTGTATTGAGGAAAGACCCTGACGCCGGGCTCGAACGCGTGCGCCGCGCGACGGCCGCTTTCGACGGCGCCTTCTATGCTCCACACGTCCGCCGCGGTTTTCGTATGCGCTCCGGCGAGAGCCAAGTTGGGCACCGGCGTCGCTTGCGTCGGCTGATAGGATTGCGTATTGCCGGTCGTTACCCATTTGGGCTGGTATGTCCGAATGCCGTCCGGAGAAAATTTCCACTCGTGCCAGACCTCTACCCGCAAGATCGGAAACGATTTCAGGCCGCGTCCTCCGTTGGCTTCCATGACGAGCGTGTCGAGACCTCCGCAACCGAACAGTTGCGCCATTACCTCTTCGACGAACTGTTCCTTCGTGCAGTTGACGACCGGCACTCCGTGGATTCTTCCCGGAACGGTCCCGACGCATGCGGTCACGGTCCACAAAGACGCGACGCCGTCGCCTAAATCCACCTCCGGCGCCCAGGCCTGCTCTTCGGCGAACAATGTCAGGTTGTATTCCGAGTCGGCGACGATCACCGCGACCCGGGGACGCGGCCATCGGATTTTTTCGGCGAATGCGATTCGAAGAGAGACTTGCGTGTGCGGACCGTCCTGGACAAGAGGTTCGAACAGGCATAGTTGGTCTTTTTGGGCCAGTTCGGGGGTTCGCTTTAGTATATCCGCCGCGGCGAAAGGATTCGTCGCCAGAATGTAGATGTCCGCGCGGACATCTACGCCCGAGAACAATCGCGCCCCTGAGATCTTTTCCCCGTCGTAGTGGAGCTTATGCAGCGGCTGCTCCCAAAAGAAGCGGACGCCGCTATTTTCAAGGTGCGAAACCCATTTTTCGAACCAATACTCGCTGCTGGGTCCCCGCAAAAGCAGCCAGCCGTCGCCTTGGCCGTGACGCCACGGGGGGCCTTCCGAATCGGCGCCGTGGTCGTGAGGCGGGCGGGAAATCAGCAATTTGCGGAAAAACTCTCCCATGGTATGCAGCGACACGTTCGTCCAATCGGAGCCGATCCATGGTCCGAAGGTGGCTTTCCAAGTCCGCCACCCCAGGTCGCTCAAAACGGGTCGATATTGCTCGGCGGCGTTCAGCTTCGCGTACCGTTCCGACGTCCTTCGGTTGGATGTCCACGTTTTCGCCATCAACCAACTCCATCTCAGGCTGTCCAACCCTCGCAGCCGCAACATTCTATATACCGGAAGAGGCCAGGAATCGTTGAATTGGATTTTTCCCTCGTCGGGCGCTATGCCGAAATCGATCGGGCGCGAAAAGGCCTTCTCGTAGAGACTGCCGGTTTCGTCGAACGGAATCTGCTTCATTACGTCGAAAACGTTATGATACCATGGACCGAATCCGTGCCACGAGTATTCGGAAGGCATGTTCCCGTTTTCCGGCATTCGGGCGCTGCGGAAGAATCCGCCGGCTTCCCCGTTGGCCTCGTAGACCGACACCTGGTAGTTCAGGCGCGCGAACTCGTGCGCGGATGCGAGCCCTGCGATGCCCGCCCCGAATATCGCGACGCTTTTCTTCATCGCTTCACCTTGACGCAATGTTTCGTACGACTATCACTAATTTTTAATACGGATTTTCAAACGGTTTTTCGTTCCTTGTTTTCCAAAATAGGATGGAGCGATCGAATTGCAAGCATATACGTTCCGAAACAAAGCGAACTAACTTACACCCCCTATTTGGAAGTGTTATACGGGCAAAGGGACGTTCTTTAGTCGGAACATCTAAAAGAAAAAGTAACCGCAAAGGCGCCAAGAACGCCAGGCTACTCTTGCGATATGCTTGACGAAGGGAACGCGCTACACAAGGAGCCGGTTCCATCCTGCATAGCTGTAGCGGATCGGCCCCCGGGGCAAGCTTAGTCCGATTGCCAGCAACCCGAAGCCCGACCGCTCCGGCGACGAGGACAAAGTCCGCGAGGGAGGGTTCGAAATCGCGTCGCAATTGGCCTCCATGATGGCGTTCGCCCACGGCCAGGCCCTTTCCGGACCGGACAGGAAAATGATCGAAAGACAGATTCGGATTTTGGGATGCGTATTGAAAGAAGGCTTTCAAGGTTTCTTGCCCCTAGACCGGTTGGCCCCTTGAGATCCACGTCGAACCCAGGACCGACATTTCGGAGGCCATCCTGCCGGAAGCGTCCATCCCGCCCGAACCCTTGGGCGGCGGCAAGTGGCTTTTGAAAAGGTGGTGCTGCTATTGCGACGAAATCCACGACATCGCGGTCAAGATAGAGGACGAGCCGGAGCAAGCCGAACCGTCGAAAGAAAAACGCGCTTCCGATATCGTGCAAGTTCCCGCGGAGCGATATGCCACGAGAATAAACGTGGAATCCACATACCACACGCATTACTCGAACGCCCCAAACGTCAAGACGACATTCCAAGACCTCGAAAGGCTCCAGAACGTATCTTCCCACCCCTGCGGACGCCCCGCCGCTTGTCACGAGGGGGTCCGCAAGGCCCGGACAGAGGAGCCCCGTGAAATGAAGAAGGCCCTCGTTCTCCTGAGACGGGCCAAGGAAATCTACGGGGACAACGAGCGACCCGTGGCGGCGGCCTACGCGGCGGTGGTCATGGCCGAGATTTACATGAAACGCGGGGAACCGGAAAAGGCGAAGGTGGAGTTGGAATTCGCGGAGCCGCGGCTTACGGAGGAGGATATTCACGCGAAAAGAAGGGCGGGAGAGATTCTCGCCAAGCTGGAAGGTTCCAAATAAGAAATCACGTTCGGCAATCGATTCCCACGAGAGTGTAAATGAACAGACAATTGATTTGCGACCGCTGCAAAAGAAAAATAACCGGAAGCTACACAAGCGCCCTGGGCGGAAACTATCATCCGGGTTGTTTCGTTTGCCAAGGATGCGGCAAGCCGTTCGATGGAGCGGGTTTTTACGAAAAAGACGGGCGGGCGTTCTGCCGTGCTTGTTATGTCGAGAAATTTTCCAAAAAATGCGTCGCGTGCGGCAAAGGCATAGAGGGGAAATATGTCGAAACCTCCAAGGGACCGATGCACGGAAGATGCTTCGTTTGCGCCGGTTGCGGCGGTCCGCTGGGCGGAAAGGGACATTACGAGAAAAACTGCGGGCAATACTGCGAGCCTTGCTACGACCGGACGCCGAAAGCCTGCCTCGACCGGGGACGAGGTTGGATATTCGGTTAGGAAACCAGAGCCGCCGCCGCCAGTGCCACCCACCGTTGTTTTCCGTTCATGCCCCAATTCCTCCGCCTTGTTTGCCCTTACCCGTCCGATGGTTCCGATGTCGAATCGAACGCGAAATTCGCCAGTACCTCCCGCAAATTTTCGGCGGATTCGGGAATTTCGATTTCCCCTCTTTTTTCGATGTCCAAAAGGTCGTTCGCGAGCGAATTTTGCTTTCCGTAGTAGGATCTTACGGTAGTATCGTCGAGACCGTTTTCGTAATAGGCCAAGGTGGTGTCCCTGTCCAAGGCCAACTTGCCGCCGGTCAGCGAAATGCCTTCGAATCCTCTCTCGGAGCGGGAATACACCAAAATCTCGACGTCGTCTTCCCATTTTTCGCCGGCCACCGTTCCGGATGGTCCGGCCGCCATGGAAACTTCCAAGCCAAGCGTCGGCCTGCCGCCCTCCTTCAATATTTCGAGGGTGTCCCGGTTCGTGAAAACGAAGACTATGTCTTTGGAAGCCACGCCGATCTGCGAGCCGATATTCCCGCCCATGATGGTCAGAAACACCGGAGGGCTCCACTGGTTGATTTCGTGCATCGACAACACCCCTTCGCCTCTTCTTCCTCCGGGAACGAAGCCGGCTCTCACCATGTTCGGAATCACGGCGACGCCTGCGGCGTTTCGCAAAACTTCGGGCGGAATATGCTTGTCCGGTTTGGAAAACATGTCCTTTATAATCGCGATGGACTCGTCGATTATTTTATCGGCTCTTTCGGGCGTGCCGACCAAAAGCCGATCCTGCGGGTTACTCTCCTCTCGGGCCTCTTCTTGCTGGGCCTGGGAAACCGACGGACCCCAAATGGGGTTCAATGCGAAGAATATCGCAAGAATACACGCCGAGCCGGATTTTAAAATTCGTAATTTCATATGTTCGATCATTTGTATGCCTTTCAAGCGAACGAAACCTTACGTACTGTTTCATGGTTTTGGAATTAACGATTCCTGATTGCACATTGTTACAACTTATACGGAGGCCTTATCAATTATAGGAGGGGCTCGAGGGGAATCCATTGGGTCTCAAGCGTATTTGGCGTACGGGACGACTGTATCGGCAAACAAATTTCAAAGTCGAAAGCGATATTGGAACGCGAAAATCATCCCGATAAAAACCCGGCGGCACTGGATCGACGCTTATAGGCGATTTTATGGAGTTGTGCGCGTAGATTCCCGATTTACCATTCTTACACGCCGCAGGAAGTCGAATTGGTCATTCGCCCCCATGGCGCTCGAAAGCGATATGGCTTACCAATAGGAATATTTGGACGCGATCGAGCCAATTTGGCACGAAGAATCGAACAACCTTATCGGCATTGTCGGAAAGGAGGAAGAAAATTGAACATGGATGCAAAGAAGAGTCTAAGGACGATCATCGACCGGGAAAAAATGATGTCGAATCCGGAAGGGTGTCCCGCTTGCGGCCACAGGTTCACCTTGGGCGACCCGGTCGTGTTGGCATGCGGGGCATGGGGCGACGAGATGAAGCTTATTCACGAATCTGACGCGGTCTTCGACTCTAACAACAACAGGTACGTGGAGAGAAAGTGTTTCGAGGCGGGGAGATAGGCCTCGAACATTAAAAGCACCCACTCAAGACGAAACCAAACAAGTTTTGGCCAGGAGGGCCCCCATGGAAGATTTTGCCGGTCGTTCATACGACCAAGGAATGGAAGAATGGCGGTCGATGCTGCCGGAACGGACGAACGTCGGCGATATGGAGCGTCTGTTTTCGGCCCTTTACGGGGCGGCGCTTCTCGCCTACGGGTTGACCCGCGGATCGTTTGGAGGTCTCGCCATGACCGCGATAGGAGGAATGCTGATTCACCGGGGAGCGTCCGGTTACTGCCCGGTCTACGAAGCCATCGACGTCGATTCCTCCGCGCCCCGGAAGGAAACGTCGGTACACATCCTCGAGAATCTGACCATCAGGCGTCCCCGCCGGGAAATATACGAATCTTGGCGCGATTTCGAAAAATTGCCCCGCTTCATGCGCCATATCGAGTCGGTGGACAAAATCGACGAAACGCATTCGCATTGGCGGGCAACGCTTCCGAAGGGAATCGGAACCATCGAATGGGAATCGCAGGTGACGGAGGACCGGCCTGACGAGAGGATCGCGTGGAGATCGCTCCCGGACGCGGATATTCGGAACGCGGGGGAGGTGACTTTCCGGGACGCTCCCGGAAAGAGGGGAACGGAATTGAATGTCCATATCCAGTACCGTCCGCCGGCGGGCAGAATAGGCCAGTTCGCGGCCGGGTTGGCCAACCCGGCCTTTTCTAAAATGGTTCGGGAAGATATCCGCCGTTTCAAGGCCCTTATGGAAACCGGAGAAATTCCGACGACCGAAGGGCAGCCGGCCGGGGGACGCTGAAACAAAAGGAAGGAGAAAACATGAAAGCCCTATGCTGGTACGGGACCCACGACGTCAGGGTTGAAAACGTGCCCGATCCGGAAATAATCAATCCCAGGGACGCCGTCGTCAAAATATCCCTGACCGCCATTTGCGGGTCCGATCTTCATCTGTACGACGGCTACATCCCTACCATGAAAAAAGGGGACATCCTTGGTCATGAATTCATGGGCGAGGTGGTGGAGACCGGTCCCGCGATCAAAAACCTGAAGCCGGGCGACAGGGTGGTGGTCCCGTTTCCGATATCGTGCGGAAACTGCTGGTTCTGCGAACGGAGGGAATTTTCGCTCTGCGACAATTCCAACCCGAACGCCTGGATAGCGGAAACCGCCTACGGCTACTCGGGAGCGGCTCTCTTCGGATATTCCCACATGCTGGGCGGATACGCGGGCGGCCAGGCGGAATACGCCCGAACTCCGTTCGCGGACGTGGGCCCGATCAAAGTCCCCGACTCGCTGACCGACGAACAGGTGCTTTTTCTGTCGGATATTTTCCCTACGGGCTACCAGGCGGCCGAGAACTGCAACATTCAATCGGGCGATACCGTTGCGGTCTGGGGATGCGGACCGGTGGGCCTGTTCTCCATTAAAAGCGCGTGGCTGCTGGGAGCCGAAAGGGTGATCGCCATCGACCGGATTCCGGCAAGGCTGGAGCTTGCCCGCGACAAGGCGAACGCGGAAATCATCAACTACGAGGACGAGGACAGCGTTCTGGACGCTCTGCGGGAGACGACCGGCGGACGAGGACCCGACTCGTGCATCGACGCGGTAGGTATGGAAGCCCACGGTTTCGGAATGACAGGCTGGTTCGACAAGGCCCTGCAAACCGTCCGCATGCAGACCGACCGTCCGACGGCTTTCAGGGAGGCCGTGCAATCATGCCGAAAAGGCGGAACGGTTTCCATCCCCGGTGTCTACGGCGGAATCATGGACAAGTTCAACATGGGGGCCGCGTTCGGCAAGGGCTTGACATTCAAGATGGGACAGACCCACGTTCAAAAATATCTCCCCAAGCTTTTGAAGCATATCGAGGAGAACGAAATCGATCCTTCCTTTATCATTTCGCATCGAATGACGCTGGACGAGGCTCCGCACGGCTACGAAATATTCAGGAAGAAAAAGGAGGATTGCACCAAGATCGTGATGAAGCCATGATAGGTAGCGCCGCCGTGGAAGGCGGCGCTACCGAACTAAAGCGGCCTCCCGCAGATGCCCGACTCCCTGGGATTTAAATCCCGAAAGCTCGGCCCAGACCACGCCTGCGGCAAGTGGACCGGTTCCTGCGTTCCGGATGGAACTGCGCTACCTCCACGCCTCCGTGTCGAGAGTTTTTTCGATGTACGACAAGTGATTTTTTTCGTCTCCGTAGGCGTTGTCCACGATCTGCCTCGCCTCCGGGTCGAGGTCCCAACCGGTGGCGTCCTTGTAGTTCTTGTTTGTCAGCTTTTCGTTGGTCTTCATGGCTTTCAGCGCGCCTTCCGTCCCCGTGATGCTTCGCAGCGAAGTGAAACCGGAGATGAGAAAGCCCTTGAAGTCCGGCGAATAATCGGGGGGCGTCCCGCCGAGCCTTCTGATCACGGCGGACAGTTCCCGGATGTGCCGGTCGTGATCGTCCTTGTACTTTACAAGTTGTTCTTTGACATGCGCGACATCGACTTTCTCGATAGCCTGCTCGTAGGCATGCACCGCATCGATGTCGAGTTGCGCCAAGGAAGCCAGCTTTTTGGCGACTTCGTCTTTTTCCATTGAAAAACCCTCCTGTTGTTTTTTTGTGAACGTGGAAGCGGCCTGTTATGGAGCCAAGCCGGTTTTTCGAGCCCGTTGATTGCGAATTCCAATCGCGGATTCGATGGAAAAGAGATTTGCGGGCGATAACGAGTTGCAAGCGAGGCGAGTAGAGATGTATTTCGTATCGGATCGCGTCTTCGGGCGCCAGGTCGAGTTCGGATTTCATGATGAACCGAGTCGCCACTATGATTGCCGAACAACGTTTCCTCGAAGACAAGAGCTTCGACCCATTGCTCCGAACTATCGACCCGACGCCTAAGAGTTGAAATTTAAGGTTTAAAAAATGGGGTGGATGTTACAGCGTCGACGTGAACTGATCGACCTCTTTTTCGGCCTGGTCTTTTGCGATTCCGTAGCGCTCCTGGATTTTGCCGACCAACTCTTCCCGGTTGCCCTTCATCACGTCCAGATCGTCGTCTGTGAGCTTGCCCCACTTCTGGCGCGCTTTCCCCTTGAGCTGTTTCCAATTGCCCTTAACTTGATCCCAATTCATTGCAACCTCCTGTGTTCTATGCATTTTTTTCGGAAAATACCGAATGTCCAAGGAAATCGACGCGACGGCCGGAAACCGGCATACTTCGCGTTCTCATCCCGTTTTCTTCTAGTACGATAATATTTCGATTCCGGAAAATGAATGGGGAGGAGAGTTTATATCGGTCGGAAAACTGCAGTAAAAACAAGCATTTCAGCTATTCTCGCGTCGTTTTTTTCTCTCGTAGGAGCAACTGTCTCCGACGATGGACGCCAATTTTCTTTCGTCCCCTAAAAATCCTTCCAGATAGAGTGTTTTCACCAGCACGACCGCGCACGCGACAATGGGCATGGCCAAAAGGACGCCCAAGAAGCCTACAAGGTGGTACAGCAGAACTTGCACGGAAATGATCAGAACCGGAGGAATCGTAATGATCTTTCGATGAATCATCGGGGTGAGAAAAAAACCTTCGACGCTTTGTACTATCGTATAGAAAATTCCCACGTAAATCAGTTTTGCCGGATCTTCCACGAGAGTGACCAATGCGATCGGGACAAAGGCGAACATGGGCCCGAGGTTTGGAATAAATGTCATTGCCGCCGTGGTCAAGGCGAAAAAGGTCGCGTACGGTATTCGCATCAGCGTCAGTCCGACGAAAACGGAACACCCCAGAATGAGCATGGAGAAGCATTGCCCCAAAAGCCACCATCTCAGAGTCAAACCCATCCGCTCCATCGCGAGCGCTCCCCTCGAGCGAAAGGCGGGAGGAAGAAGCCGCAAAGTCCCTTGGAAATAGACTTCCATTTCGCCGGCGACGTAAATGCCGATTACAACGATGAAAGCGACGCCGAACAGGGCTCCGAAAGTGGTCGAAAACAAGTTGAGCACGCCCTTTACAACTTCCATTATTTCCTCCCGCGTTTTTCCCAAAACCAGCTCCTCGGGTTCGTCGGTCTTTTCGAAAACAGTGTCGCCCCAATTGAAACGCAAAAGGAAATGCCGGAATTCCCGTATCGCGCCGGGGATTTCCTCGAACAAGGAAACCGCCTGTTTCGCGACCACCGGAGCGAGCAAAACGATGGTGGCGAAAACCGTGCAGAACAGAACCACTACGAGCACGGCAAGTGCTATACCTGCGGGAATGCGGGTGTATCGGGTTATTTTGCACCTCAACCAGTTGAGGATAATCCCGAAAAGAACGCCTGCGTATATGAGCAAGAGGATGTTTAGAGAATTGCGAACGATCAGGAATATAGAGGCTATCAGCGCGAAAGTCCCGACGGTCGTCAGCAATTTTCTTGTAAAAGAAGGAGGAGGATTGTTTTTCGGGGAAAAGTTTTTGTCGATGATTGTCATTCTGATCGCTCCGTCGTGCGCGACACAAGAACTGCGTAATCGGCGGAACCGGAGGGTTCGCGGCAGCTCGGTCGAAAATCTTCAGGAACCGACTGAATTGTCAGAGATTACCGACGTTGTCCTAACCGAAGGATCCAACATACCGCGAACACCGTTTCGATCGCGGCGTCCAGCATGTAAATAGCCGGTATCGTTTTGGCGAAAACGTAGACAATATCGACGCCCGCCAGCGAAATGGCGCTTCCGGCGCCTATTATTACAATTTCGATGGGCATATGCCTTCGGACTGCGGCGGTGATTATCGCAAGTCCGCACACGATCAACAGCGCCCCTACCGTTTTGACAAGCCAAATGTCGGTTTTCGGGCCGGTCACGTCCATAAAAGTGGAAATGCTCAGCAGAGACCATATGCCGAAAATCATATAGTACGCCCCTTGCATCCAAGGCAAGGCGCGAAACAGATACAACCATTTTCCCCATTTGGCTTTCGCGTCGATTTGTTCCGTCATGCTATTCTCCAGGGAGATGTGTCTTGTTCGAAACATTGCCGATTCGTTTCAATGCTTACTGTCGTTCCGTTGAGCCGGATGGCAAACCGGTCTTCCTTGTTCCGGCACCTCGATACTTCAATAAGATACCAGTTGCATCCATTTGTTAAATGGGCAGTTCCCGTTACATCCGAACCGCAGGGGAGTTATTTCTCGTTCCGAAAGCGGTTATTGGGTTCGTCGGTTGCGGATTGAAAGAAAAAAGGGGGGAGTCGGGGGGAAAAAAAAGGGACGGCCCTACGGGAGCGTCCCTTTTTGAATATTTACGATGGGAATTGATTAAGTGGAAAGAGCTTTGATCAAAAGACCGAGGTAGAATCTCGCGTGGCTTATCGGCCCGGCCATGTTCAACCGATGGTTGGCGAAAAAGCCGTCCGGATCGCTTTCCAGAATCAGCCACGGGTCGATTTCCGCGGCGTGGTGGCACGCTTCGATGGCGTGGTGGAGGATTTCGGCGGAACGGCGGGACTCGAGCATCGAATGGAAATCCTCGTGTACGGCCTCCAGGATTCCCAGCATGGAATGCGCCACGCCCTTCGTGTAGTAGAAGTAATCGTCGGCCCTCGTCCAACCAATCTTGGTTCCGTCATCCTCCTCCGTTTTGAGCAGGTTTTCGTCGCAACTTCCCAAGAGATCCTCGAAGGTGGCAAGCAAGGGGATCAGGTTGTCGGGTCTCGTGAAAAATTGGCCCTCGCCCCTCTCCAGCCTGTTCTTGTATGCGCGAAGCTCGTCCAATCCTTCCCTGTATTTTGATTCGGCGGATGGAAACCAATAGGCATCCGCCTTGACCATGAACCAGTTGACGGCCGTTTCCAGGTTGGGATCGTAGGCGGCTGTGCTTCCGGTTCTCGCCAGCCGGTCGGCCAGCGCCACGGAAGCCCTTCGGGTGACTTCCAGAACGCCGAGCTGAAAATAGTTCACGTTGTCGGTCACGTTGATCAAATCGTTGGGACGCCATCCCCACCAACGTTCCTCGAGTTCGTACTCGAGTGGCTTGATCATGGCTTCGGTCGTGGCGATTCCGGGCCGGCGATGCACGGCCGGCTTTTCCCCGTGCGAGGCGGACTTCTCCGCACCGTGGGTCCCGGACGAGTGGGGTTCGGCGGCTTTCGAAGCGGAGCCTCCGGCGCCGCGGGATTCGGATGCCCCATGGGAATCGGACGAGGCTTTCGACGAAGCCTTTGTTTTTATCGGCGCCCCATGGGAGTCGGCGGGGGCTTTGCCATGAGGGTCCTCGCCCGCGCCTTGCTCCGCTCCGGAGGAAGCCGCTTTCGCCGAATGCGAAGAGTCCCCGTGGCCGCTGTCCGAGGCCGCCTTTTGAGACGCCGCCGGAGCCTGGTGGGCGCCGGCCTTTTCCGAACCGGAAGGCGACGACTGGGATTCGGTTTTCGAATCGCCCGCTCCATGGTCTTCCCGGTCCGTCTCCTGTTGATTTGCGAGATTGGCGATTTTTTCGTTTTTGGCGACATGGGTGGACGTGGACGAATCGAAGAAACCGATCACCGTTCCCACTATCCACAACAGCGCGAATACCCCCAAGACTCCGGAGACGACGCCTTTGGGAGTCAGCGAAGGCCCTCCCCCCGGCCCTGCTGGCGCCGGGCCTCCCGCTTTTGGGTCCCCTGTCCCGGTCGCCTCGGCCGATTCCGCTTCGACCTTTGGTTTATCGACGTCCTTGGCTTCCGCGTCTTCCGAATTGTTGTTCTTCTTCTTAAAAAACCTCATAGTTTGTCTCCGCGTCCTCCCAAGAGTGGTTTGTCAATGTAGCGGCCGTGTTTCAGGCGTTCCGCCTTTTAATCTTTCGAAATGGAATTGTCAACGCGAGTCGAACCGCGAACCCCGGCTTTTCGAACCGGCACGGCCGGATCATCCGCTCCTAAGTTTCCTGATGTCTCCAATCCTGATCGTCACGTTTTTCGAATCGAAATATTCGATCAAGGGAATAACGTATTTCCTGGACGCACCCGTCATGTTCTTGAATTCCGGCGTGCTGATCTCCTCGTTCGCGCGCAAGTATTCCACCAGGCGCTTTTTCAAGTCCTCCATGGTTTGCGCGTCGAAATAGAGTTCCTCGCTCACTTTCACGATTTTTCCGTCCTTGACCAGATGCATCAGCACGTCCTTGACGACGGAAGGGCCGACGTTCGTTTGTTCGGGGAGATCCTTGAAGTTGGGCGGGGTCAGCCCGCCTTTTCCGTAGATGTCGAGCAGCTTGTCCCTGACGGCGGACTGGTCCTCGCGGAGGGAAACCTGATGGCTCGCCAACCGCACGTTCTCCTCCTCCCGGAGGATAGATCCATCCTTGATCAACAGGTTCGTCAAAAGGGTGTGCAGTTTCGCTCCGACAATGTCCGGAAGTCTCGATTTCAGCTCCTCGCCCGGCATTCCCGTCTTGAGGGGATTGGTCTCGTGGTATTTTCGAAGGATTTCAAGGGACTGCTTCTTCAAAACGTCAACGGAATCCCGGTGGATGTAGGTGCGCGTCTCCTTGTCCACGACCATGACTTCCCGGCGGGCGAGCAATTGTTGAAGCGTATTGTCGAGCTGCTTGTCCGACGTGTTCGTCACGACCTTGAGCGCCGCGAACGCGACTCCGGGAAAGCCGGCCTCCCGAACGCAAAGGACCACGGCCTCCTCGGGGGCGGCTTCCCGCAGTTTCTCCAGGTTGGCGACTACCTCGGCCCGATTCCGTTTGTGCTTCGCGGGCGCGGGGTTCAGGATTTCCCCTCCGCCGATGGTCCTGACGGGGGAGTAGCTCCGAAGGACGTACCTGTCCTCCTTTACGAGACAGACGGGAGCGTCCAGGCGGATTTGGGCGACCGTCGATTCCCCGGGTTCCAGCTGATCCCTGTCCAAAAGGACCAGCAATCCTAGAATTTCGCTGGTGCCCGCGTGAAAACGGACCCGCGTCCTGTTTTTGACGGCCTTCTTGTTGCTCTTCAAATATTGAAGGGAAACGTCCACCATGTAGCTGGGGATCAGCGCGCCCGGAGACGAAAGCACGTCGCCCCGATCAATGACCGTCTTTTCCAGACCCTGGAAGTTTATGGCGGTGCGCATTCCCGCCTCCGCAGTGTTCACGCTTTGGTTGTGCATTTGAATCCCGCGCACTTTCGAGACGACCTCGGTCGGATAGACGCTTATCGTGTCGCCAACGGACACGCTTCCGGAAATCAGCGTACCCGTGATCACCGTGCCGAAACCCTTCATCGTGAACACCCGGTCCACCGGAAGCCTGAAAAGCCCCGCCGAAGACCTGCTGGGCACTTTGGCGCAGTATTCGTCCAAGGTCTTCAAGAATTCGGAAATCCCCTGGCCGGTGACCGACGATACGGGAACCACGGGAGCGTCCTCCAGAAACGTCCCCTGAACATATTCGATCACGTCCTCCGTAACCAGGTCCAGCCACTCCTCGTCCACCATGTCGACTTTAGTCAAGACCACGAATCCGTACTTGATCCCGAGCAGGGAGCAGATTTCCAGGTGCTCCCTCGTCTGGGGCATCACGCCCTCGTCGGCCGCGATTACCATGACCACCACGTCGATTCCGGTGGCGCCCGCCACCATGTTTTTGACGAACTTTTCATGGCCGGGGACGTCCACGATGCCGACGTGCTGACCGCTGGGAAGGTCTATCGACGCGAATCCAAGCTCGATAGTGATTCCGCGCTCCTGTTCCTCCTTCAAACGGTCCGTGTTGATTCCGGTCACCGCTTTCACGAGGCTCGTTTTTCCGTGATCTATGTGTCCGGCCGTGCCAAGAATGATCTTTTTCAACCGCGCGGTTCTCCTTTGCTTGCGTCGTTCCGTTTTTTCATCCGCCAATATTCGAGTATGTAGGCCAATCCCACCAAAAACACCGCCAGCCCGGCGACATACGGCAAAGCGACCTCGCCGTAAAAAAATCGCACGAGAAACACGGCGAACATGGCTCCAAGGACGGCCCGTACGACGAAAACGTAAAATCGAATCATGTTTCTCTCCCCTCTCGTCAACGAGTCAAAAATTGAAGGAATATTATAGCATGCGTCCGAGAGGGTCAATACCAAGTTTCGACGGGCGCGGCGCGCGTTTCCTTTTTCCGAAGGTTCCGATGGAAACCAGACCGATGCGCTTCGCCGAACAATCCGAGATTACGCCAAAAAATCCGGAGTGTAAATCGCAATCCCAACATTTTTTAGAAAGGAATTAAAAAAAAGCTTGCCATCCCGTGAAAAGTTTGGTATCAATCCATGCTTGTTTCGACATTGCGGTGGGTGTAGCTCAGTTGGCAGAGCCCCAGGTTGTGGCCCTGGTTGTCGTGGGTTCAAGTCCCATCACTCACCCCATCCAAAAATCCCCGACCATTGCGCCTCTATCGGAAACCCGCAATGGTCGTTTCGTTTGCGCCCGTAGCTCAGTTGGATAGAGCGCCGGACTTCGAATCCGTAGGCCGCAGGTTCGAGCCCTGCCGGGCGCGCTCAATAAAATCGGGGGGTTGGCTCTTTTCGGGCGACCCCTTTTACGTCTCGAAACGGTCTGTTGCGCCCGCCTATGAAAACAAGGTGTTCCATTGACGTTTTTTTCGGTTTATGGCTTGGTTGTTTGCTCTTCCAAACGAGTATGTCGGTAGACGGTCGCTTTAGGTTGGCGATCGACATCGGACATAATCCCGGAGAACCTGGAGCTACGAGTTCGAGAGGGCAAAAAGAATACTTTTTCAACGAAAGAATCGCCCGCGAACTCTTTGAAGAACTAAAACAAAACGAGAAAATACATGCTTTTATTGTCAATGAAGAAGGCAAAAATGTCGAATTGATCGACAGGACGATTTGGGCGAACAAAAAGAACGCGCATCTATTTATTTCGTTGCATCATGATTCCGTTCAGAAACAATATTTGAGAAAGTGGAATCACAATGGCCGAGAATTTTTTTATTGCGATATTTTTTCCGGGTATTCGATATTCGTATCGAAGAAAAACCGTTTTTTCCCTCAAAGCCTCGAGTTCGCGAAATTATTGGGAAATCAACTAAGGAAAGAATCGATATCGCCCACTATGCATCATGCCGAAAGAATTCCTGGAGAAAACAGAAAATTGCTCGCCAAGGATTTAGGTATTTACGAATTCGACGACCTGTCTGTTTTGAAAGAAGCGGAAATGCCGGCGATTCTTCTAGAATGTGGGATAATAGTCAACAGAGACGAAGAATTGCTGTTAAACTCGAAAAGCTATCGGGATAAAATCGTAAAATCAATTTCCAACGCAATCTCGGAATATATCGAGCGAGCATGAGCCTCCGGATCGTTCTGTTCAAGGGAAGCAAAGACCTTGCCATTAACGATAAGCCGCACCTTTTTTCCACAATTTCCTAATCGTCGTTTTCCTTGATTTCATAGCCTTTTCCGGACCGTCCATCGCCGGGCCCAAAAAAAGTTGCGATGCATCAAAATATTGGGTTGACACATTTAAAATTAATATAAAGAATATGTTGCGTTGCGATATGTCGAGCCGATTCTATTTTTAACGAAGCTTTAGATAGGAGAAAAAATGCAAACTCAAAAAATTATAAAATTGATTGTCGACGCCAACAAAGACGCGTATATCACCCTCTGGAACGCGGCAAACGATTTTCAGGAAAAGTCGGATGGAATGATAAAGTCCGCTTTTGACAAATATCCTCTTCCCCAAATGGCCAAAGACATCGCCCTGAAAACTATCGATCTTTATAAGATTGTCGTCAAGCAGGTTCTTGATATCAATAAAATCGGCTACGAGAACGCTTTGAAAACCTTTTCCGCTTCCCAGGAAAATGCCGAACAAATGACAAAAGAAGATTTTGACAGAACGGTGTTGCAAAAATATCCTCACATAATTTTGTCTTTATAGATTGTTCGGAGATATAAACAACACGGGTGGAATGCGCGGGGACGAAAAGGTCGAAAGTTAGGGGGGGATTTCGAAGATGAGAACCGTGAAAAAAATAACGGTATCTATATTTTTTTCCCTAAGTTTGCTGTTATCCGGGTCGGGATTAGCCAATGCCACGCTGATCAACCCGAGTTTCGAAAACGGGCTGGACGGATGGCGAATCGACTCTATCCTCGAACCCGATTATTCCTGTGCAAGCGCGATTCCTGGATCTGTCGTTTCGACGACGGGGCATGCGAGCGATTTGGGCAGTCGCTACGCGCCGGTCGACGGAGCGCGAATCGCCGTAGTGTCAGGCGGACGCGAGAGGGCAGCGTCCAGCTCGTCTTCGTTTCCGACGATACTCAGTCAGGAGACGCATCTGGGAGCGGGCGATATGGTTTCCGGCTGGGCGGCCTTCGACGCCCGGGATTTCTATTTTGCGGAAGGACCTAACGATTACGCATTCGTCCGCATTGGGGGGGATTGGATATGGAGGGAGTCCGTAGAAAGTCTGGCGGCAGGATGCCTGCCCGGCGAATGCTCCGAGGGTCGGGGGCCCGACGGCCCTTGGACCTATTGGGAATGGAGCGCGCCCGCCGACGGCACGTATACGTTGTCTCTCGGTTCGGTCAATTCGCCCGATCCTCTTGTCGATAGCTATGCGCTGTTCGATCGCATCGCGATAACGCCTATTCCCGAACCGGCGACGATCATCCTTTTGACGTTAGGTTTGGCGGGCGTCGCCACTGTCGGAGGAAAAAACGCTATATTTTGAAAAGGTTGGGCGAACTCGGCGAATGTTCGAGTTCGGCATGGCGGACTATTGCCGGGCAGACCGGCAGAGAGGCAAATCGGTGGCGGGTGAAATCACGACCATCGGTATCGACGGTCTTGCAGACAATTGAGTTCCTCGTAATTGGGCTCCGGATCATAGCCGTATATAGGCGAAAGGTTCGCCGCATCCACAAGTCGCATGATTCTATCGATCTGGCCGCCTGTCAGTTTGCGCTTCCATTTGGTCAGTTGCGTTCCGGGGTCCTTGCCCAATTTTCCCTTGACGGAGATCGAAGGCCGCTCCAAGGCCTCGACCATTTCATAGTTTATCGAAAAACCCAACGAACATCCGATTCTTTCCAACTCCTCTTTTCCGCGAGTCACCATTCTTTCGTAGGGCAGCATGATCCACGGGTGCTCGTCGTAGTAGAAAAGAGGAAGATAGTTGTCTATGCACCACATCAGCGCCAAAGCCTCCTCGAGGGTTTCCACGCTGTCCCGAAGAGGGGCGAACAAGTCGCGCGCCGGAGCCGGCAAACTGGAGATATCCAGAGGATAGTCCGGTATCCCTATTTTCTTCAGTCCATTTTCCCACGCGCCGTGTCCCAGCATGGAACTTACGACGGCGCAGGGGTGACGTATCAGGAAAACTATTCCTTTCACCTCGAAGGAACGGGCGAACCATTGCAGCATCCTGTTGATTCTGCAAAATTTGACCACCAGTTTTCTGCGGGTGGCATGCTCGACCAAAATTCCGGGGGGCGTGGCCGAACGGAAAATCCAGGCGTGCCGGAATCCGAACCGCCCGGCGCACACTTTCTTCAAATAGGCTTTCTGGACGGGCGCGACGTCGGACGGCCCGATGAATGTCCTGTGGCCGAATCCGCTGCCGTTTCCCGTATAGCGGGGGCGAAGCGGTTCGTTTAGCGCTTTGTATCCTTGGATGTTCCGCAAAACCTCCAGCAACCAAGTCGAGCCCGAGCGCGGCGTTCCCGCGATGACGATGGTGTCTTCGGGATCGCATGCGCCCACGGCTCCCGCCAAGGCAAAAACCTTTTCGCGAAATCCGGTTTCTTTCGCGTACAAACCGTTGTCCATGACCCACTCCTTAAGCAGTTTGCGTGATAGTAGAAAGGCGATAAAAGCAGGGTTCTCAGGCGGATGCCTCTGTTTCTGAAACGAGCGTTTCCGCCGTGTCGCCCCATTCTTGGTCGTAGCCTAAAAGAGGGAGCGCAGGGGCGGTCTGCGCATGGAGGTATTCGAGGTCTCGGCTGTCGAAAAGGGTACGCCAGTCGCAGGGGACGAACGCCGATTCCAATGTTTGTCGATTCGGTTTCGAAAGACGTCGCTCGACGTTCGCGTTCTCGACCGACTCTGGATACAGGCCGCAAAAGCGGAGGATCCGTCGAAGCTCTTCAGTGCGGTCCGCCCTCAGATCTTCATGCCGAACAAAGAGAATTCGGTCGGGGTACTCTTCTGCGAACCTGATCGCTCCCCGGACGTGTCGAGCCCAACTGCAACTGGCTTCGGGGCCTTGGAGGCCGGTAGAAACGCATAGAGCGCCGCCGCTTCGAAGGAAATCTTTGAAATTCGTCCGTCCGTCGCCGGGTGGGGTACGACGAAACCTTTCCGCAACGATCATGCGCGGGTCCCGGACCAGATAAACCGATTTTGGCGCGAGATGGAACAGCGGGGCGCGGGTGGCTATCAGGCGCGGGGGCTTCATGTCGTTTATCCGCTCGTCGCAAGTCCCGATGGCGTGTATTGTCTTGTCTGACGATCGCGGTTTTTCCGCCGAACCAGGGGCGAGAGCTTCCGCGAGAAGCATCCCAAGGAGCCATCCGCCAGAGCCAGGAAAGGATATCAGGAATACGTCGCTCGGAAGGATTTTTTTCAGCTTCGGAACAGAAGCGTGTTTCACTTTCGGGACGACGCAGGAAACGTTCGGGCTTGGAGATGCCAAGCGGCTGGGCTTTTTTGCGAATTTCGCTCCCGTCGCAAAGGCTATCCGCCTGAACCGCCCATAGAGGTTTCTTAGGATATTCGCGGGAATTTTTGCCGGCAACGCCGCTACCTTCCTTAACTCCTCCGGAAGGAGATCGAGGGAATAAAGCCAGATCGCAATCTGCGGATGGGAGACGAGCTTTGGTTCCCGGCGGAAATGGTCTACCACCGCGCGCAACTCCGCCTGGTTGTGTTCGACGTAATCGGCCAGATCCGACCTCCGCCACCCGGCATCCTTTCCCCAGTGGAACGTGGCGTGCAGGTTTCCGAAAATTTCAAAGCGTTCGGCGATGCAGATCAGGTTCACACATAGAGCCAAGCCTACGCGGGGAACTCCGACGGCGACGGTTCCGAGGCGAAAGCAGGGGAATGCGGACCTGCGAAACACGAAACAATCAAGTCCGGGATGGGCGCCCCCGACAGCGGCCCAGGCGTCCGGGAGATCGGCGACTGCGCCGAAGGATGGCTCGAGAGTCCGGCGAGTGATACTGAACGCGTCGTACCCGGCGTCGACAAGGTCGTCCACCAGCACATAGAAATGGGGGGAGAGGCCGATGTCGATATTGGTGAAAACCAGGAAATCGGCATCGTCCGAGGCTTCGTATGCATGATATAGAATATCCTTAATCAACGGAAGCGGTCGTTTCACCCGAAACTTTCCCGAATCCAAGACCGTTCGATTCAGATACGGCAGTCTTTCGAAATCCCCAATTCGCACAGGCGTCTCGTTCAACAACTGGATGGACAGCAGGCGGACATCCACCCTTTCCCGGGCGAATCGCGCGGCCTGCCTCATGGATTCGAGGGTAGCCTGTTGCGCGACGAAAGCGCTCGAGGTGAGGGGGCCGTCGAAAACGTTCACGACATGGGCGATTCTTCGCCTATGAGACGATGAAAATTTTAGGTGTTCGGCGTCGAAAAATTTCATTCCTTTTGGTTCCGTTACTAGTGTTTCCTTTTTATTCGCAATCTGCGACTGCGGCGTCCGTTCGCTTCGTTTTCCGCCAAAGTCGAGAAAAACCGGCGATACGATTCGACCATGGATTCCGCGGAGTACCTCCGAGCCCGTTCCCTGCCCGCCGAGGACAACCTCCGGGCCAGCCCCGAACTTTCCAAAAGCAAGTCGATCGCGCGGCCCAACGACTCGGGGTCATCCGGCTCGACCAATGCGCCGGCCCCGTCCTCGAAAATTTCCGGCACGCCTCCCACCCGTGTCGCGACCGACGGGACGCCGCACGCCATGGCCTCCAGCAACGCGAGCGGCATGGCCTCGCTTCGGGAAGGCAGGACAAAAACGCGCGCCCGTTGGAGGATAGCCCGAATCCTCGCGGGCCCCAGCTGTCCCTCGAAACGTACGGAGCGTTCGATATGGAGTTCGGCCGCCTGCCGCTCCAGATTGCAGCGTTCGGGACCGTCGCCGACAATCGCGAGCCTGGCGTCCGGATGGCTCTCCAGAACGCGGGGCCACGATTCGAGTAGAATGTCCTGGCCTTTTACGTGCCTTAGCTGTCCGACCGTCACGACCGTAGGGCCGCGAAGTTCCGGCGCGGGGTTCGGATCGGCCGCCCAAAAGGAATGATCGATGCCGTTGGGAATGAAAATCGCACGATCTGGTTGGACTCCGGGAAAATTCGCGATCCGTTCCTTCAGCGAGGGGGTCACCGCGACGACCGCATCCGCCTTGGGCAGGACTCGACGCAGCCATTTCCCGTCGCCATCCTCCGGCAAAAGTATATCGCTCCCGTGGGCCGAAAGAACGAGCCGGAATTTCAGAAACGGTCGCATGAACAAGAGCACTTGGGCCATCCGCGCGTGGATGAAATGGAGGTTTACAATATGGGGGCGGCGAAGCCGAAGCAGGCGGAACAGACCGACGACGAAACGACAGGAATGGAATGCATAGGCCACAGCCGCCGGGAAGCCCTTGCAAAGACTGTCCGGAATCGGCAACTCGTCTTTTCCGGAAGCTTGTCCGGGAGGTCGTCCCCATGTTTCATGCACGACGCAGCCTTGTTCGCGAAGCGCCCGGGCCAAATGAACGCAGACGTTTACGACACCGCCGCTCAACGTGCGCGGCACGGCCGTGAAAAGCATGATTCTCAAGTTTTTTTCGTATTGTTTAGCTATTAGCTTTTAGCGGTAAGCTGTTATGCATTAGCTGTCAAGTGGGATGATGAAAATCGCCCGTTCAAAGGCGATTTTTCTCCATCGGCTTTTGTTCCGCACAATTCGACGTCGTCGGGGGAAACGTGGGGCGAGTGGGGCGGAACCCGGGATTTCCGTGCCGCCTCGAATTCCGTTGGAACTCGCGCCTTCCGGTGTCCCACGGCGTCCAACCCACCGCTTTTCGAGTCTCCCCGAAGCCTCCCGCCCGGGCGTTTGCGGCGGACAGGGAAACGGCGGGTTGGACGCCGTGGGACACCGGAAGGCGCGGGCTCCGAGGGAGCGCGGGGCAGGGAGAAAAGCGGAGGTTCCGACCCACCCGCCCTACGCCCGATCGCGACCGACCCGCGACGTCGTCCGAGCGGCGCGGACCAAAACC
>CAZNTU010000091.1:0-21305 GCA_964575975.1 uncultured Desulfobacteraceae bacterium
GTCAGATTGCCGTCCTTGCATAATTTCTGGTCCACCGTATCCAATCTGGAAGGGATCAGAGAATCCCCTTCTTCCGGAACTATCCAGAAATCGATGGACCAGCCGTCGAAAAGGGGCGTGATCAATCCCCTTGGGTCGACGATCGGATACAGAGGAAGATCCGGAAGTCCCACCGCAGTCCAGTTTCTATGGGTCAGGTTCACGTGACTGAAAGAAAAAGCCCTGGGTATGAAGGAACTGTCGTTCGGATTGAACTGCCTTTGCACCCAGTACGGCCACACCCAGTCCAAATTGTGCTGGATTGCTTTCGTATTGATCAGACCGCGCGCGTGAAACAAAATGCCCGCTCGCAACAACTCGATCGGTTCCTGTACCTCCGAAGGCTGCGAAAACCTTCGCAAACGGGCAAGGAAGTTGACCGGGTCGATTATTCCGTACCGACGCGCGGCTCTTTTGAAGATGAATTTCCATGGGAAGAATCTTTTCAGCATATCGTATTGAACATTAGCATCCGTCCTTGCGTCGCGACATACGATCTGAACCTTATATAACGAACAGAAAGGCAGGAATTTCGTAACGGAGGGCGCCGCAAAGCGAAATTCGATAAATTCGATACGCTCGCCAATTCGGGAAACTTTTCCCTTTATAAGACGATAATATTTTCGAAACCCCATTGAAAATCCAACCGGGTTTTAATAATATCCAAAAGATTTTTGAAAAGAATCGTACCGACACGACAGGAGGATAAAACATTAAAATGATTTACATAGGCAATTTTCTTCATGTGACGAACCAACAGGAAGAGGACGAGCAAAGCAGAAGGCATGGCGGCTTCAACCTTCTGGTGGAGGCGGACAGCCACGAGGAAGCCATTGAAAAATTCAAGACTCAGATAATCAAGCTGAGAGGAAAAAAGGACTTTTTCGGCGGAAAATGCGCCATTTTCTTCACGCACCTTTTCGAGTTCGATACCATGCCCCGATCGGAGGCGATGATGATAAACTACAGTTCCATCGCTGGAGATCCGATCATGCCCTTTATCGGCTGTTCTCTTCCCACGGACAGAAGCGATGCCTGCAAGATATTCAACTGGGAGAACAACGTGCCCGAAATAGAGGGGAAAAACGAAAACATTTTTATGGAATTCAATGGGTAAAGACAAAAAACAGGACTGACAGCGAGTTTTTCTGTCGCAAATATTTAAAATTCTCATGAAAGGCTGGTCAATTTGGATACGAATATGATGATTCTGGCCGCAAGCGGAATACTCGTGGGAATCGGGGCGGCGTTCACGGGATTGGGCGGCGGGTTCTTGATGATCCCCTTGCTTCTCTTCATGGGCTATTCGGCCCAAAAGGCGGTGGGTACTTCGTTTCTCGCTATTCTGGTGATTGCGATCTCCGCGCTCGTCGCTCACAACAAGCTTGCCAACGTAGATTACAGGGCCGGGATTCTGCTGGGAATAGGCGGGGTAGTCGGCGCGCAGATCGGCGCCAGACTCGTGGAACGTGTATCCACGGCCAATTTCAAACAGATATTCGGGGTCGTTTTGTTAGGTCTGGCGTTCTATATGTTTTTTAAAAAATGAATGCAAGGCGGCGGTTTCGACAATAGGATTAAAAAAAAATTTTTCTTTGCATAGAATTCTCGACAATGGAGAACACCCATGCCTTTTATCAGAATAGCGGGCTTGGAGGGCAAAGTCTTCGTTCCGGAAACCGAGCCCGAGCGTCGTAAAAAACATCCGTGCAAAGACTGCCATTTTTGCCAGATGTGTACCGACGACCGGTGCGCCTTGTGCAAAGTCCAAAAAAAACAGAAGGAGTTCGGTTCGAGAAAGTGCGTATGCGCTTCGAAACGCGAGATTGACGCAAAATGAGAAGACGACGAAGGAAAATACCAAGCTTTTCGACAAGGAAAACAGGTAGTAATCGAATTACGGAATAGAGGTGTTTCGAATGGAAGAGTTCGACCAGGCGCACAAAGGAAGAGTCGCTATCAGAAATTTCAAAACCATCGCCGATTCACTGGCGCTGAGAGGTTTTTATCGGCCGTCGGGAGCTTCGGGACAAACGCTGGCCCAAGCCCTGAAAATGTTGAGTCCGGAAATATACGGAGCCATGAACGACCCCCGCATCGTCGAGCTGAAAGGCCTGGAATACGTGATCGACCGTCTCCCGAAAGGCGTCGAGGAATGCGGACGCCTGATTTTCACCGCCCAGGAGGAACTGGAAGGGACCTCCTTCCAGAAAATTTACCCGCTGAAACGAAGACGGGCTTCCTACCGTGTCAGCGAAGACGAAATCTGTTTCGTCATCACGAGAGGGTTGAGCGAGATCTACGACCTGATTACCCATTTGACCTTTTTAAGCATAGAATCATTCAAGATCAGAAAACAGATGACGGACTCGGCGGGAAACAAGACGCCCCAATGGCTTTCCCTGGAGAACGCTCTGGAAAAGGAAGGCGGCCTCGCGCCCGCCGAACTGGAAAAGGCGGTCTGGAACTTGGGCATGATCCTCGGACGGACCTATCGGGAAACGATGGAAACCTATCTGAACCTTGAAAAAAGCCGAAAGGAGAGCAAAAGCAATTTCGGACTGTTTAAAATCGTCCATAGTCTCGGAACGAGAATCAAGCGAGAGGAGGAAGACGAGGAAAAAAGGATGATCGTCTATTTCACGCCCTCCCTGAAAGACATCATAGGCCACCAGATATACGGGAAAAAATGGTCCCGGGCCGTCAAGGAAACACTCGTTTCGTTGGGATTGCACAAGCGGCCGCTCCATATTGTCAGCGCGAACATGCACAGCGTCCTCAACACCCTCTTCGGCTACGCGGCCATCAAGGACAAGCCGGACTTCCAACCGGGCCGAACAATTTACGACCTTTTTCTTCAACTGCGGGAACATGCGGAGGAAATCAAGGAATACGCGTTTGAAAACGGACTGCACGAACTGGTCGATTTGTCCGGGTCACATATCGACTGCCAAATTATAGATTCGCGCAAACTGGCGTCCGTGCCTTTGCACCCGGACCTGAACATCAAGATATCTCCCGAAAAAAAGAAAAGCCCCGTCCTTCTCGTCATGGACTACGCTTTCGGGACTCAGGCGTTCGAGGCCATGGACGAGCTTCTTTCGCCCTCCTACAAGTTCGACGGGACGGGACTTCTCGACGTGAAATCCATAAGCGTGATGGGAAAGGCGGGGATTCTCCCGGGAAAAAAAGGCGACATTATGCTTGCCGAGGCCCATGTACTGGAGGGAAGCGCCCACAATTACCCCGTCGACAACGATTTGAAAAAGGAGGATTTCGAAAGAGAGGCCGAGGTTTACGCAGGACCCATTGTCACAGTGCTGGGCACGTCGCTTCAGAACAAGGCCGTTCTGGAAAAATTCCAGGCGACCAGCTGGAAAGCCGTAGGGCTCGAAATGGAGGGCGGCCACTACCAGCAGGCCATCAGCGCCGCCAAGATCAGAAAGCATATCCATCCCAACGTGAAGGTTCGGTACGCGTACTACGCCTCGGACAATCCCCTGGTCAGCGGCCAGACCCTGGCTTACGGCGGAATGGGCAAGGAAGGCATAAAACCCACCTATCTCATAACAAAGGTGATTTTGGAAAAGATTTACAAAATGTGACGTTCGGCCAACCAGCGTTGTCAATTCGCGACCACTCTATAAAATGAAGCGTTATCATAAATTTAATGGTTGAAATTTTCCGGCTTCGAGGCTATAAAACCATGTCTAATTTATACAGGGAAACCTTGGAGGGAATACTCGCGAAGCGCCGTTTTCCTGCGGCTTTCAAATATTGGCGGTCCAACTAACATTGAAAAACGAAACGGAGAAGAAAAACAGAATTAAGAATGTAAAAAAAGACGGGGTTTCGAGCCCATCGGGGGCAAGAGTTTAGTAGTGGGATTCGTGGTTGCGGCGTGGCCGCAAAACGATGAAGCTTGCATTAATTGTACACATATCTATTTTACCGGAACGTTCGCACATGAACTCGAATCGCATCCCATGAACTTGCCCCGCCGTTTGGCGCTATTCTTTGCACCACGAGCCCGATTACCGATTATCAAGCTTCGAATTTTCCAGATTTTAAATCCTATTCCGACAGCGAAATCGATCCGAAACAGCTGTTAGATCCAGATTCGAGCTTATGATCCCAACCTTGGACAGGAGATGTATATGAATAGAAGAGAGGCCATGAAACTTATTCTCAAAAGTGCGGCATTGGCTTCCATTCCATTATTCCCACAAATAGCGTTTTCCTCCAAAAACATACCCGAACCTCCAAATCGTCTATTAAGCAAGTTTTTATCATCGAACACATGCTCGAAATATTGCACCGGCAGACTTAAAGTTTTGAATGCGCACACAAACGAGGAGTTGAACGTCCGTTACCTGAAGCGCGACGGTTCTCCCGATGCAGGGGGCCTAAGAGCGCTGAATCATATTTTTAGATGCCACTACAATGACGAGGTCTATCCTATTCCGCCGCAGCTGTATGTCCTGTTGGATGTCATCCGGACAAAACTGGGCGCGGAAAAACGATCCTACGAATTGCTTTCCGGGTACAGGTCTCCCCAATACAACCGGATGCTGCGTCAGAACAGCAGGGGAGTCGCAAAAAGAAGTTATCATCTAAAAGGCATGGCTGCCGACATCTGCCTTCAAGGAGTAAGCCTGCGCGACCTTCAATCCGTCGCGTGCAGCCTTAAGAAGGGCGGGGTCGGAAGGTACCGTGATTTTGTACACGTGGACATAGGACCGGTTCGCAGCTGGTGATAAAATGAATATTCCGGCAAAGCCGATGGAGATACTCGTGTCATGGAAATAACCAAAATACACTTGATCGCGGCCGCACGGCCCAATTTCATGAAAATCGCTCCGCTCTACCATGCTTTGGCGAAGGAGCATTGGGCCGACGCAGTGATCGTCCACACGGGACAGCACTATGACCAGAACATGTCGCAGTCGTTTTTCGACGACTTGGGGATGCCGTCGCCGCATATTTACCTGGGGGTCGGCAGCGGCACGCACGCCGAGCAAACGGGCAAGGTAATGATCGCCTACGAGAAAGTGCTTGTCGAAGAGCGTCCCGATCTCGTCATTGTTGTCGGAGATGTCAATTCGACAATGGCGTGCGCTCTGGCGGCCGTCAAGCTGGGAGTGAAAACGGCCCACCTGGAGGCGGGACTGCGTTCCTTTGACCGTAGCATGCCGGAGGAAATCAACCGATTGGTGACCGACGCCGTGTGCGACATCCTGTGGACGCCTTCCGAGGACGGAGACCGGAACCTTTTGCGGGAGGGCGTGGCGGCGGAAAAAATCGAGAGGGTCGGCAACATAATGATCGACTCTCTGGAAATGCTCCGGGACAAAATCGAACGGGAGAAGGTTTGCGACGAAATCGGAGTCGTCCCCGGCGCTTTCGGACTCGTGACCCTTCATCGCCCCGCAAACGTGGACCCGCCGGAAAAACTGAAAAATATTCGCGACCGGCTTCTGGAAATCTCGACGCGTCTTCCTCTGGTTTTTCCCGTGCATCCCAGGACCCGAAAGAACTTGTCTTCGTTCGGGCTGTTGGAATCGCTGCAAAGCGTTCCGGGAATTCGGTTGACCGATCCGTTGCCATACATCCGTTTCATGAACCTCGTTTTCAAAAGCCGCCTTTTGCTCACCGACTCGGGAGGAGTACAGGAGGAGACCTCCTACCTAGGTATTCCGTGCCTGACCCTGCGGCCCAACACGGAACGACCGGTCACGATTGCGAAAGGAACCAATCGTCTTTGCCGAATCGAGGAACTCTCGGCCAAGGTTGATTCTATCCTGGACTCCCCGCCCGCGACCAAGCCCGAAATAGAGCTGTGGGACGGCCGGACCGCCGATAGAATCCTTGAATCCATACGGGCGATGGCTCTCTGACGCAAGAAGAGTCGGACATATTGAGGGTCGATTCGATCCGGCGGCAATAAAGCCCGAATCACGAACCGGGAACTTTCAGGATGCCTTTGACGATCTCGACCGCCTCTTCCGGGCTTCTCGAAAAGATCAAACGGCCTTTCTCCTTGTAGGATTCGAACAGCGGGCCCGGGTCGAAGCCCATTAGAACGACGGTTTTGCCGGCTTTCAGCGCCAAAGCGACTTCCGAAATCGTTCCCGCGCCGCCGGGGCAGGCCACAACCACGTCGCTGGAAAGGACGTTTATGCAGTTGCGGGCACTTCCCATGCCGGTCAGGATGGGAATGCGGACATACTTGGAGGCTCTACCCGGATTGTCGTCGGGCAAAATACCCACGGTCAGTCCCCCGCATTCGAAAGCACCCTTGGCCGACGCCTCCATGATTCCCGAATTTCTTCCCCCGTTGAGCAACACCCATCCTTGCCTCGCCACCAGTTGTCCCAAGAGATAGGCGGCTTGCTCGTGCTCGGCGGTGGCATCCCCCCCGCCCATGACCCCGAGAATGACCGTTTTTCCGTTCATTGACGCATCCTGCCTTTTAGATGGTTGAAAGCGATTCGGCCTGTTGGCTTCGGGATTTTGTTCTATTTAACAATATCGGACATCCATGCGCCGATCGCCTCGATTTCCTCCATGCAAACCTGATGTTCCATGGGATAATCGTGCCAGAGGACCGGGTACTCCAGTTGGTTCAGACTGCGCCGGGCTTCGAGCCCAAGTTGAATCGGGATCACGGGGTCGAATTTTCCATGGGCCATCATGATGGGAATGCTTTTGTTTGCCTCGGCTCGCTCGTCCTTCAAAGAATCTATCGTCGGAGAGTACGTGGACAAAGCCAACGCGCCCGCCAAGGGTTTCGCGTATCTTAACGCCATGTGCAGTACGACAGCTCCTCCCTGGGAAAAACCCGCCAGAAGGATCTTGTCGGACGCCATGCCGGAATCGATCTCTCTTTGAACGAGGTTTTCCAGCAATTTGGCGGATTCGCGGATTCCCTCGATGTCCGGGTTTCTGGAAAGGTTCGTCTCGACGATGTCGTACCACGCCCGCATCACCATGCCCCCGTTTACGGTCACCCGCCGTTCGGGCGCGTGGGGAAACACGAATCTGACGGGGATGTTTTCCGGCAGGCGCAATTCGGGGACGACGGGTTCGAAATCGTGGCCGTCCGCGCCTAAACCGTGGAGCCAAATCACGCTGAAGGAGGCCTTCGCGCGGGGATTTATTTCGACGCAATCCAAGAGTCCGTTGTCCATTGTCTTTCTCCTTATTGTTGTTTCGATGCACGATAATAGGGTAATCCTTGGCAGTCTTCCGGAGCCTGTCAAGGTTTTCCGACGATCCCGTACTTGAATTTTTCCGAAGGATCGGTTCGTGGAGGCCTTGCGGGAACTGTACTTTCCGAAATGAAAGGGCCGGAGGCTGCGACAGCCTCCGGCCCTGAAAAAACACTCGGACTTGAAAAAACGACAGCGTGAAAAATCAACCTACTTATTCAATATATTCTATTACCTCGCAAGATGGTCCGACTCGAGCCGTAGTGATCAGTTTTACGATTTTAACTTTGGCATTGATCGGAACTCCCTCGGTTCTGTATTTTTCCAAGGGATTCCTGAGTTCGAAGAACTCGCCCTGATCGGTCACCAAGACGTAGGCCTCTCCGTCGTTGTCGATGACTTTCATCTTGCCGCTCAGGGTGAGTTCCTGGCCCTCCGTGTACTTGGGGGCTTCGGAGCCGCCGCACGATACCATGACGAGCAACATCCCAAACAATGCCGTCATCAACAAAACACCGCTTTTTTTCATTCGATCTCCTTTTTGGTTAATGGTCAAACAGGTTTGTCGAAACCGTTTTCATGATCGAAAAAACGATTTCATATAATTGAAGCCGCAACGGATTGTCAAGCATGTTCGATGGAGGGACACGCTTTTTCGGTTGTTTGGTTGGAGCATAGACGGCTTGATCGGTTTCGTGGGAATTGTTATTGTTATCCTCGTTCGTCCAAAGGAAGATAAAACTTATGAAAAAATCCGACCGCGCCTTGAAATACGTGCCGACATCCAAAGAGGAAATGCGACGTCTCGGGTGGAACCGATTGGATGTCGTAATCGTCACGGGAGACGCCTACTTGGATTCGCCGTACTCGGGAGCGGCCGTTATCGGCAGGGTTCTCGCGGACGCCGGTTATCGGGTCGGGATCGTTCCCCAGCCGGACGTCGATAAGGAAAACGACATCGCGAGCCTGGGCGAGCCCGAGCTGTTCTGGGGGGTGACGGGCGGATGCGTCGATTCCATGGTCGCGAACTACACGGCTTCGGGCAGGAAACGCAAAAGCGACGATATGACCCCCGGCGGAAAGAATCTCAAGCGTCCCGACAGAGCCGTCGTCGTGTACGCCAATTTGATCCGGCGCTTCTTCAAAAACACGAAACCCGTGGTACTGGGCGGCATCGAAGCCAGTCTGAGAAGAATCTCCCATTACGACGCCTGGTCCGATTCCGTCCGCAGATCCATTCTTTTCGACGCCAAGGCCGATTTTATAGTCTACGGCATGGGAGAAAGGGCGGTTTTGGAACTGGCGCGGGCTTTGCGCGAGGGCGACGATGTCGAGTCGATTCGCGGAATCTGTTGCATCGGAAAGGAACCGCCTTCGAAACCGTCGTGTTTCGACGGTCCCGACATACGGCTTCCGGACCATGCGGCGGTCGCGGGAAGCAAGGACGAATTTTGCCGGATGTTCAAAACCTTCTACGAAAACGCGGATCACGTGACGGGGAAAAGGCTATTCCAGTTGCAGGACACTCGTTTCCTGGTTCAAAACCCCCCGCAGCCTCCGCCGTCGCCCAAGGAACTCGACCGGATATACGAGCTTCCCTTTACGAGGATGGTGCATCCTCGCCATGAAAAGGAAGGTCGCGTGAAAGCCATAGACACCGTCGGCTTTTCCCTGACGACGCATCGGGGATGCTACGGCGAATGCCGCTTCTGCGCGATCGCGGTCCACCAGGGAAAGCACGTCGTTTCCAGGAGCAAGGAATCCATCTTGAGAGAAGCGAAAACTTTCCCGTCGCACCCCGACTTCAAGGGCGTCATATCAGACGTCGGCGGCCCCACCGCGAACATGTACGGCATCGAGTGCGAATTGAAAGAAAAAAGGGGGGCTTGCAAGAACAAATCCTGCCTCTTTCCCGAAACATGCAAGCACCTGCCCGTAAACCATCGTTCGCAGATCGAATTGTTGAAAGCGTTGCAGGACATCGAAGGCGTCCGCAAAGTCTTCGTCGGCTCCGGCGTCCGTTACGATCTTGTTGCGGCGGACAGGACGGCCGGGACCGCGTACCTGGAAAACCTCGTGTCCGAACACGTTTCCGGACAGCTCAAGATCGCGCCCGAACACGTGGAGGAAAAGGTACTGGGACTCATGGGAAAGCCGGGAAGTGACGTGCTCGAAAACTTCGTCGGCATGTTCGAAAGAGCGAAGCGGCGGAAGGGGGCCAAGGTGTTTCTCACCTACTATCTGATGGCGGCGCATCCCGGCTGTACGCAGGCCGACATGGAAAGCCTCGGAAAATTCGCGTCGCGGGTCTTGCGGATATTTCCGGAACAAATCCAGATTTTCACCCCGACCCCCTCCACCTTTTCCACCCTGATGTATTTCACGGAAAAGGACCCGTTCACCGGAGAAGGGATTTTCGTGGAAAAAAAGGTTGCCTTGAAGGAGAAGCAGAAGAAAGCGGTCGGAGAAAAAAGAGAAAGCAGGACCAGGCCGCTCAAAACGCCGAGAAAAAAAACGGTTTACAGCAGGAAACAGAATAATCGTAATTTGAAAAATTAAAAACTATAATAGCCATTCACTCTTGCCGAATATTATAGTCCGATTTCGGGTGTGCTAAGGATCGGAAGGAGCGCCAACGTAAGATTCCTCCAAAGAGATTTGTCGGCATCGCCTGAATTCAATTGAAAAGATCGTATTTATTGGATAATGTTCATTCATTGCTATTTTGAAATAAATGGATTAGCGGTTTTTAATGATATAATCGATATCGATGTTCCAAGAAAGGCGTTTGAATGAGACATTTAAGTCCATTGCGATATCCGGGAGGCAAAGGTGCGATTTCGAGTTTTCTGGAAGATCTCGTCGATCTGAACGATTTGCGAGGTTGTCGTTATTACGAGCCTTTTGCCGGTGGCGCGGGCGCGGCGTTGGCGCTTCTTCAAGGGAATGTGGTTTCCGAGATATGGATAAACGATGCGGACGCCAGGGTATATGCCTTTTGGCAATCGGTACTTGCGCACAGCGAAATTTTTGCGGATCGTATTTTAAATGTCCCGCTGAACATTGAAGAATGGAAAAAACAACAGGCTGTTTGCGATAACCCTTCCAATCACGGCATTTTCGATGTTGGATTTTCCGCGTTCTACATGAATCGCTGCAATCGAAGCGGGGTTTTGAGCGGAGCAGGGCCTATTGGCGGCTATAAGCAAGACGGCAAATGGCGGTTGGACGTTCGGTTCAATCGCGAAGCGCTTGCGGAAAAAATTTTGCACATAGGGAAATTGCGCGAAAGAATACATGTTTTCGGAATGGATGCAATTCGATTCCTGTCGGAAAAATTGCCGCATGGAATTGGACGAGCCAACGTCTTCATATATCTTGATCCGCCTTACGTGAAGAAAGGACAGCGTCTTTACCTGAATGCGTACGAGAAGACGGATCATGCCTCGTTATCAAGGTATCTATTGCGCCAACAGGTATTAAAATGGATCGTTTCGTACGACGACAACGAGTTGGTACGTACGCTATATGGAAATTGCAGGCAGGTATTGCTTCCTATCCGTTATACGCTCCAAGAAAAACGAAACGCTTGCGAGTTGATCATCGCGCCTTGCACTGTAGCGTTGCCAACGGTATGCCGTTACGGCTCGAGTGAACATTTGCTTAAACCCGCAGTTCAAGGAGGATGAGATGAACAACGGGCAAAAAATGATTAGGCCGGAAGAATTGCATTTCGATCGCAAGAACCCCCGCATGGCGGAATATGGGATTTCCAAGGCGGAATCCGAGAATGAAATAATTGAAATTCTTTGGGATGCAATGGATGTGCGCGAGTTGGTCATGTCTATTTCGGCCAGCGGTTTTTTCAGTCACGAGAGGCTGATCGTGGCGGTCGAAGATCAAAAGAATATTGTAATCGAAGGCAACAGAAGACTTGCGGCAGTCAAGGTCCTGTTGCACCCGGAACTTCGGCAAGCTGGGTGGGAGATACCGGAGATTTCGGGGGACGTCAAAGCCTCGCTTCAAGAACTGCCTGTGACTGTATCGGAAAGAAAGGACGCTTGGCAGTATCTTGGGTTTAAGCATGTAAATGGACCGGCCAAGTGGACCAGTTATGCAAAAGCCAGATATATTTCGGATGTACGCAACACATATGGTATCTCTTTGTCCGATATCGCCAGACAAATTGGGGATACGCATCGGACGGTGCAACGTCTCTATCGAGGATTGATGGTGATCGAACAAGCCGAACGAGAGGGCGTTTACGATCGGGAGGACCGTTATCGTCAACGCTTGGCGTTCTCGCATTTGTACACGGGATTGGATTACGATGGAATCCGCGAATTTTTGTCTTTGCGGCAGGAAACAGAGGAGACCGTCAATCCTGTTCCGGCGGAAAAAATGCGGCAACTCGGGGAATTTTGCGTTTGGCTCTATGGCAGTAAAAAAGAAAAAAAGCCGCCTGTCGTTGAAACCCAAAATCCTCATCTCAGTCAATTGAACGAGGTTTTAAAAAACCCCGAAGCGATTGCCGCGCTGAGAGACGGTTCAAACATTGAAACCGCATTCGAGATAAGTCGTCCACCGATCGCTGTTTTCGAGGAAGCTCTTCTTAGGGCCAAACGCGAACTGACCCGAGCCAAAGCCAATCTCGCCACGGGGTACGACGGTTCCGAAGGCTTGCTGCGGACAGCGGGTTCCGTTGCGACTATTGCCGATTCAATATACGAGGAAATGGATCGCATGCGAAATCCTGAAAGGAAGGTTCGGTTGACGGAGGAATAAGTCGATGTTCAAGCTGCCTGGCAAGCCGACACCGAAAGCGGAGATTTCGGAACTGGCGGACTACATGGAGTTGCTTTGCTGGATTCGTGGACGTATATCTCGACGGGAAATGATGAGTTTTCTGAATATCATGGACGATAACCTTGACGACGATGGCGAGGGATACGAAGGTTGCAAGGACGCGGACGAAAAAAACGGCAATCTGATGGACGAGACCCTGATTGAAATGGAGTTCCGTCAAGATGCATGCAATGGCGGGTATCCATTCGGTCTTGACAAAACCGGAACGATATTGAGGAGGCTCCCGAATATCGAACAGACCGACCCTATGCTCGTTTACTTGTATCTGCTTGTGGCGACAAGATTGAACATGAGGAAAGAAAAGGTGCAAGCCACTATCGACGGGGCATTGGCTATGGAAAAAGTCAGTGCCGCCGCTTTGCGCAAATATTTGGGAAAACGTTGCCGGTCGGAGGTTTTCGGAACGTCTTCGGGAGGGATTTTTAAAGACAGAATAGAACAACTTTGCAAAGCTCTTAAAGAACCTTCCGTATACTCCAATATAGACGGAAACGATGTTCCTGTTCATGCACAGGACGACAAATTGGATGTAGTCGCATGGCTTCCCTTTGTCAACCGATCACCAGGACAACTTATTATATTCGCCCAGTCCAAGACAGGTACCAGTTGGAGAGACAAAACGAAAGAGTTGTCGCCTGAAATTTTCCAAAAGAAATGGCTCAGCAAGCCTTTTCTAGTTGCTCCGATTCGTGCGTTTTGCGTTTCCGAATCAGTGGTTCGGAGTCAATGGAACAGCACTTGCGTAGAAACAGGATTATTGTTTGATCGTTGCCGTTTGATCGAATGTTGCGACCAACTCGAGGAGGAAATCAGAATCCTGATATGCAACTGGGTTGTTGGGGCGAAAACTGTTGTCGAAGATTATTTGAACAATAGCAATATACAATGAAAAACAATCATGAACGTCGCCCTGATCTATCCTCCCACGTGCGATCCCACCGCGCCCTACATATCGGTCCCTCTTCTGACCGCCGTTTTGCGCAAGGAAGGCGTCGAAACGACGCCCATCGACGCCAACGTCGAAGCCTACGACCGCCTGCTTCGCAAATCCTCGTTGAAAAGCGCGGCCGACTCCGTGGTTCGGCGATTGAACGATCTTGAGCGAAAAAAATCCTTGGGCCACGAAGAGCAGCTTCTGTTGGGTCGCTTGCGGGAATTGGACGCCCTGGTCGAATGGGTCCCTGACCATATCGACGAGGCGGTCGCCGTTCTAAGGGACAATACCGGAAAATCGTTTTTCGATCCTTTAGAATACGAAAAGGCAGTCTTCGCGGTCGAGGCCGGTCTCCGAATAATCAGTGCGGCGTTCGGGCGGCTGGAAATGGATTTCACTCGGTACCGCACCCCTTTTTCGCTTCTGTCGCCGGAACAGATCAGGAAGGACGCCCGTCCGGAGAACAACCCGTTCCACGAATACTTCGCCAACGACCTCTGCGACCTGATAGTTTCGTCCGGGTCGGATATCGTGGGCGTCTCCATGGCTTTTCCCGGACAGGTTCAGCCCGGTTTCTCGCTCGCGTACCAAATCGCCGGAAAATTGCCCCAAGTTCGCATTGTCGCGGGGGGGCCCGCGCTTACCCAAATGCTTGCCCGGCTGGATGCGGAAACCAAGCCGCAAGTGCTGGGGCCTTTTCACTCCGCCGTGTTGTACGAGGGCGAAAAGGCCCTGCTCGATATAGTCCGGACAGTGGAAAGCGGAGGAGAGCCCCCGAAGATCGTCTACGGGGATACCGCCTCCGATTTGACGGAATTCCCTCCCCCCGATTTCGACGGGCTCCCGCTCGAAAAATACTTCTCCCCGGAACCCGTGCTTCCCTACGACGCCACCAGGGGATGCTATTGGGGAAAATGCGCGTTCTGCCAGTACGGGCTTGGGGAAAAAGGCGCCGCGACCTACAGAAGACGGCCGGTTGATCGGATAGCGTCCCATTTGAAGCAATTGAAGGAACAATGGAACTGCCGGCTGTTTTATCTCTCCCAGGACGCTTTCGACCCGAAGACGGCGGGGAGGGTGTCCCGCGCGTTGCGGGAAGAACGAATCGAAATCAAGTGGGGCTCGGACATGCGCCCGGAAGCGGCGCTTGCTCCGGAATTCTGCCGCGAGCTGGCCGAAGGAGGCGCGCTGGCGCTCTCTCTTGGAATCGAATCGGCCGCCCCCCGCGTGCTGAAACTGATCGACAAGGGAATCGGGATCGAAACCATGCGGGAGGCGATAAAGAATCTCTTCGACGCCGGCATCGCGGCCGAGGCCATGTGCTTTACCGACTTTCCCACCGAAACCGCCGAGGAGGCCCGGGCGACCTTGGATTTCATCCACGGGATGCGAAAGCACCTGGCGCTTTTCATCTGCGGCCGTTTCGGACTTTGCGCCGGCTCTCTCGTCGCTCGTTATCCCGAAAAGTACGGTCTGGAAAACGTCCGCTCGTTGAAGGGAGACCAGTTGAAAAGCGGCCTGTTCTACGAGGAGACGAAGGAATCCAAAAGCGACGAGGAGCGAGAGGATATCGACCGACTAATCGACGAATTGTCGGACAAATGGCGACTCCGGGACTATCCCTGGGCGGGGGCGCTTTCGACGGCGCACACGCTTCTTTGGTACGACCGGCACGGTCCGGACGTTTTCAAACGCCTGGCCGGCATGAAGATTCGGTTCGAACCGCCTTCGAAACCCGCTTTTCCGCAGAGCCGCTTCGATGTCGAATGCGTCATGGAAATCGCCGAGGAAAACGAGGCGCGCATCTGGACGAAGTTGATTTACGGGAGGGGAGAGGTGGGTCCGGAAGTTTACCGCGAACTGGCGAGGGCGCTTCCGCGCCGGTTCGCGCGCGGGAAGAAGTCGAGAAAAAGGCGGAGGAAATCAAATTGACCGGGGGCTTGGGCATAAGGATAAGGATCTCTTTTACGATTTTTCCACCGTTTCTGGTTACGATTCCGGGTCGATCTCCTTTTCCTTTTCCTCGACCTCGTGTTGTTCCTTGACGCTCCGGATATGGTCCAGTTCGCCGCCGATCCCCCTCTTTCTCCGGTCCAGCTTCTCGACTGCGGTCGAGCGGCCGTATAAAACGAGCGTATCATTGGGCTTTACGAGCGTCGAGCCAACGGGCGCACCGATGTATGTTCCATCTATCCGCGTTATCCCGAGCACCACAATTCCTTCGTCGGATAGATCCAAATCCATAAGAGACCGGTTCGCCAGCCAGTCTTCGTCCTCGACCTGCATTTCATGCACTTGGTATTCGCCCGCCAAGTGCAGCATGCTCGCATAGTCGCTGACATCAAGGTCGGTAAAGCGTTTGAGAATTTTGCTGATAATGTTCGACAAATGGTGCTCCACCCATTTGCTCGCCGCGATGCCCCACAGAAGAACGAGTCCCGAAATCAAAAGGACTATTCTCCAAACTAGAGGCAAAGCAGCGTTGACGTCGACGAACGAAAGGATAAGGGTGGAGACCGCCGTCACGATTCCGGCGTTTCCAAGGAGCATGAGCAGCAGAAGAATTCGCCGCCGAATCGGATGGTTGACCACCTTTTCCGATTCCGTAGTAGTGAACCCCACCCCGGTAAAGGCCGACCTGGCTTGGAACCGCGCGGATTGTTTCGACAATCCGGTATGGGTCAAGGCCACGGTCGCGACACGAGTGATGAGAATGGAAACGCATAAGATTGTCAGAAGCGTTATTATTGAGATCATGAATTTTCCTTTGCTTTTCCGATTTCGATTGTTTTTCGATTGCCAACGACAAATTCAAACTAATACTGGAATTCGGAAAACGCGAGAGATTTGTTCAATAGATGAAGACGGATCTTTCTATCCACTGTCCATGGTTGGCGGAGCTTGGAAGAATTGTTCCGGAAACCTTCTTTTTTCGGGAGATAAAAACATGATTGTTGAAGGACGTGACAGACACGATCGGCTCCGGGCTCGTACACGCAATGAGTTGAATACGTCAATACGACCGAAGGATACGAGGTCGATTTTTACGCGCGACATATCATTGCATTCAAGCGAAACCCGGCTGGAAATGGCTTTGGCTCTGAGAATCCATATGTTCGAGTGCTCTGCGTGAAACGCCGGGCTCGACAAATGGAGGATTGGACCGGCTTTTGCCCGCTCTTTTCCAAGCCTCCTGCAAGTCGGAAAGGATCGTTTTTTCGCATCCGGTCCTTTCCGAAATTCCGACGCGCGAGGCGCCGCCGCGGAAGGCGGCGCTACCGGGACAAGGGAGTTTTTCGCCTTTCCATACTACGGCAATATCCATGCCGAAGGGCGAAGAAACGAAGGAACCGCTTCGGTCGGTTTAATTCAGAGTCTTGGCCCACTCTACCGTGTCGGGCGCGGGGGCGTCTCCGGAAAGATTCCCTTTTTCGATTTTGGACGAACCGACGTACGCTTCGATCGCGTTGGCCATGACTTCCATGTTTTCCCTGAACTGCTTTTCGTCCGGCTCGAGCAAGGTCATCCGGAACCCGTGAAGCTCCGTGCTGAAAGAGGTCAGCGGGACGACGCATATCCCCGTGGAGGCCAGCAGGTAGTACACGAACCGCTTGTCGTGGGCGGTACCCGGCGCCGAAACCAAGTCTTCCACCATCCGCCGGATTTCCCCGTTCGGGATCGGAAGCGTCTGTTTCCCGTCCAACACTCCTTCCTCGAAAACGACGCCCATGTAGAACGCGCCCGAAGGTTTGTTCACCATGACTCCGTCGATTTCGCTCAGGTATTGGTGGGCGATCTTGGAGAATTTTTCGTACCTTTTCTGCCGTTTCTTCAGGAAGGCGGGGTATTCGGGATGCTCGAAAATCTTCGGGATGGCTGTCTGGGGAAGCGTGGTGGAGCAGACCTCCACCATTTTCGCGTTCAGGATGCTTTTAATGTATCTCGCGAACGTCGGGTCCTTGTCCCCGTTGTAGACCTCGATCCATCCGCAACGGGAACCCGGCCACGGAAGTTCCTTGGAAACGCCTTTCATGCAGATCGCGGGCACTTCCCCGATCACCTCGGAAAGGGAACGGGTTTTCGCGCCGTTGTAGATCAGGTTCTGGTATATTTCGTCCGCTATGATAAAAAGGTCGAAATCCCGGGCGATGGCGACGATGTCCGACAGGGTGGATTCCGGGAATACCGCGCCGGTGGGATTGTCCGGGTTGATCAGAAGAATGCCCGCCACCGCCGGATTGTACTTGACTCTTTTTCTCAGTTCGACGATGTCTGGAAGCCAGCCGTTGTGCGGGTCCAGCGGATAGGTTACCGGCCCCACGCCGGCGTGCGCGGCCTCCGACGACGAGTGCGTGGTGTAGGTGGGCGACGGCGTGATCACCCGGGCGGTCCTTCTTAGAAAACTGTAGATTTTGGTGATGGCGTCTCCGAGTCCGTTGAAAAAAATAATGTCGTCGGGGGCGATCTGCGCGCCACCCTTCTGGTTGTTCAATCGGGCCAGGTACTTGCGGGTCTCCAAGACGCCTTGGGTGGGGCAATATCCGTACGAGTCGTTTTCCAATGCCAGTTCCGAAACGATCTTTTTCATCCAAGCGGGAATGATTTCCCCCTTCGCGACCGGGTCGCCTATGTTTTCCATTTTGACCGGAATGCCGTAATCCCTGATCTTTTCGGCAATTCGAACGATATTGCGAATTTCGTACGTAAGTTCTCCCGCTCCTATATGGACGATATTGGTGCGCATGACGACAAGCTCCCTTTCCTATTGTTGTTTTTCATTAAGTATCCCCGAAATAAAAAAGGCCGTGTTTCAGTCACGGCCTTGCATTAAGAAGGCCGCGGGTTTTCACGCCCGCGGCCCCGATCTTTTTGGGATTCGCCCTATTTGGCGCACCCCGTCGGGACAACGGGCCTTCCGGCCGCCGCCGCGGCGATGCGCGCTGCGTATGCAAAATGCGTTGTCTTTACGGGGTAAATCATTCTTTCTCCTGTACTGTCCTAATCATTCCAATTTTCGGATTCGTGTAACACATTTTCGCGGCATTGTCACGGGAAAAAAGGTTTTCGATGTTAGTTTTCGTTATTCTCGGCATGTCGGGAATGTCGCGGGTTCGAGGGAAATATAAAGGTGTTTACAATATCGAGGATATCCATTAGCTTTACCGTGTCGGAAAACTTGGGCTTGGTTCTTGATTCGGCCACGGCTTGGCGGCACGCGGACGCGGAGCGTCCGGGCATGCGTTCCCACGCGGAGCGCGGGAAAGAGACGGGAGACGAGACGATTCGGAAACGGGAGGATAAATTAGGGAGGAAACGATGGGTTTTTTCAGAAAGCAGGAGGAAAACATGGCCGTACGGCTGCTGGCGTGGCGGTACGAGCGGATGAACGTTCAGGCTCCGCCCATGGAGCAGTTGCAGGCCCACGCCAGGCAACTCGTGGACGACGCCCACAGGATCGCGAAGGAAAGAGGCAGGAACGTCGTGTCCATTCTCAAGGATCTTGTCGAGGATATAAAAAAACGTTGAATCGGTTGATTTGGAGGACCCGAATCCATGAACGCCTACCTGAAGGAAAAGATCGGCGACCCGGACCTTTTCGTGGGCCGGGAAAAACAGCTGAGGGACCTGCTGAAATGGACCGAGGGGATCAAGAGGGAGATCTCCATGAGCCGCGCCGTTCTGTCGCGCCGGAAGACGGGGAAGACCGCCCTGCTCCAGAGGCTGTACAACATCGTGTTCGACATGGACGACGGGGTGGTTCCGTTCTACTACGAGATTACGGAGGGGCCCCAGTGGATCGGGACGTTCTGTTCGGATTTCTTTCTGAATTTCGTTCTTCAGTACACTGCGTTCAAGACGCGCAACCCAGAGTACATCCAGATCCGGGAAATCGACTTTCGAACCGCGTCGGAGATCGTGCTTCGGGAAAGGCTGGACTATCTTGCGCCGACCGTGGAGCACGTCGCGTCGCTTCTCGAAAAGAACTATTTCGGCCGGCTGTGGGACTCGGTCCGGGAGATTCCGTACAAGCTCGCCTGGGCGCGGAGGGAGTCCATCCTGCAGATCGTGGACGAGTTCCAGTTCCTGAACAGCGAAATCTATCTGGACCAGGACCTGTCCAATCCAATGAGGCGGATGGCCTCCGGGTACATGAGGACGGCGGAGTACAAGAACGCGCCCCTGCTGGTGTCCGGCAGCTGGGTGGGGTGGCTGATGAACGACTTGAACGCCCTTCCCGGAAGGTTCCAGATGGGGTATCTGGAGAACATGCCCGAAAGCGAGATCGTGGAAATGGCGTTCAAGTATTCCGAGCACTTCGAATTGCCGATTACCGAGGAGACTGCCTTCTTCATGGCGCGCCTCAGCGAGGGAAATCCCTTCTACGTCAGCTCCCTGTTCAAGTCCCCGTGCCCGGACAAGCGCCTGGACACGGAGAAGGGCGTCCTGCGGACTCTGGAGTTCGAGACCCTCGACGACCTCGGGGGAATCAAGAGGACCTGGATGGAATACGTGGACACGGCGTTCCGGAAGGTGAACGACCGCCACGCCAAGCGAATCGTCCTGTATCTCAGCAAGAGGCGGGACAGGGAGGCGACCCGCAAGGAGATTCTCGACGACCTGAAGCTTCCCATGGACGACCGGGAGCTGGAAAGGAAGCTCAAGGCCCTGGCGCGGGCGGACGTCATCGAAAGGGGGAGCACCAACTTCGATTACCGGGGCGTGCCGGACAACGTTTTCGACAAGGTGTTCCGGGGCGTGTACCAGAAGGAGATCGACTCCTTCGACCCCGGGGAGATCGCGGAGGACTACAGGCAACTCTACGAACGGTCGCGGGCGGAACTGAGGAGGCTTCTCGGCAAGTACAACCAGGCGAAAGGACTTTGGGCCGAATACCTGGTCATCCGTCGCCTGCGGCGCGACGCGCTCCGCGAGGGGGAATACCTCGAGTCGATCACGCGCAACCTGCCGGGGGACTTCGGGTTCGCGGACTTCGAGAGCGTTTGGTCGTACAAGTCCTCTCCTGCGGGAAAGCGCGACATGCAGATCGACGTCTTCGCCCGGGCCGCGCCGGAGGAGTACAGCGTGGTCGGGGAGGTCAAGAGCCGGGACGCCAGGAAATTCTCCGGAGATGAGGCGCGAAGGCTCGCCGAGAAAATCCGGGAGCTGGCGGAGGCGGAGGGGCTCGAAAGGTTCGTCGGGTTCGTCTTTTCCGTGTCGGGCTTCACGGAGGAGGCGGTCGAATTCCTCAAGGAGCATGGAATCGCGTACAGCGACGACCCCGGATGGCTGGGGGACTGAAGGCGACGGAAATAGTCTTTCCCGTCCCCACAATATCCTTGAAAATACCCGCAAGCTTTGTTAAGCATCCTGTTGCAACATTTTGGTCGAATTGAACGAAACTTTTTGCGTACAACCAGGAAAAAGCTTTTTTGGAGGGATTATGACCCGCGTCGCGGTTGTGGGCGCCACCGGATACGCCGGGGCGGAACTCGTTAGAATTTTGGCCGGACATCCCAAGGTCGAGCTTGGCATGCTGACTTCTCGCCAGCATGCGGGGAGGAAGTTTTCCGAGGTTTTCCCGTCCATGGCGGGCGTCGTGGAGACCGTGTGCGAGGAATTTTCCGCCGGCGCGGCGGCCGAGCGCGCAGATGTGATTTTCACGGCGCTTCCCCACAAACTCCCCATGGAAATCGTCCCCGAACTGGTAAAGGCCGGAAAGCGGGTCGTGGACCTTTCGGCCGACTTCCGGTTTTCGGACGTCTCTCTCTACGAATCCCACTACCAGCCCCACACCTGCCGGAAATTGCTGGAAAAATCCGTGTACGGACTGTCCGAGGTATATCGGGACAGGATCAAGTCGGCCGACATCATCGGCAATCCCGGATGCTATCCGACATCGACGCTGCTTCCGCTCGTCCCTGTGATCAAGGAGGGAATAATCGACGAGAGGACCATCGTGGTGGATTCCAAATCGGGCGTGAGCGGGGCGGGGCGTTCTCCGTCGTTGACGGTGCATCACTGCGAGGTCAACGAGTCGTTCAAGGCCTACAAAACGGCCTCCCACAGGCACAATCCCGAAATGGACGAGGTGTTGAGCAGGGAGGCCGGGAAACCGGTCCATATCACGTTCGTCCCGCACTTGGTTCCCATGACAAGGGGGATGGAGACGACGATCTACGCGTCGCTGAACGAAAGGCTCGACGCGCGCGAAATTCGGGAGCGCATCGGGAAATTCTACAAGGGACGTCCTTTCG
>CAZNTU010000092.1:0-14921 GCA_964575975.1 uncultured Desulfobacteraceae bacterium
GGATTTCGTCGCCGCAGACCAGTATTCCCCGTTCGTCGAGCACTTTCGAAAGGAAGGTCCGGGCCTGTGGACGTTGCGGGAATGCTCCAGTTCGGAAGACTCCCTGTTTCTTTCGGATTTCGAAATCCGGATCTCCCTTTTCGATATCTACGACCGAGTGAATTTCGATGACGCTGGCGAGGACGTTCCATGACTAACGAGGAGAACAACTTCAGGGGATCATCCGTGTTTTCAAAACAAGGAGGGCGTCGACAATGAAAAAGACGGGGACCGAGGAAATACCGGAGTCTTTTCCCGGAAAAAACGGAATCAATTTCGGCGTCATCGGCTGCGGAGAAAATACCCGGAAATTTGTCGAAATACTCAAAAGCGAATCGTTTCCCTATTCCAATATCAAAGTGGCGGCGATATGCGATCTGGCCCCCGCGCCGGAGCGGTGCGAACTGGCCCGGAAAATGGGCGTGCCCGTCACCGGCGACTACCGGGATTTTTTCGCGATGCCGGGTCTGGACGCAATCGTCGATATGACGGGCGACCGGAAAATTCTGTCGGAAGTCGCCAGGCAAGCCCCCGAACACATGGGCATTATCGGAAAAAACATGGCGATCCGGCTGATGAATTTCATCACTCTCAACGAAGAACAGATTCTGACCGAGCAGAAAGCGTTTTTCGAGAAGGTCTCGTCCGCCCTGCTGTTTCGGCAGACCAACGCGTCCATCCTGGTTTTGAACAAGGATTTCACCATCCACGACGTCAACGACGGTTTTTTGAAACAGTTTAAAAAATCGAAAGCCGAAGTCATCGGCTCTCTTTGCTACAGGGTCACCCGCGGACTGCAAACGCCTTGCCCCGGGGAGGGCGAGGATTTCATGTGCCCGATGGTGGAGACGCTGCGGACCGGCGAGTCGGCTTTCGTCATCCAGGAGTTTCCCGTTTCCGAGGAAAACGTCGTTTATTGCAACGTGGCGACTTACCCGTTGAAAGACCCGGACGGAAACATCGTCAGAATCATCGAGCTTCGCAGAAACGTGACCGACGAGATTTCGTCCAGGTGGAAAAGGCGCATCGAGGACCTCAAGGCCAACATGAGAACGACGATCCAGGAGGACCGGATGATATCCCTGGGAAAGCTCGTCGCCAGTTGCGTCCACGAGATCAACAACCCGATCCAGGGCATGCTGACCTTCGGCCATCTGATGCGCGACATGGTGGACGAAGGGCTCTCGGGCCGAGAGGATCTGGAAAAGTTCAGGAAGTTTCTTTCCCTGATGTGCAAGGAACTGGAACGATGCGGCGACATCGTCTCCGGGCTTCTTTCGTTTTCCCGCGAATCGCCCATGGAATTCCGGGACGTGGCGCTCAACGACGTGGTCGAATCGGTCCTCGTGCTGACCCGTCACAAGATCGAACTGCAAGACATCCGCCTTTCCGAGAAACTGTCGAAGACCCCGCTGGTGGTCAGGGGCGACGCGAACCATCTTCAGCAATGTTTCCTCAACTTGGTTTTCAACGCCATCGAGGCCATGCCCGAAGGGGGCGAACTCGCGGTGACCCTGAATCGCGTCCGAGGCAAAAAGCTGGCCCGAATCGAGGTACGGGACACGGGCTACGGGATTTCCGAGAGAAACCTGGATCATATTTTCGATCCGTTTTTCACCACGAAAAAAGAGGGGGAAGGCACCGGCCTGGGATTGTCCGTCGTGTACGGCGTGGTCAAAAACCACGGCGGCAACGTCGCGGTCGAAAGCAAGCCGGGAAAAGGCGCGGCTTTCACCGTCGCCTTGCCGATCCAGTAGCCGAAACACAGGGGAGGCAAAACGCATGAATCCTGAAATGAGCATTATGGTCGTAGACGACGAACTGATCATCCGCGAATCCTTTTCCCACTGGTTCCAAAAGGCGGGCTACAGGGTGGAAACCGCGCCTTCGGGGCCCGAGGCCCTGAAAAAGCTCGGAGAATTTCCCTTCGACCTCCTGTTCGTGGACATCAAGATGCCCGGCATGGACGGCATCGAGCTTCTGGGCGAGGTAAAAAAGGAATACCCGGGCACGTTCGTGGTGATCATCACGGCCTACGGTTCCATAGAGACGGCCGTGAAGGCCATGAAGCTGGGGGCATCGGACTACCTCCTGAAGCCTTTCAAGCCCGAGCAGCTCAACCTGGTCATGGAAAAGATCGCGCAGCAGAAAAAGCTGACCGGCGAGCTGGATTATCTGAAGGGGCGGCTGAGCACGGTCACCAGGTTCGACAACATCATCGGCCGGTCCAAGCCCATGGAGGAGCTGTTCGAACTCATTCCCGAGGTGGCCGAAAGCGACTCCTCGGTGCTGCTCACCGGCGAGACCGGAACGGGAAAGGAACTTGTGGCCAAGGCGATCCACGCCAAAAGCAGGCGCAGTTCGCATCCTTTCATCGCCATCAACTGCGGCGCCGTTCCCGAAACGCTTTTGGAAAGCGAGCTGTTCGGACACCGGAAAGGGGCGTTCACGGGCGCGATCCGGACGAGGAAAGGCTTTTTGGAAATCGTGTCCGGGGGCACGCTGTTTCTGGACGAGATCGGGGAAATCTCGCAAAGGATGCAGGTGGATTTGCTTCGGGTGCTCGAGGAGAAGCGGCTCACGAGAATCGGGGGCGGAGAGCCCGTATCCTTGGATTTTCGGCTGGTTTCCGCCACCCGGGAGGACTTGGAGAAAAGGATCGCGGAACGTCGTTTCAGAGAGGATTTTTTCTACCGGATCAATGTCGTCGCCATTCGCATTCCTCCCCTGCGCGAGCGCAAAAGCGACATTCCCCTGCTGGTCCGCCATTTTCTGGCCAAGTTCGGACACGAGACCGCCAAGCGGGTGGATCGCCTGTCGGACGAAGCGCTCGAGCTGTTGAAACGATACGACTGGCCCGGAAATGTCCGGGAGCTGGAAAACGCCGTGGAAAGGGCCGTTGTCCTTTCCAAATCCCGTTCCCTAGATGCCGGGGATTTCGCTTTCATACGGTCCGAACCGGGGGATTTGGGGAGAAAAATGTCGCTGGTCGAGTTGGAGAAGCACTACATTCGGCAGGTTCTAGAGGAAAACGACTGGAACATTACCAAGGCCGCCGAAATCCTGGATATTCACCGGGTAACGCTTCACAAGAAAATCAAGCGGCTCGATTTAAGCCGGAATTAGCCCCCGACCCGGTCGGGAACCCCCGACCCGGTCGGGTTGCACGAACACATGCCGATCAAGGAAACCACAATCGGTTTGATCCCGGTGGGAGACGCGCCGGTATTCGTCGCGAAAGTCATTGCGGGACATGTCGCCGGCCACCTCGGGCTGGCCGCCGAAGTCCTGGCGCCGGTCGCCAAGCCGTTCCATGCCTTCGACGAAAAACGATGCCAATACAACGCCGGAATCGTCCTGAAATATCTGGAGAGTTTGGAGACGGGCAGGTTCGAAAAGGCGATCGCCGTGATGGAGGAGGACTTGTTCGTGCCCATATTCACCCACGTTTTCGGCGAGGCGGAACAGGGGGGAGGTTCGCCGTCGTTTCCCTGTTCCGGCTGGAAACGGAGACCGACGGCATTCGTCCCCCTTTTTCCCAGGTTTGCGAAAGGGCCGCGAAGGTGGCCGTTCACGAACTGGGCCACCTTTTCAACCTTTCCCATTGCGAGGACGACATTTGCTTGATGCGCTTCGCCGGCGACTTGAGACAGTTGGACAAGATATCGTTTCGTTTCTGCCGGTATTGCACAGCCTTTCTCAAGGACGCTCTGGGCTGAACGGCCAGGCTTTGCGACCGTTCACGTCCTTAGAAACTCCTTGACCAGCCGGTCCCATCCGAGTTCCGGGAAACTGCCCGCTACGTCCCCGATCGGCTCGGCGCCGGTCGAGGACAGGTTTTCGTACTCGGGTCCCAGAAGAGCCAGCAGTCTTCGGCTTTCGGACTCCATCCACGCGACGCCGTCGGTTCCGCGGCGAAGTCTGCGCATGTCCTTCATCGGCAGGTCCGGCTCCACGATGCAGAGCCAGCCGTCCTTGTACGGGTCTTCGTGGGCGATTCCGGGAAAATCCGCGACCCTGTGGTTGACCGCCAGGACCCTGCCCGAAACCGGGGACAACACCTCGGCCCCGGACCCTTTCCCCGCGAAGGAAAATCCGGGGGCGCCAATTTTCAGCCGCTCCCCCAGACGGGGAAGCCTAATGGAATCCATGGTCCCGAAAAGCCGCACCAGAAAGTCGTCGAATCCCGCCCGGGCGATCCCTCCGTGTTCGAAGAGGACCCATCCGTGCCCCTCGTGGTAGCAGTACCCTTTCGCCATTCGATACCCCGACGCCAGGGCGCAGTCGGGGGGCTTGCTCGAATGGGACATGTCCCATTCGTCGAGCCACTGGTCGTATTCGCAGTGGTGGCATTCGTAGTTGTGCGGACAGATTTTGGGGGCGGTCGTCCGGCCGGTCAAATAGTGGCGGCACGGACGGTTCGGTCCGTCTTAATTATTCGCCAGATTTTCCGCCCAACCGGACTTCGCCTCCGATTCTCCGGTCTCTCGCGCCTTTTTGCCCATGGCGATCCGCATGCTCTTGTCGAAAGGACAACCGAAGCAGTCCCCCGCGTTGTCGCAGACCTTGAAATTGACCACGCCGGCCTTCATCCAGATGCATTCCCGCTCCGCCACTTCGAATCCTTCGACGCGGCCCCTTTGACTTCTTTTCGTGTCTTTCGTCTTCATGGTAACACCTCCTTTGCCGAACCGCACGGTTTGTTACCGAGGGTTTTTTGTCGTCAGCGTTTCTCCCGTCGAAACATACGGAAAAAAGTTCATGTCCGCTCGTTTGAAGAGCAATACGCGTGCCAGAGTTTGGAAACGCGGGATTCCGGGCCGAAGACGCATCAAGTTATGGGGGGATGGCTTTTATGCCGGATGTTTTTCCATGAAGGGCTGAAAAAAACGATCCGAAAAAAGTGGCGGCACGTTGCGAAATGCTGCGTCGAAAAGGGCAAAAAAACGGCTTTATGGCTGCAATAGGTTGTAAATTCAGCGGGTTGAGGGGGCGTAGCCGATGGCTACACCCAAAGTAGCGTATCGCTACGCAGAAGAGCTTGCGCGAACCCCGCGACGTGCTTTGGAAACCGCGCGCGGACGTCGCTGCTTTTCCGGTCCGTCGTCGGCGTTGCCAATCGGGGGACGGTCCGAAACGGCTTTCGTCTATCGGTTCGCATCGAAATTTGCCCCCGGTCGGCGGACAGGAGTCCGGTCCGTGCGAAACGTCCGCTCGGCCTGGCTTTCGGGATCGGCGACCGATCTTGTGTCGGCCGGAAGATTCCGCAACCGGTTCTCCGCGGGTTTCATCCCTCTGCCCGAAAAATTGTCGATGCGAAGAAAACCGCCCGCCAGTTCCCTTTCGCCCTTGATGATCGTGTTCCGGTTCCAGCCCAATTCGCGCTGCGCCCGTCCTCGTCAGGATTCGCTCATGGGCAGGTAGACATAAAACGTGCTGCCGTGATCGGGGCGGCTTTCGACCCGGATTTTTCCGTGATGGGCTTCCAGGATGCTTGCCACGATGGAAAGACCCAGGCCGGTGCCGTGGATGAAGCGGGTTTCTTCCGACTTTATTCTAAAAAACCGGGTGAAAATTCTTTCCAAATCTTCGTCTGATATCCCCAGTCCGTTATCTTTTACGCCGATGACGATATAATCCCCTTCCTTTTCCGCGAAGACGGCGATTTCACCGCCTTGGGGCGAGTATTTGACCGCATTGCCGATCAGGTTGGACAGGACTTCTTCCATGTTCCGGCGGTTGGCCATGACCGGAAGACAATCGTCGGGAAGTAGCGCATGTATGGGGCAGCCCGCTTTTTGGGCCGCCGACCGGTGGAATGCCACCTGGTCCGCGACCAGTTCGGCCATGTCAATCTTTTCCTTTTCCTGGACGATCAATCCCGATTCGATGCGGGCAAGATCCAGCAGTTCGGAAGCCATGTCGATCAGGCTTTGTATTTTCCCCGAGGTCCGCGTGGGGATTTCACGCTGCTTTTCGGTAATGTCGCCGGCCAGGCCGTCCAGGATCACTTTTATCTGCATGAGAATCGAATTCATCGGGCTGCGGATTTCATGGGATACCAGGGAAACGAAATCGGATTTCATCTGGTCCATTTTTTTCATGGCGGTGATATCTTGCAAGAGAGTAATGACGCCGATATTCAACCCGACCCGGTTCCTGAAGGGGGTGCATCTGGCGACGATCACACGGTCGTCGTTCTTTTCGCCGTCCAGTTCCAGGACCGATTCCTGGAACTGGTCCGATGGAAGGGCCTGGGTCCGTTCGATCATTTCTATCAGCGGCCGGTAGGAAATCACCTGCTCGAGATCCCATCCGATCACGCTTTTGCCGTGGTGTCCGATCATATGCAAAAAGGCGGGATTTGCGAGTACCACCCGCTTTTGGTTGTCGGTGGTCATGACGCCGTCGGAGAGCCGGTTGACCATTCCCCGAAGCCGCGACCTTGCGTCGGCTATGTCCTGCAAGGCGCGAGTGTGCTTGATCGCCTTGGACACAAGGACGCGCAGTTGTTCGGGGGTAAAAGGTTTGGGGATGAAATCGAAAGCCCCTTTTTTCATCGCCTCTATCGAATGCTCCAGGGTCGCGTATCCGGTAATTATGATTACCACGGTATCCGGGTGAAGGGAATGAACCCTGGCAAGGACATCGAACCCGGACAATCCCGGCAGCATCAAATCCAGGAGAATAATGTCGAAATGTTCCGCCTCTATCTTCCGGAGTCCCTCTTCCCCGTCGCCCGATGTCGCCACTTCGAATCCTTCCTCGGTCAGCACTATGTTGCAGGCGTCTCGAATTCTCTTTTCGTCGTCGATGACGAGGATTCTCGGGACATATGAATTTTCAGTGGATAAACAGCTTGTCATCATAATATTGTTTCCATTCAACCGATTAAATCGTCGTTGTTAACATACCTTTCCGGGAGTTCGAGAAGAAAGACAGTTCCTTTGTGGCCGGTCTCCTTGACTGAAATACGCCCGTTGTTCTCTTTCACGATGCCGTGGACCGCGCTTAATCCGAGGCCGGTCCCCTTTCCCGGAATCTTTGTTGTGAAGAACGGATCGAAAACTTTCGAGATCCGGTCCGTAGAAATTCCGGCGCCGGTATCTTCGACTTCCAGGCACGCCATCCCGCTCGTATTGTCGCGATATGTTCGAAAAGTGATCTTTCCCTTGTTTTCCATCGCATCCACCGCGTTCGTGATCAAATTGACGACGGCCTGCGCGAGTTGGTTTTTATCCCCGCGAACCGGAATCGAGTATTCGGCCAGTTCCTTCGACACGGCGATTTGCAGGAAAAAACCTTGATCCTCGATAGAGCGGAGGCTTTCTATTACGAGATCGTTCAGCTCGAACCGTTCCATCGAATGACTTTTCCGTCGGCAACAGGCCAGGAGGTTTTTTACGATCTCTTTGCATCGGTTGGCGTCTTCGATCACGTATTTGATATTTTGCTCGAGGGGATGATTCTTTTCCAGTTTTTCCAGGATCATGTTGCAGTAAAGCAGGATGCCCGTCAGCGGATTGTTGATTTCATGCGCCACGCCGGCGGCAAGCCGTCCAAGGGCGTCCAGCTTCTCCGATTGCATTCTCCGCGACAGATCTTCCTGCAGCTGAACGATCCTGAGTTCGGCCTCTTTTTCTTTTTTTCGTTTCGTTAGAATTTTGTCGTACGCCTGACGAATCTTTTCCAAAAGCTCTTGGAATTCTATCGGCTTTGTAAGGTAGTCGAAAGCGCCCGCCTTGATACCTTCCACCCCGTCCTGTATCGATCCCTGACCGGTCAACAGAATCACTTCGATGTGCGGGAATTTTTCCTTGATCGTTTTCAGCAATCGAAAACCGTCCATCCCGGGCATTTTTATGTCGCTCACAACGACCTCGACCGGTTTTCTTTCCAATATTGCGAGGCATTGTTCCCCGCTATTGGCCAACTCGGGGATTATTCCCCTTTTTTTCATCCTTTTGGAAATCGGTTGCAAAAAATCGGTTTCATCGTCGACCATCAGTAGCCGAATATTTTCCATAAATGCCTTTCCCCGGGTCGGGCTCGACGAGCCGTTCGTCGGTGGTTTGTCCATCAGGTCCGATCACCTGATCGATTCGCAAGTTTCGCCGCCTTCCGGGAGTTCCAGAAGAAAGGTGGTCCCCTCCGGGCCGGTTTCCTTGACGGAAACCCGCCCGTTGTTTTTCTTGACAATGCCATAGGTCGTGCTCAATCCAAGGCCGGTGCCCATTCCGGGCGATTTTGTAGTAAAGAACGGGTCGAAAATTTTGGGTACCAGTTCGGGCGAAATTCCGGTGCCGGTATCCTGGACCTCGAGGCAGGCGATAGCGCCGGTTTTATCCAGGTAGGTGCGGAATGTAAGCTCGCCTTGGTTTTCCATCGCGTCCAAGGCGTTCATGATAAGGTTGATGACTGCCTGGTTCAGCTGGTTTTTATCGGCGACGATCGGAATCGGGTAGTCCGCAAGCTCTCTGACCAGTTTTATATTCATTAAAAATTTCCGGTCCCGGATCAGGGACAGGCTCCCCTCCACCAGGGAGTTCAATTCGAACCGTTCCTGGGACAACGGTTTCTGCCTGCTGTAGGCCAAGAGATTTTTCACGATATCCATGCAACGGTTGGCGTCTTCCAGGATGTACTCTATATTTTCTTTCAGAGCATGGCCCTTCTCCAGTTTTTCCATCATCATGTTGCCGTAGAGAAGGATGCCCGTCAACGGGTTGTTGATTTCATGAGCGACGCCCGCCGCCAGCCGGCCCAAAGAGGCCAGCTTCTCCGACTGTACGACCTGCGCCTGGGCTTCCTGGAGCTTCTTTTCAATGGCCAGTTTTTCCCGCAAATCGTTAAAGATTCCCATGGAGGCAACTTCACGGTCGCCCTCGTAGATAATCGCGGCGGTCATTTCAGCGGGAATTTCCTCCCCCGTTTTCCTGACGATGCTGACTTTGGTTATGGGAAGCTTTCCTTTTTCCCCGTAGTTTTCATCCCGAAGTTTAGCCAGGATTTCCCTGGCGACGCCCTTGGGATAGAAATCCTCGATATTGACCTCTTGGGAGTCGTCGAAAGAATAGCCGAAAAGATCGATGGCGGCCTGATTCATCAGGATTACTTTCCTTTCTTCCCGGTCGGCGGCGACGATCGCGCTGGGGGAACTCTGAATGACCTTGGCGATCAATTCCCGGGTACCGCTGAGTTCCATTTCCATGTTTTTGAAACGGGTAATGTCCCGGACGCTTTCCATTACGTAGAGGATATTGCCGTCCTTGTCCGTTATCGGTGAAAAAAGGCGGTCTTCCCAGCAGATTTCTCCGTTTTCCGCAATGATTTTCCTAAGCACGGAGCGGCTTTTGCCGTCTTTTAACAGGATGAAAAGCGGGCAATTGTCGTCGGAGCAGGAAAACCGCTCGTTTTGAAAGTAACGGCCGAAAAGTTCCTTGCAGGTTTTGCCTACTACTTGATCGCGAGACAAACCGGTGTTGTCGAGGAAAATTTGATTGGCGGAAACAACTTCCCTGTCGGGACGCAAAATAAGGGTGGGATAAGGCAGGGAATCGAAAACTCTGATACGCCAGTCGGCTTCTTTTAGCATCTCGGGTTTCATCATGGGTCCTTCCGCCATCGAGGCACTGCGAATTTCTCCGACAGAAGCGTGACCGCTGTCGCGGCATTGTTTTCGGCTACGACAATGAATATGCTGGCTCCCGAACAACCCGAAGCCAGAATGGAGAGCCCGTTTTCGACAAGAGGGGAAAAAGCCGCGTCGGCTATGCCGTAGCGGTCCCCGTAATGGGGCCCTGGAAATAGATCAACTCGACGGGGATTTGTATCTGTAGCGAGACCGAAGGTTCCTTTTTCAGCAATTTTTCAGTCATGGAATCGATCAGATCGCTCGTGCAGCCTTCTAAGAGAAGGCTCAGCCGCATTTGCCTGCCGTCGAAGAGATGGCCGACAACCATGGTAAAACCGCCTCCTACCCCGGCGTTGTCCAATTCCCGAATCTTGGCGCCCAGGGTCGTCGCCTGGTCCGCCGGAAACGAGAGCTTCACTAGGGACAAACCGGTCTTTACCGAAAAACCGTATGTTTTAATGATCGGTTCCCAATAGACCGCAATGATTTCCAATTTGATTCCTCTTTTCCTGGTTTTTTGCTTCTCCGTGATTTTCGTACTCCCCGTGCGACTTATAACTGTTTGATCCTGAACTCCGGGCGAAACGGGGCATGATTCGGCGGAAGGTTCATCACCTCGCCCAAAATGTCCACGGCGCGGTTCAAAAGCCTATAGTCCGTACTCAATGTCAAAGCCGATATGGATGTCCCTATCGCGTAAACGGGAATCCCGGCTTTGCCCAATTCGGACATGACCAGTCCGAGCAGCTTCAGGTTACAACGGTGGGGGTAGAGTGTCAACGTTCCTACATGAGGTAAGATTTCAATGTCTTGTCGCATGTCCGCAGCTTGTTCGAGCAATTTTTTTACCAGATCGAAATATTCGGTTTCCACGCAGCAGCAACTGATTTTCCCCTCTTCAAGGGTTCCGGTGCAAAGAAACGAAATGTTGACCCGGTTTTCCGCCAGCAGGCGAAAAAAATCGGAACCGGCAACGGTCTCGCTCGTGTGTTTTACCCAGTTGAACTGGACCAGTTCGTTGCTAAGCTTGATACCGCTGATATGTATGTCGGCTTTGGGGTTTGGGCAATTTTCGGCCATTGGTAACCGCCAATTCGGTGATTGGTTATTAGTTATAAGTTATTCGGTGTTGGTTATTCGTTGATTCGGTGCCGTCGGTTGCGGGGACAGGCTTTTATTTGCATTTAAGCTCAAGGACACCGAGAACGCAAAGACATTGTCAAGTCTTTTCGGCAGTCCCTGCGTTCTCGCGCGCCTTCCCGCGACATCGGGAGAATCGTCGGTCGAAACAGCCTGGAGTACTCAGGGAATACTCCAGGATTATCCCGAGGCTACTCCAGATTGTCCTTGACGATATCCATGAGCTTGTCCAAATCGATGGGCTTGGGAATGTAATCGTCGGCCATAGTCGTTTTGCCGTCCATGTGGGTGTAGTTGGTCGAGGTGACCGAATCGGCCACGGCGGTGAGCAGGACCACGATGATATCCTTGTACTCGCCCGACTTTTTCAACTCGTCGCAGAGTTCGTACCCGTTTTTCCTGGGCATCATGACATCGAGGATAATCAGGGCCGGACGTTCCTCCTTGATTTTGTCCCACGCCTCGATCCCGTCGTATGCTTTGACCACCGAGAAGTTGTTGCTTTCCAGTTTCATGGAAACCGATTCCACCAAGTCCGGGTCGTCGTCCACGACCATTATCAATTGCTTGTCGTTCATTCTGCTTCTCCTTTTACAAAATGTTGGATTCGATATTTGTTTTTTTCGAAGGCTACGCCACCGAAGGCCTGGGAAGGAGCCCTGCTCTTTCCACGATCTCCGGGACTTTGTTTTCCCACTCGATGGCCATGATATGGAACCCGGCCACGCCTTTTACTTCCTTCAGGCGCTGGATGCTTTCCACGCAGATGTCGATCCCCTCTTCCGGCTGCTTTTCCTTGGGCACGCCGGCCATCCGTTTGACTACCTCGTCGGGAACGTCCATGCCCGGAACCTTGTTTTTCATGTACCGGGCCATGCCCGCGGACTTCATGGGCGTGATACCGGCCAGTATGTAGCATTTTTCATGGAGCCCCCTGTCGCGCACCCCTTCCATCCAGCGTTCGAACTTGTCCAGGTTGTAAATGCATTGCGTCTGGATGAAATCGACGCCGGCCGCGCATTTCTTTGCCAGTCTTGCCACGCGAAGTTCGAACGGGTCCGCGAAGGGGTTGGCGGCGGCGCCTATGAAGAATTTCGGAGGGTCCTCGATGTCCGCGCCGCCCTGGAATTTTCCTTCGTCGCGCATTTTCCTGACCATCTGGACGAACTGAACGGAATCGATATCGTGAACGTTGGCCGCCATGGGATGGTCGCCAAAGTGGGGATGGTCCCCGGACAAACAGAGCATGGTATCGATGCCGTGGGAATATGCTCCTAGAAGATCGGCTTGCATGGCAAGACGGTTTCTGTCCCGGGTGACCATTTGCAGCACGGGATTCAATCCCGCCTGTTTCAAATGAACGCAGGCCGCGAAGCTGGACAGGCGCACCATGGCAGTCTGGTTGTCGGTGACGTTTACGGCATCGACGATTCCCTTGAGCAATTCGCCCTTTTCCTTGATTTTTTCCGCGCTGGTCCCCCTGGGAGGGCCGCATTCCGAAGTAACCGCCAGATGACCCGCCGCTAAAACTTTTTCCAATACGCTTTCGGTTTTCATGCTGCCAAATCCTCTCTTATAATCTTTCGTGGTCCGCCGCCGCCGGCTGTTCGCCAATCCTTGGCCGGCACGATGTCTTCGAATCGCTTTTCCACTCCCAACGCCTTGAGCCTGTCCCAGATCAGTTGCCAGACGCAATCGACATCGGGGCTGATTTCGCACTTGCCGTTGGTGGAGCCGCCGCAAGGGCCGTTCATCAGATGCTTGGAGCACCTGGCGATGGGGCAGATGCCACCGGTTACCCCCAAAAGACAGTCTCCGCAGCCCTGGCATCTTTCGACCCAAACGCCCTGCCGTTCCGACGCCCCCATGAATTTGGTGTTCACGGCGGGAAAAACGGGCTTGTCCTTGAATCTCCGCGCAACCTCCTGGACACCGCAGCCGCAGGCCATGGACATGACGGCCTGCACCCCGTCGATATGGGGGACCAGCTCTTCGACATATTCGGGATCGCACTGTCTTTCCAGTGTGAGTTCCTTGATTTCGATGTTTTTACCGGTTTTCAGAAAGGCCATATGAAGCGACGAAGCCAAAAGTCCGACTTCCTTTCGCCCGCCAGCCGCGCACACCGTCACGCACTCGTTGCACCCCACAAGAAGTATGCGGTCGAACGGGCGGACGTACTCGATTAATTCCTCTAAAGGTTTTCTCTCGGCGGTGATCATGATTGTTTACTCTCCTTCGTATGGATATATCGTCATATCCTCAGCCCGCTTTTCGCATCCCATCGGAAAAGCCGGAGTTGAAATTGATGGGACTGGGACCCAGTTCGCGAATTTTTTCCGTGATTTCCTTGGCCTTTTCGGCGAAACGATCCCCCATTCCGGCGGATACCATCACCATTTCGAGGCGCTCCCCGCCGATTCCGATCTCGTCCAGAAGCTTTTGGACATACGATACGCGATTGGCGGCTCGGACGTTTCCGGTCTTGAAATGGCAGTCTCCCTCCAGGCATCCGGCGACAACAACCCCGTCCGCCCCTTTTTCAAAGGCCTTGAGCATGTGGATGGCGTCCACCTTTCCCGAACAGGGGACCCGGATGATCTTCACGTTCGCCGGGTAGCAGAGCCGCTGGCTTCCCGCCATGTCCGCAGCCGTGTACGCGCAATAGTGGCAGCAAAAAGCCACGATTATCGGTTCGAAATTTTTCATCAGGCAACCTTCCTTTCAAAAATACCTTCGACTTTGGCCAGGATCTGGTCGTCCTCGAATTGCATGAGCTGAATGGCCTTGGCGGGGCATTCGGCGGCGCAAACGCCGCAACCGTGGCATTTGGCCGGATCGATTTCCGAATAGCCGTCGGCGTTGATAAACGGTATCCCGAACGGGCAGGCCCGGACGCAAATCAGGCATGCCGCGCATTTGTTGGAATCCACTTTCGCCACCGCCGCGCCCAGGTTGATCACGTCCCTGGCCAGCAGGGTTTGAGCCCGCGACGCCGTCGCCTGTGCCTGCGCAATGCTTTCCCGAATCGATTTGGGACCGTGGGCGGTTCCGGCGACATAGAACCCGGGGATCGGAAGATCGACTGGCCGCAGTTTTATATGGTCCTCCAGAAAATAGCCGTCGACGGTCCTGGGAAGCTTGAAGATCAGGGCCAAATCTTCCGTGGATTCGTCGTCGGCGACAAACCCGGTGCTCAGCAAAAGCTTGTCGGCGACGACCGTCAGGGGCCGGTTCAACACCGGATCGACGAAGCCGACCTCGACCTGGTCCCCGGCGGCCTTCACCACCGGCGGCGCGTCGGCTTCGTATCTTATGAACGTCACGCCTCGCTCCCGCGCCATGCGGTAGTAATCCTCCTGGAACCCGTAGGTCCGCATGTCGCGGTACAGGACGAAAATGCGGGCGTCCGGGTTGATTTCACTGATGCGCAGGGCGTTTTTGACGGCGCTCTGGCAGCATACGCGGGAGCAATTGGGATTGTCCGGGCACCGGGAACCGACGCACTGGATTATGACGACATTGTCCCAGGCTTTTACCGCATCGGGGGAATCTTCGATGAACGCGTCGGCATCCAACTGCGTCATGACAGCGGCGTGCCGGTCCAGAAGATATTCCGATGGACGGTTCGGCAAAGCGCCGGTAGCCAGAATGGCAACACCGTGCTCGATCTGGCGGTAGAACATCCTTGGTCCCACCTGCATGCCGGTCTTGAACATGCCCGGCATCCCGGAATGATCCACCAGGATGGCTCCGGTGACAACCTGGATGTTCTCGTGGTTGTCGCACTTTTCGATCAAGTCCTCGACGAACCCTCTTACGTCCTCGCCTTCCAGGGTTTTCCGGATTTTTCCGGCCACGCCGCCAAGCCGGGCGTCCCTTTCCACGAGATAGACCTTGAAACCCCGGTTCGCCAAAGCCAGGGCCGATGTCATCCCGGAAATCCCCCCGCCCACCACCAGGATGCTTTTGTTCATGGGCAGGCTGTGCTCGGCCAGGGGCCGGGCTTTTTTCACGGACAGAACCGACATGCGGATCAAATGCTGCGCCTTCGCGAATGCCTGCTCGGGATTGTCGTTATGCACCCAGGTTGCCTGGTCCCGGATAT
>CAZNTU010000092.1:14931-21091 GCA_964575975.1 uncultured Desulfobacteraceae bacterium
ATTGGCGATATCCAGCAGGTATTTGTTGAGGCCGGCCTTTCGGATGGTGTCCTGGAACTTGGTTTCGTGGGACCGGGGCGAACAACCGCCGATAACCACCCGGTTCAGGTTTTCCGATTCTACGACCCTCTGGATGCTTTCCATGGATTCCCGGCTGCAACCGTGGCCCACGGCCTTTGCAACGACGACGTCGGGCAAAGTTCCCGCCCATTTGGTCAAGGCGTCCACGTCGATGACCCCGCCGATATTGTATCCGCAGTCGCACACGAAAACGCCGACACGGGGAGGCTCGCCGGCGACATCCCTTTCAGGCGGGAAGTCCTCCTCCGGAACGAAAGCCTTTTCGGGGGCGGGCAAATCCGCCGAGGCCATACACGCGGCCGCGCTCGCCTGGACCATGGTTTCCGGAATGTCCTTCGGGCTTTCGAACATGCCGCAGACGTATATTCCCGGGCGGGAGGTCGAAACGGGGCTGAAACTGGCGGTTTTGGCGAAGTTATGCTCGTTGAGCGCGATGCCCATGTTCGAAGCCAACTCCTTGACGTCCTCCTCGATCTTGAACCCTGTCGAAAGCACGACCATGTCGAATTCTTCGTTTACGAACCCGCCGTCGTCGTCGGGAGCGAAAGAGACCGAAAGGACGGTCGAACCGGGTTTCCGGATGACACTGTGGGGGCGGCAGCGAACGAAACGGACGCCGTATTCCTTTTTCGCCCGTTCCAGGTACAGCTCGTAGTCCTTGCCGCTTGTGCGCATATCCATGTAGAAGATTGTCGTCTCGATGTCGTCGCCGAAACGTTCCTTGGTAACGATGGCTTCCTTGAGCGCGAACATGCAACACGCGCTGGAGCAGTACGAGGCCGCGCCCTTTTGAAGTCCTCGGGAGCCGACGCACTGAATCCAAGCCACTTTCCGGGGCTGTTCGCGGTCGGAGGGCCTTGCCAGGCGTCCGAAGGTCGGGCCGGAAGCCGACATGATCCGCTCGTACTCCAGACTGGTTACCACGTCGGGTTGATCCCGGTACCCGAAATTGTCCAGGGCGCTCGGGTCGAAAATCGCCGCCCCGGGCGCCAGTACGATCGAGCCGCAGGCGACCTGGTGGAGCTTTTCCTTGTCGTCGGGCAGGATTGCGCCGGCAGGACAGACTTCGACCACTTGTCGAATATCCGGGCATTTCTCCATGTCGATGGAAAACGCTTGCGGGGTGGCTTGGGGATAGCGCATGCAAGTGGGCGCCCGGTGATCCAGTCCCGGCGTGAACCGTACGAATTCCGGGAATTTTTTAAAGAAATACGGTGGGGATGATCGGCACGCCGAGATCCTTGGCCTTGTCGTAGAACTCGTGGAACCTGTCCAGGTCGAAAACCGGGGGCGTAATCGCGAAGCGGGCGCCCGCTCCTATCTTTTTGGCGGCGGCTTCCAGTTCCTCGTCGAGGGATTTTTCATCCGCGAAAGGCGCGATGGCGCAGCCGGTAACAAAGCTGGGATTGCCGTCCAGTTCGAACCCGGCCAGGTCCTTTCCTTCCTGCAACGACTGGATCGCCCGGATCAATTCCACCTCGTCCAGATCGTACACGGGCATGGCATCGCGATGGTCCCCGCTTTTAATATCTTCGCCGTGGACCACGATCAGATTCTGGATTCCGAGGACGTACGCGGCCAGAATATCGCCTTGCAGACTCATGCGGTTTCTATCCCGGCAGTAAACGTGGACGATCGCCTCGATTCCCTGTTGCTGCATCAGAACACCGCCCGCGATGGCGCTCATTTTCATGATGCCGTTGTCCATATCGGGGATGACGATGGCATCCACCCTTCCCTTTATCCGGCGGGCATCCATCACCATCCGCGAAATGTTCACGCCCTTGGGCGTGTGCATCTCCGCTAAAACGGCAAACTCTCCTGACGATAAACGTTTTTGAAAACTCATACGATTTTTCCCTTCGAATACAATGAAAATTGGTTTTTATTACCCTCTCGGGAGCAAAGACCTAAGTTTGGCTCAAAAGGGGACCTGTTTCGCTACAATCGACCTACATCGCCGTTTCGGGATGAAACACGTTTACCTCTTTCAGATCGTCGCCGAGATATGCCCGTTCGTTGGGGCCCAAAATTCCCAGGGACAGGCAAATCAAGGTCCACAGGTGGACGGTCTGCCACGCATGGTCGTGCAAATCCGCCAAGTCGTGAATCTGTGCATGGCAGTTGTGACACGCGGCGACGCAATAATCGGCCCCGGTATCGAGAATCTGTTCGGCTTTTATCTTTCCGTAGGCCCGGCGGGCGTCCGCGTATCCGGACTGAAGAAATCCGCCGCCGCCGCAACAGAAATTGTTCGACCGGTTGGGGGTCATGTCGATGAAGTTCTCTTCGCCCACGATCGATTTGACGACGAAGCGAAGGTCCTCGGCAATGGGGTCGCCGTAGCTTTTGCGCACGATCTGGCAAGGATCCTGTACGGTAAACTTTATTCCCAGGTCCTTGTTCCAATCGGAGTTGACCGGGAGCTTTCCCTCTCTGATCCATTTCGCGTAATATTCGTAGATGTTTTTGACCACGAAGGTGTGTTCGATGTTGAATTTTTTCAGTCCTGCCAGGACCGAATAGGTTACGTGCCCTCACTCCGTATTGAGAAAGATCTTGCACCCCAGCTCCTCGGCCTGGTTGGCCGAGGTCCGGGTCACGTGCTCCCAGTTGTCGTCGTCGGCCAGAAACATGCAGTAGTTTTCCCCGGCCCACCCCTTGCTCCCGTAGGTCCAGTCGGCGCCCACCTTGTGAAGGATTTTCCACAGCGGGATCAGTTCGTCGGGCTCGGTCACCGGCTCCCTCGAGTTCTGGTTCAGGAAGAATTCGGCGCCCGCCTTGTCGATGGGCGCTTGCATATCCGCGAACTCGGGCTGGGCTCCCCTGTACTCCTCCAGAATGTCCTCGACCACGAACTGGAAATCCTCCGGAGACGCCCCCATGGCGCTGCAACTGTCGTTTCTCAACGCCATGTCGCAGGAGCCCAGGATACCCTTCGGCCGATCTTCCCGGGGCCAGGACGAACGGGCGTAATAGACCAGCTGGGGAATGTCGATCTTCATGGGACAGACGTATATGCACCGCTGGCAACCGGTACACATCCAGACCCATGGAGAACTCAGGATCTCGTCGTCCAACCCCAGCGCCGCCATCCGCAGAAATTTCCGCGGGTCCATGTTCTCCAGCCCGGTGGCCGGACAACCGGACGCGCACGCTCCGCAGGTAATGCAGATGTTCAAGTTGCCGCCGTCCGGGAGAATTTCCCGAACCTTGTCGATGAACGCGCTCTTCTTCTTGCCTTGAATCTTGATTGCATCTTCTGACATCGTTCCATCCTTTTTAAAATTTATGATACGTAGAAAAACATTCCGGTTTTTTCGGCTTCGGTTAAATAAAACATCATTGGCGCTTTCTTATTTGAACGCGGTACCCCTCGTTTTCCAGATCGTTGATCAGGATTACATCGTAGGAAGACTCCGGAAGGATTTTGAAAAGATCCTTTTTCAAATCAGGGTCCGATCCGATTATTTCGATGACCTGCCGGGTTTTCATTTCCTTGAAAACGCGACTCATCTTCAAAAGGGAGATGGATGCGATGCTCCCTCTGAAATCGATTATGTAGTCCGCCTTGTATTCCAAATGCCGTGTTCTCCTTTTCCTGCCGATACTAACGCAAAATACGGGCCACCTTGTTCGATCCCGGTGTTCTCATGCGATATTTCATTAAAAATCAGATAGTTGGCCAATACGGAAATGGAGCGGCACCTGCAAGGGGTTGCAAAAAAAAGTATTAAACTGCTAATCTGTTTGCCTTTAACACTTGCTAGGGTTTGACAAGGTGAGCTTAATTGCTTGGACATGAATTGGACAGATATTGGAAAACCGTTGTCAATACGATCAGCGACGGCATAATGATCGTCAATACCAGCGGCGCCATCGTATCCGTCAACAAGGCTTTCGAACGGATGACGGGTTATCCGCGGGAGGAACTTATCGGCAAACCGTGCAAGGTCATGGATTGCGATGCCTGCAAAGAGGCTCTCCAATGCGGTGGCGATCACTGGTGTTACCTTTTCATGGCGGGTTCCATGGGGCAACGCAAGTGCCGGATACGGCGAAAGGACGGCACCTATATCCATGCCCTGAAAAATGCCGCCATTTTATACGACGACGAGGGCAACATGATCGGCGCGGTCGGAACCGTTTCGGACCTGAGCGAAATCATGGAAAGGGACAGCCAGCTCGAGGCCTACCGAAGGCAACTTAGGTCCGAAGACGGATTTCACGGTATAATAGGGACCTCCCCGGCCATGCGGCGGGTGTTCGACCTGATCGAAAACGCGGCCGATTCAGACGCGGCGGTCATCGTTTACGGGGAAAGCGGGACCGGCAAGGAACTGGTCAGCAAGGCCATTCACGACATCGGCGAACGCAAGGACCAGCCCTTTGTCAAGGTCAACTGCGCGAGCCTTACCGAATCCTTGCTGGAAAGCGAACTTTTCGGCCATGTCCGGGGGGCTTTCACCGGCGCCTACAAGGACCGGATCGGGCGGTTCGAAAAGGCGAACCGGGGCGATATTTTCCTGGATGAAATCGGGGACCTGCCCATGTCCACCCAGGTGAAGATGCTGCGGGTCCTGGAGGAAAAGACCATCGAGCGCGTAGGGACCAGCACCCCGATTTCCACCGATGTCCGGATCATTTCCGCTACCAACCGGGACCTTTTAAAATTGGTGGAACAGGGAAGATTCCGCAAGGATTTCTATTTCAGAATCAATGTCATCCCGATCATTTTGCCCCCTCTCCGGGAAAGGGTCGACGACATCCCGCTTCTGGCCGAATACTTTTTTCGAAAGATGTCGCTGAAAAAGGGCAAGGCAATAGAGGGAATCGGCAACGAGGCCATGGAGCTTTTGGTCGGCTACAACTGGCCCGGCAATGTGAGGGAACTCAAGAGCGCCTTCGAATATGCCTTTGTTACCTGCCAGGACTCAATGATTCAGCCTTGCCACTTTCCCTCGACCATCTACCGGGGCAGAAAGCAGGCGGAAACTTCGACAAGACGAAATTCCTTCAACCTCAAGGAAATCGAGAAACAGGAGTTGCTCGAGGCGCTGGAGAAAGTCGACGGCAACCAATCCAAGGCCGCCGATCTATTGGGGGTTTCCAGGGTCACCGTCTGGAACCGGATGAAAAGGTTCGGTATCAACAGTAAACGGAAAATCGAGGTGGCTTGATTCCGCAGGTCGGACTTGTCGGAACCCGCCACCTTGTTTAAATAGCTGAACGGTCGGGCCCTGCGACCGTTTCACTTCCTCGAAAACTCCTTGACCAGCCGGTCCCGGAAAAGGGGACCGGCACGTTGCGAAAGACTTCGCCGAAAAGGGAGAAAAAAGAGTTTTCGGCCACGGCAAACCGGAATTTCAACCGGTTTAGGGGGTGTCGCCGACCGCTACGCGGAAGGTAGCGTATCGTTACGCAAAAGAGCTTGCGCGGAGCGGAAAGGCGCAAGGATCTGGCGATCAGAATTTTTTTCCGAAACTGATCGTGGCTACCTGTCCTTCGAACCGATCTCTTTCTCCGAATTCGTGGAGATAGTGGCCGGCGACGAATGCGTTCCAGGGGACGTGCGCAATGCCCAGCTGAACGCCCGCCGCATGGATTCGGTCGTGTACGTCGGCATTCTGCGCGTCGCTGCCGGAATCGTCGTTCACCTGCCACTGATCGTACCCGCTCAGCCCGATCTCCATCAGAAGCGTCTTGTCGCTTTTCAGCGGCAGAGACTGGCTGATCCCCCAGTTCAAGGAAATGCGCGCGCCAGGCCGGATATCCACATCCTCCTTGTTCCCGTGCGCTTCTCCGGTCACGGCAAGGGCTGCCGTCGTGGCGCGGTTTTCCCGGGGATACCATGCGAATGCCGTCTGGAGTTGATGCGTCCAGTAGCCCAGGCCGATCTCGATGTAAAGGGAGTCTTCTTCCCGGTCGCGGTTTTTGGCGGCCAACCGCGGCGGCTCCGATATTCGCAGGCCGCAGCGAGCCACGGGCAATATGGCGGTGTACGCGGACAGGTCCCGCAGGAACTGCTTTTCCTCCTTCCGAATCGCCTTTTCCACCGAACGAAGCAATCCTTCGGTGT
>CAZNTU010000093.1:0-20745 GCA_964575975.1 uncultured Desulfobacteraceae bacterium
TGTCGCATGGACGATCACGCAGGAAACGTCGATTCGAGATCTGCGCAGCGCGCCCTCGACTCGATTTCGCAGGTTTCGACCGTTCCCGTCGTGCGCGGCGTCGCCCGCGTCGTTGGCACCCCCTTGAAATTCGACGACCCGCAATTCGCCGGCGTCGACGCTTCCGACGCCCGTAACGGAACGTGCCGCATTCGCCGCCCGTTCCCGCGCCTGTCGGGATTCCACCGCGCCGGTCAGATGCACGACGCCTTTCCAAAGCCACACGTCGATTTTGGAATAGTCTACGCCGGGCTCTCTTTCGAGCGCTTTCCTGACGCCGCCTATGACGTTTTCGTTCAAACGACAGTATTGATCCAGGGCCTCGGCCGGTCTCGCGGACGCGACAACGGCGGATAGAAGCGATAGAACAACCATGCGACAAATCTTCTTCATGACGGCTTTCCCTCCTTTCCGTTCGATTTTAAGATTTACGATAGATTACGGGGAACAGGCCGACAATAAGCTGTCGAGGGCAATATGCCGCCTTTCGAACGGTATTTTGGCTTCGTCGAAATACCACTGGCAGACGGCGAGCCGGCTCTCATCGATGAAATTTTAACGCCGGATTCCTCCCGTTTCCGGCCCGGTCCTGTTTGCCGGATATCCGGCTTGAAATTCAAAGCTTTGCAATTGACATTTACCATAAACGGGTAATTTTGAGCATCTTTGGTGGATTGCCCGAAATATACCCCTGCGAGCTTGAAGACGCGGATATGTATTCTTCGCATGCTCAACGAAAAAAATACGAGAATTCTTCATGGTTGCGGAAGATTAGGCGCTAATGCGCCAGTGCATCGAACTCATTCCGGTTGCTGGGACGATCTTCCGGGGGGCAGTCGAGCCGAAGACGGAAGCAAGGCGGTCCGCCGTGCGTCGGAAACGAACCAACCTTAAGTCGGCCTCTGTGAAAAATAGACGGACAGCGTGACGGAACCGGAGAATTTCAAGCGGGTTGGCTTCCCGTGCAGAGTTGAAAAGTCGAAACAATGGAGACAACAGTTAAAATGCTTGCGCGGATCTTCGACTGGAGGGAGGCGCTGGACATTCTCGTTCTCGCGACGGGCTTGTTTTTCGCCTATCGCACCTTGCACCGGCTGGGGACTTGGAAGATGGCTTTGGGGGCGTTGATCGCGATCATCGTATTCGTGTTCGCCCATTTTCTCGATTTGAAAAGCGTCAGTTGGATATACTTGAATCTAAGCCAAGTGGCGCTGATCGGCCTGATAGTGATTTTCCAGCCCGAGATCAGAAAGATACTGGAGAGGGCGGCCTCCTTCGGTGGAGGTCCCGTGCGAAAAGAAGAGGCGGACTTGTCCGTGCTTCTGGCGGAAACAACCTTCGCGATGGCGCAGATCAAACAGGGGGCTCTTCTCGTTCTCCCCGGCAGAGAACCTGTCGCGGAATGGCTGTCCGGAGGCTATCCTCTCGACGCCGCCCCCAGCCACCCTCTCTTCATGAGCATCTTCGACGACCACTCCCCCGGCCACGACGGAGCGGCAGTCGTAGAGAACGGGAAAATCACCCGGTTCGGCGCCCGCCTTCCTCTGTCCAAAACAGGCAGTTTGGACGAAGATTACGGAACGCGACACCACGCCGCCATGGGGCTCTCGGAGAAATCCGACGCGTTGGTCGTCGCCGTTTCCGAGGAGAGAGGAGAGGTCGCCGTTTTTCAAAACGGAAAAATGCGGAAGATGCAAGGAAGCGACGACCTCCGGTCGAGAATCGTCGCGCACTGGGCGCGCATGGCTCCCTTGGGCGGACGCCGGCAGGAAAGAATTTCCCGGGTGACTTTGTCGGGAATTTTCGCGAGCGTGGCGTTGGCGATTCTGATCTGGTCGACGATCGTGGTCTCGCAAGGGACGGTGATACAGAAAGGCATAAAGGTTCCCATCGCCTACACGGGGCTGCCAAAGCATATGGCTCTTGTAGGGAAAAGACCTACGGAAGCCGTTTTGCATCTCGCCGGGGCCGAATCCGAACTGGCCGCGCTCGACCAGTCCCGGATGAGCATCCGGTTCGACCTTTCCAACGCATCGGAAGGAAGGCACGACTTGGTCGTCACCGAGGAAAATATCGATTTGCCCAAAAGGGTCGAGCTTATGGACGCGGAACCCTCCAGCGTGAATCTTGAGGTGGAAAGATTGGAGAAGAAGGAAGCCTTGGTGAGACCTCGGCTGGCGGGCAAACTTCCCGAGGGTCTGAAGCTCGAGTCCGTTAAAGTCTTCCCGTCCAGCATCTTCGTGCTTTCGCCGGAAAGCGAAGGAAAGCGGGAGGAATTGTCTCTGCCGACAAAAGAAATCGAATTGGAAAATATCGAGGAGACCACTATAGTAAACGCTCGAATAGCGGCCCCGCCGAATCTGGAACCGGCAAGCGGCGATTGGCCGGAGGTGAAAGTGAAGATTACGGTTCGTCGCGATCACACGCCCTTCCGGAATTAAATTTTCTTGATATAGAGAACAGGCTTGCCGAAAACTCTGAAAACACGGGTTGGCGGGGGATCCTTCGCCACGCCGCTCGCTCGCTGCGTCGGACGTGATCGGACGCCTTCTCAAAATACCCCATTGACAGCGAGTTGCATGGTACCAATGATTGAATTTATCGAAAACCCCATAAATCCGACAAATCGCTTACGAGGTGCTTGGCATTTCTCGGCGACAGAAAAACGAGGAGGATATACTCATGGATAGCACATTCAAATACTCGCGTCTTTCGAAGGAGAATGCCGCCTGCTTGCTCATAGATCACCAATCGGGGCTGATCTCTCTCGTGCAAGATTTTTCCCCGGGCGAGTTCAAAAACAATGTGCTGGCGCTGGCGGACGTCGCGAAGTATTTCGAGCTTCCCACGATTCTGACAACCAGTTTCGAAGACGGTCCGAACGGCCCTCTCGTTCCGGAATTGAAGGAAGCTTTCCCCGACTCGCCGCTTATAGCCCGTCCGGGACAAATCAACGCGTGGGACAACGAGGATTTCGTCAAAGCTGTCGAACAGACCGGTCGAAAGCAACTTGTCGTCGCAGGCGTCGTCACGGATGTGTGCGTGGCGTTCCCCGCCCTCTCGGCGATAGAGGCGGGTTACGAAGTTTTCGTTGCAACCGACGCATCCGGGACGTTCAACGATACGGTCCGGCATGCCGCTTGGTCGCGGATGGCTCGCGCGGGCGTCCAACTGATGAACTGGTTCAGCGTGGCGTGCGAGTTGCACCGAGACTGGCGAAACGACGTCGAAGGTCTGGGCGCTCTGCTCTCCGACCACATTCCCAATTATCGGAATCTCGTCACCAGCTATTTGGCAAAAGGTTGAGCATGGCGGTCCAATTGCTTCGGGAACGAACAAAACAAGGCTCTTCGCGAAAGTCTATCCTTTGCGGGCGATCTCCAGGTTGCGGACGAATCCCGCCCCGATCAGGAAAATGGAAGCCGAATAGACTAGCCATATGATAAATACCACCACTCCCGTAAGAGAGCCGTAGAAGGGCCCGAAATGAGCGAGCTTGGCGGCGATGTAGAAAGTGAAAAGATACTTCGCGGCTTCGAGAAAAATCGCGGTAAAAACGGCGCCCTTCATTGCGCTCGCCCAAGAAATCCTCGTTCTGGGAAGAAAGCGATAGAAGGCCGTGGTCGCGGAAAATACCAGGAAGAGGGGCAATACAAACCCTGTCGCTATGCCGGCAAGAAATTCGGACCTGGGCAGGCCGATCCATGTACCGACATGAACCAGCAACGAAACGACCGAGGTGGTTCCGAACGCAAAAATAACGACCCCCATCAGGAGAGTAACGAAAAGAAGGGAATTGGCGACGGAAATCGGGACGGGTCTGGTTCCATGGATGTTAAAAATGGCGTTGACGCTTATGTCGAGCGAAACATAAAGGTGATAGGAGAAAAACAGATAGCCGATGAGATTGATGAGCCCAACCTCCGCGTTTTCGATAATCTTGAAAAGCTCCTCCCTTATATCCGCGGTGATTTCGGGAAACAAATCCGATATGCTCTCGACCAGAAAAATTTGGAAGCTCTCGTTTCCGGCGAAAACAAGGCCCATTACCGAAACCAGAAAGATGACCAAGGGGATGAAGCTCAGCATGAAATAGCAGGATATGGATGCGGAAAGCATCTGATTGTGGTTTTTCACGAACGATACGACGCTTTGAAAAAGCAGACGGTGCATAGGCGATGTTTTCATCGGCAAACGATATCCTTTTTTTACTCCGGCGGCAGAAGATCGCCGAGATCGGCCACGACCACATCGGCGCCGTTGCGATGCAGTTCGTCGAAGCTGACGTTGCGGGCCACGCCCAGAACCAACCCGAAGCCTCCCCGTTTTCCCGCCTGCACTCCCGCCAGGGCGTCTTCGATCACCACCGCGCGTTCGGGCGAGGCATCCAATCTGCGGGCGGCTTCCAAGTAAGTGTCCGGATCGGGTTTTCCGGCCAGCTCGAGTTCGGCGGCGACGTTTCCATCGACTTTCGCGTCGAAGAAGTCGGCTATGCCGGCCGCCTCCAACGTGATTTCCGCATTGGTGCTCGAGGTGACGACCGCCGTGCGAATTCCATTTCGGCGCAGACGGCGCAAAAGGCGAACGGAACCGGGAAACGCCTTCACGCCTTTTTTTCGGATGATTTCATGAACCATTTCGTTTTTGCGATTGCTGAGGCCCCACTCCGTTTCCGTGTCCGGCGAGTCTTCGGGTGATCCTTTCGGAAGCTGAATTCCTCGTGAGGATAGAAAGTCGTGCGCGCCGTCTTCGCGCGGCTTGCCGTCGACCAACAGCAGATAGTCGGCGCCGGTTTCGAAAGGACGGAAAGGCTCTCCAAGCCGCTCTTCCCTTTCTTTCAGAAACCGGTCGAACATTTCCTTCCATGCCCGCGCATGCAATTCGGCGGTGGCGGTGAGCACGCCGTCCATATCGAACAGGACGGCGTCGAAACGGTCGGGGGGCAGAAGTTTCCCGATCGTCGCGGCCGGCCGTTTCTCCGGACGTCGCACGGGCAGAGTCTCGGATTCGCCCTCCCGGAGGACAATCTCCCGCCCCTGGTGCCGGAACGTCAACTCGTCTCCCCTGCGCAACCGGTAGTTCGCCCGGTCGTGAAAGATCTCGACCTCCAGCTCGCGGCCGCGGACCGTCAGAGGAAAGCGCATCGCTTCCCATTGGATCGGAAGCCGGGGATCGAAGGAAAGAGCGCCTCCGTGGTCGCGCATTCCGGCGAATCCGTATGTCAACGCCATCCAGGTCCCGCCGATGGACGCTACGTGGACTCCGTCCCGGACGTTTCCTCCGATGTCGGCCAGATCCATCAGCACCGCGTACCGAAAATATTCGAAAGCCTCTTCCCAATAGGCGTTCTCCGACGCGATAATGCTTTGAATACAGACAGACAAAGAGGAATCCCCCGTCGTCAACGGATCGTAGTAATCGAAGTTGCGTCGCTTTTCCTCGGGACCGAAGACGTCGCCGAGCAGAAAAAGCGCCAGTACCACGTCCGCCTGCTTGATGACGCGGTGCCTGTAAATGACCAGCGGATGATAGTGCAACAGCAGCGGAAAGTTTTCGGAGGGCTCGCTATCCAGATCCCAAAGCTGCTTGTCGAGAAAATTCTCGTCCTGCAGATGAATTCCCAGTTCCTCGTCGTATGGAATGTACATCGCGTCGGCCGCGCGCCTCCAGTCGCCGGCCTCGTCCATGCGGAAGCCGGTTCGGTCCGCGACCGCCGCGTAGCGCTCGGGGGCGCGGTCGTGCAAGGCGGTCATCGCCTCCGAGGCGTAGCGCAGGTTTTCCCGCGCCATGAGATTGGTAAAAAGGTTGTTGTTCACCACCGTGTTGTATTCGTCGGGCCCGGTCACGCCGTTGATGCAGAACTTGCCGTTTTTCCGTTCGGAGCAGAACCCGATGCTGAGCCATAGCCGCGCCGTCTCCACCAAAATTTCCGCTCCGTAGGATGCCAGAAAGTCCGTGTCGCCGTTCATTTGGACATACTTGCGAATCGCGTGCGCGATATCCGCGTTGATATGGTATTGGGCGGTTCCTGCCGCGTAATACGCCGAAGCCTCCTCCCCGTTGATCGTGCGCCACGGGAAAAGCGCCCCTTTCTCGCCGACCTGCCGAGCCCGCCGTCGCGCCGCCGGCAGCATGCCGTGACGGAAGCGAAGCAGGTTGCGGGCGATTCGAGGCGCCGTGTAGATCAAAAAAGGAAGCACGTAGATTTCCGTATCCCAGAAGTAGTGGCCTTCGTAAGTCTGACCGGTAAGCCCGCGCGCGCCGATGCCGGCCCCTTCCACCCGGGCCGACGCCTGCAGGAGCTGGAAAAGATTCCAGCGCAGGGACTGCTGAACTCTCAGATCGCCTGTTATTTCCACGTCGCTGCGATTCCAGAAGTCTTCCACGTACCGTCTCTGGGACTCGCACAGCTTTCGCCATCCCTCGGCGCGAGACCTCGCGAGCGTTCTAACGGTCCGGTCCGCAAGCTCGGAGACCGGCGCGCTGCGGGACGTATGATAGGAGATATGCTTGGTGACGCGGAAAGCCCGTCCCGGACAGGCGGCTATCGTGTATACGATTCCGGCGCGGTCCTTGCGGCAATGGACTTCCGTCGAATAGGCGCAGTCGGTCCGGACGACATGGTCCATGCCGCAGGCGATGGTCATTGCGCTGTTGCGGGTACGGTGACCGAGAATGATCCGCTGCTCGTCGCAACGTTGGAGAACCGGAAGAAGCACCCGCTTTTCGAAGTTCCTGGAACGTCTGGGATCGATCTTTCGGGGGTCCGGCTCCCGGGAACCGGATCGCTCGGCCTCGCCGCCCAGCGCGTCCGGCGGCAGAACCATTTCGGAAACGAGAACCACCGGCGCCTCGGCGTTGTGGACGACCACTTCGTAATCCACTGCGGCCAAATGCCTGTGCTCGAAGGATACCAGCCGAGTCGAGCGAATTTCCACGAGTTTTCCGGACGGCGTCTCCCAAAGCGCGTTTCGCGCAAGCCGTCCGGCCCGCATATCCAGAACGCGCTCGAAACGGAGGAGGTCCGCATGCTCGGGGATGAACGGTTCGTCGACGACGAACAGGCGCAGGCGTTTGGCGTCGGCGACGTTGAGCATGGTCTGCGCGGTTTCCGCGAAACCGTAAGCCGTCTCCGCGTAAACGATGGGCGTCGTTTCGTGGAAGCCGTTTATGAACGTGCCGTTCTGGAACGCGGGCCGTCCTTCCTCGAAAGCGCCTCGGATTCCCATGTAGCCGTTTGCAAGAGTGAAAATGGTTTCGCTCTGCTCCAGATATCGCTTGGAAAAGCGTTTCTCGATCAAGCGCCAGGGATCAACGGGATAAATGTATTCCGGAGCGATTCCGGGTTCTCGATGAAGCATGGCAGGTCCTCCTTTACGCAAATACCGCGGCAGAAAGTACTCGACCGGGCGGTTTCGTCAAAAGTGTTCGTTATCTTAAATACAGCAAAAAACATACCGACCATCTTTTTTCTATTCTTATCTTTCCGAAATACCGAAACAATAGGGTGGAGGCGGTATATTTTCTTTTTTTGAACTCGACGAACGATAATTGGACGACAAGATTGCGGATATCAGGTTCCCGCCGGCATGAAATAAGGTTCGTCCCTTATTTGATTTCCCCTCTCCCTGCGGTAAAAGAATGGTTTGAAATTTCGTAAAATCTTTCGAGGAAACCCATAGACTATGGAGGCACGCATGGAAAGAAGCACCATCTTTTCTACCCGGTTCGTCAAAGTCGGGAAGGCTTTCCCGGGGTTCCCGGCATTGGCCGTTCTCCTGACATTCTTTTTCTTCGCGGGCGATACGGGTTCGGTTTTCGCAAGCGAAATCCCGGTGGTACGAGGGGCGAACTGGGTGGATTCCAGCCATGCGGAGAAGAAAGCCTTTTTACTGGGAATGGCGACCGTCATCGCAGCCGAACGGGAGATGCAGGAAGAAGGGAACTACTCTTCCTGTCGAAGTGTCGTGCCCGTATTCGTCAACGCTTTCAAGGGCTATACCCTGGACGATGTTCTCGAGGAGTTGGACGGCTATTTCCGGAGCCGTCCCGAAGAATTGCACCGCCCTGTCATCGAAGTGCTCTGGTACGAAATGGCCCTTCCCGAAACTGCAGAATAACGACAAGGAGCCGACTTATGAAAATACCGATTTTATGTGCGATAATGTCTATAACTCTCGTGGCTTGTTCCGGCACAGGCCACCAACCCATTGTCGATTTCGCAACCTCGCCGGGCAAGACCCAGGCTTCCTACGAACGGGATTTGGCGGAATGCCGGCAGTACGCGGAGAGAGTGAGCACCGGCAGGAGCGCGGGCAGAGGGGCTCTTACGGGAGGCGCAGTCGGGGGTGCAATGAGCGGACTGGTCGGGGCTATCATAGGCGAGGATTTCGGCACCAGCCTTGCCGCAGGGGCGGCGGCGGGCGCTGTGGGCGGCGGCGCCGGAGGCGCGGCTTCCGCAGTTCGAACGCAGGAGCAGATCATCAACAACTGCATGCGAGGGCGCGGATACAATGTCCTTCGTTAATGCCCGTGCGAAGTTCGCGAAAGGAAAGGCCAGCCCGTCATTGACCTATTCCGTGTCGCCGAGCACATCCTCGACATAAACCATCTTCATGAACTGGAGAATGGCGGCCATCAACGGAACGGCCAGAATGAACCCCAGAACGCCCAGAAGACTTCCGAAGAAGATCTGGCTGATTACTCCCAGGGCCGGTGGAATATGCACGGTCCGATGAAAAACGATGGGCATGAGGACGTTGGATTCCACGTTCTGGATGGCCATATAGAGAATGAACACGTACAAGGCCATCAGCGGCGACTGCATAAAGGCCAACAAGACGATCGGAACCATGGCGATCAACGGTCCTATGTAGGGAATGAACGTCAAAATCCCGGTGATCAAGGCCAGAATCAGGGCCAGCGGCAATCCCATCAGGGTCAGCATGGCCCAGGTGCTGACCGCCAGCACGGTCATGGATATCAGCTGTCCGAGAAGCCACCAGCGCAGGGTGACGCCGATTTCGGCCATCACTTCAACGGCCCGCCGGCGGCGGTCGGGAGGAACCAGGTGAAGGAAGCCTGTTTTGTATATTCCCGGGCTGTACGCCAGAAATACCCCTATGATCACGACAACTCCAATTCCGCCGACGGCGCCCATCGTGATCGAAAAGATACCGGCAACCCTTTCCCATATCCGTCCATCATTGTTTTCCGGGATCTGATCGACCAGAAAGCGGCCCCCTGCGCTGCGTCGCAGCCACTCCCTCAATTCCTGGACGGATTGTCGAATCTGACTGCCAAGGGCATCCATCTCTTCGGCCACAATTGGAAATACCCAAAAGACGATCAGCACGAGTAGCGCCATAAGCGCGACCAAGACGATCGAAATGGCCAGCCAGTGCGGCATTTTCATCCGCATGAACTGGCTTCCAAAAATATCCAGCAATATTCCCAGCAGAATGCCGGCAAATAAAAGCAGCAGGATTTGGATCATGCGGCCTGCAAGCAGGACTACCAGCAAGATGCTCAGAAAAGTGATTGACTGGATCAGCGTCTTCCGGAAGATCCGCCCTCTCCATCCGGCGGAACCGTAAAGCCCCGCCCGCCCATCCCGCGGCTCCAATCCCTCCTTGTGCTCTTCACCTTCGAACGCCATAATATCCTCCGGTCCAACCATCGTCGAATTCTTATCCGGGCTGCCCGGACAAAGCCGACCGGCTTTTGGAAACCAGCATGCCCGAAAGTAACTGTACGATGCCCCGTATTAAGATTCTGTAGGTGGTTGAACGGATTTTGGCCGCGTTGCATCGGGTAAAAAGCTTTATTGCATCAGGTATGGAGAGGGAATTTGGATCTTGCGTACACGCCGCCGCTTTCCAGCCCGTGGGACCCGATTCAAACGGCTGCGCTGCAATGGTGCGCGAAACGGCGCCCCCCGAGCCTTCATCGCCGCGAGTCGCACCCGCCGACAAGTGAAAAGCCACGGTTCTGCTCAATCAGGCGATGACGCTTTTCAGGAACGATCGTTTTTCTCCCCGGGCGGGGCGAACAAGTCCCATAGTGATCGCACAACGACATAGGCGACAATGGCGGCGAGCGCCCCGAAAATGACGCCGCCGGTCCAGACGTAAGTGGCCTGGGAGAAAAGCCTGCGAACAGTGCCTATATTTTCGAGTTCGCTTATCGTGAAAATTCCGGGCAAGTTCCCTAATATCGCCCGCCCAAGCCGATATTCCATAAAATAAATCCAGACGGCGGTAAACGGATTGGTAATCCAGCAGGCGGCGATGGCGACGGGGAGGTTGACCCGCAGCCAGATGGCGCCAATGGCGCTGAATAGCATCTGAAGCGGAATCGTCGGCGTAAATGCGATGAACAATCCCAGCGCAAGTCCGCCGGAAATGGATCGCTTGCTGACGTGCCAGATATCCGGGTCGAAAATCCGGTCCCCCAGAAGCCTGTGGATGCGTTCCCCCCTGAGACGGTCAGGTTTAATCAGGTACTTTTCGAGCCATTCCTTGATTTTATGATGCATTCCGTATTTCCTCCTCTATCCGCTTTTATTAGGAGCGGGTCCGTCCTTAAAAAGCGACGAAATGGGATGCAAGGCCGGAAATACCCGATCGTCAATGGTGGTAATAGCCCAATAAAAAGAAAAGCATGACAATCACTGCCGCCGCGGTCGTCTTCTGCAGTTTTTGCCGGTCCCACGTCTCGGCAACCCATACCAAGCCCTTTCCGGCCAGAAGGGCCGCAGCGGGAAAAAGAGGGAGCAAATGGTCGGCGCGGTGGTTTGCGGCAACCGCGAATATGGTCAGACCGCATCCCAGCCAGCAGACGACAAAGCGTTCCCATTGCCGACCAGCCGTATCCGAAGACGGATTGAAAACCACCTGTAAGATTCCCAGCAGAGTCAGCAAAGACCATGGCGCGAATCGAACGAACAAATAGGCGAAGGGTTTCCAAAAAACGCCGCCCGGCGCTCCCGAACGCCCCATTCCGGTCGCATGACCCAACAACTCTTCCATCACCATTTTTTGAACAACGGCCATGCCCTCCGCTTGCCATGCGAACCAAGCCCACAGGCCCACGCACCCCACAAGGAGTCCAATTCCGACTCGATGCCCGTGTCCCTGCGGCAAGGAGGCCGGAAAGGCGCTCCAACGTTCCCACAGTACCGCCGCAAGCCCGCATCCGGCCAGAACAATCCCCAATGGTCCCTTGGTCAGCACCGAAGCGGTCGCTGTCAACCAAAACGGGCACCACCCAATCTCCCCGCGCCATGCTCGAAACGCGAACCACGCGCATAGGGTTACTGTAAAAGCGAAGACCGCGTCCGGACGCACCAGCGCGACATGCTTTACAGACAGATGCGAACTGAGAAACATCACCGCCGCCCAGAAACCCGGCAAAAACCCCATGTATCGACGTCCGACCAAAAACACCGCACAGGCTGCGCCGAACATCGCCAGCATCGACGGCAACGCCAGAGTGAATCGGTTGATTTGTCCGTACGCCATGGATGCCCCCGCCGCCAGCCACGTGTGCAAAGGCGGCTTGGACGTTATTTGCCCGTCCAAATCGTGGGGCAGCCACCAATTTCCTCGTTCCACGGCATCTATGACATATCCCACGTTTCGACGCTGGGCGTAGGTATCGAGATCGGAGGGCCCGGTAAGCCGGATGCCGAAAAGGACCGAAGTAAGAATCGCCAGTAAAACGAGAACCAACAAACTCGACCGGTCCATTTTCAAGCGGAAGCGACCGGCGCCTCCATGCGGCAATCCCGTTTCGACCAAGCGCTCGACCGGGGGAATCGACGAATGCGAATCGTCTTCTAAAGAACAATCGACCCGCCGGCCGCACCATTTATTCCATCCTTGCCGCACGCACCATCCCAATAGAAATACCACGAACCCGGCCGCGCAAATCTGACCGACCGACCATATCAACGACGCGCTTCCCAGTCCGCTTCCCACCAATGTGGCCGCGACAGCCTGCGGAAAAAAACCCGCCATCGTCCCGACAAGGAAAACCCGCCAAGGCGTACGCCGACCGCCCAGATACAAGTTGACCGGAAACCCGCTGATCGGCGCTTGGCGTATCGCGATAACCTGCCAAATCGACGAGGGTTCCGGTATCGATTCCAGAATGCCTCCGGTTTCGCGTCCGGCCCCCTTGAAACGTTCGGCAGACCACCGGCCCGCCATGTACGGTATGCACGAGCCGATGACGCAACCGATTTGGGATAGCGCAAGTCCCTCTACGAATCCGAAGCTGAATCCTCCGACAGCGCAAAGCGGAAGCCGCGGAATTCCCGTCCCCACAAGAATTGCGCACGCTCCGATAAAAACCAAATGGCTGAAAGGTTCGGTCCGATCCAGATAGAACTTCATCGTCTGCCAATCCGCAAGCAGATCGCGAAGAGGGGTGACCCGAAAAAGGATCGCCGCTCCGACAGCCACTGCAAGCAGCGCCCACATACGCCGCTTGCCTCCGCTCGAAACCGTCCCGTTTTGCTTGTTCTTTTTGGATAAATCCGTTTTCTGCTCGTCCATCCGATACTGTCCGCCTCCGGTTCCGGTAGTGGTAGGAACAATCCGCTTTCGCCGTCTCAAGCCGCGGATACTCGCTCGAATTCTCCGTTCCGATCTACGGCGTTCGCCATGCGGTCGCCGGGGAAAGCTCGTTTAAGATACCATCTGACAGCCAGACAATCCAAAACGCCTCTCCACAACCGGTTCCAAACGCCGTATTTCGACTTTCCCGCCGTTCTCGGCCGATGCTCCACGAACCGTTCCACCACCACGTAGCCCTGCGCCCGAAGCAACGTGGGCAGGAACCGATGCATTCCGTTGAAACGCGGCACTTCGGCCAAACACGAGTATCGGACGGCACGCATAGTACAACCGGCGTCGCTCATTCGGTCGCCTGTCACAAAATCGCGAAAGCGGTTGCCGATTTTCGACGATACTCGTCTCGCCCAATTGTCACGCCTCTGCCGACGCACGCCTGCAACGCAATGGACGCCTGCCTCCAAAGCTTTCAGCAGGCGAGGAATGTCCCGCGGATCGTTCTGTCCGTCGCCGTCGATAGTCACCACCACGTTTCCCGAAGCCGCGGCAAATCCCGAAGCCTGTGCCGCGCTTTGGCCGCAGTTTCGCCTATGGTGCAACGCCCGCACCCAGGGATAGTCTTCCGCCAGTTTATCCACGAGAACTCCCGTAGAATCGTCGCTGGCATCGTCAACCCAGATCGCTTCGAACCGAAGCGAAGTACGAGAAAATGCCGCCTCTATTTCGATCATCAAAGGCTCGATATTCGGAGCCTCGTTGTAGACCGGAATCACGATGGAAACGTCGGGATTGTCACTCTTCAAGAACTCTGATTGTGCAAATTCCATAAAAACACGCTTCGAAAAAACCTCCATTTTTCGTGTCCCATATTTTCCGTCTATCTTAACAAGCTCGCGAAAATTGTCAATTTTTATCGAAATTCGTTGCGCGGCGAAAAAGCGTACCGGATCAGCACCGCGAACGCCAGACTTCCGAGGATGTTGCCTAGGGTGGCCCACAGCATGAAACGCCCCAATTGGGCCGGAACGATCTCGTCCGACCCGATCGTTCCCAGAAAAACCTCGGCGCCTCCCATGATCGAATGGTGCAGGTGGGCGAAGCCTATGATTCCGGCGACGAGCAGTACGAAGAAAATTCGGCCGATGCTCTCGCGAGTCGCGATCGCCAGCCAATAAATCAATCCCACGAGCCAGCCCGCCAGAAAGGCGCTCGACAGAATCGCCTGCCAGGGGAGACCCACGAGGCTCGACGCCCTTTCCGTGTAGACCTCCGTTCGGACGATCCCCAGCGAGGAACCGACTTCGGACGCCAGCATCGCAAAAGCGGCGGCCCCGAGCAGGTTGGCGAAAAAGACGATGCTCCAATGGCGTATTACCGAGGACAAAGAGGCTTTTCCCGTCAACAGGGGGACGACCGTCATGGTGGTGTATCCCGTGAACAGCTCCGCGCGGGACATTACGATGATCGCGAATCCCGCCGCGTAGGCGCAGGCCGCGATCGTCGAGCGCAAAAGTCCGTCGATCCCGCCTCCCGCATGGGCAAGCAATATCCCGAGCATGAACACGGTGAGGCCGACGCACGACCCGGCGACGAGTCCCGAAAAGAACAATCCGACCGCAGGCCTTCGCAGCTCCTCGGAGGCTTGAGCCGTTTCCCGTTCGAAGGTCGTCCGGTAGTCCTGGAACGCGACGCGCCGTTCCGAGGCTTCCGGGGGCCTTGTACGTTCGGGCTTTTCGGGCCTTTCGGGCCGCTCTTGCGGCTTTCGAGTACGGGCGTCCCGTTCGCCCCGGCCCCGCACAAGCGCCTTTTCCGCCTCCACAAGCAGGAAAATCGCCAATCCCGCGGTCATGATCCATCCCCACTCGACCGCGGTAAGCGAAGCCGTGCCGAAAAGGTTCTGTATCGGCTCCAGATACGTGAAGCCCAGTTGGAAAAGCACCAGAACGCCGGCGGCGACAAGCGCCTTTCCGTTGCCCGCCAATCCTCTGGCGCTCAAGGAGGAAACGTGAATGAACCGGCTGTTGAACAAATAGAAGAGCTGCCCGGCCACCAGGGTATTGACGGCAACGGTTCTGGCCTGCTCGATACTGTTGGAGCGATCTCCCAGATGCATGAAGAGCAATATGGACGCCGTGGCGATAAGCACGGAGACGAAGGCGATTCGCCACAGGAGGTATTTGGAGATGATCGGCTTTTCCGGGTCTCTGGGCGGTCTTCGCATAATGCCCTTCTCGGGCGGTTCGAACGCCAGCGAAATGGCCAGAGTGACGGCCGTGATCATGTTCACCCACAGGATCTGGAGGGGAGTTATGGGCATCACGTCGAAGAGGAAAAGCACGGAGCTTACGATGACGAGAGCTTCGGCGCCGTTTGTCGGAAGAATGAACAGGATCGTTTTCGTCAGGTTGTCGTAGATTGTCCGGCCTTCCTCGACCGCCTTTTCGATGCTCGCGAAATTGTCGTCGGCCAGAACCATTTCGGCGGCCTCCTTGGCCGCCTCGGAGCCTTTTATTCCCATCGCCACGCCCACGTCGGCGCGCTTGAGCGCCGGGGCGTCGTTGACGCCGTCGCCGGTCATGGCCACGATCTGCCCCCTGGACTGGAGGGCCTCCATGATTCGCAACTTGTGTTCCGGGCTGGATCTGGCGAACACGTCGTTTCCCTCCACCAAGCGTATCAACTCCCGTTCGTCCGCTTTTTCCATTTCCTTGCCGGTAACCGCGCTCCGGCCGTCGCCGATTCCCATGGACGCGCCGATGCTTCGGGCGGTCAGCACGTGGTCGCCGGTGATCATTTTGACTTGGATGCCCGCCTCGCGGCATTCCTTAATGGCCTCTATCGCCTCCTCGCGCGGCGGATCCATGATTCCCACCATTCCGAGCAGAACCAGATCCTTTATACTGTCTTCCTCGAAAGTTCCGGAAACCCTCGCCCGGCCCTTGGCCATGGCAAGCACCCGATGTCCGCCGTCCGCGAGGTCCTTTTCGCGTTGCAGCCAATCGTCCCTGTCTAAAGGTCTGTCCCCTTGTTGCATGCACTGCCGCGAGCACATCTCCAGCAGACGCTCCGGCGCGCCTTTTATATAGACCACGTTTTCGCCTTCCGGGTCTTCGTGAAGACTCGCCATGAAACGCCGCGCGGATTCGAAAGGAATCATGTCGATCATGGGGCGGATTTCCAGCTCCTTCTCCCTGGTCATGCCGGCCTTGCGCGCCAGCACCACCACGCTCGCTTCCGTCGGCAGGCCTTCGATCTTCCAGTTGCCGTTCTCCCGGTACAGTCTCGCTTCGCTGGCCAAAAGCCCGGCTCTGAGGAGTTCCGTCAGAAAAGGATCGTCCTGGGGGGAAATCTCGACTCCGTCTTCCCCGTCCACGCTGAATTCGCCTTCGGGTTCGTATCCGACGCCGCCGACCGAATAGACTTTGTCCGCCGCCGCCACCTTTTTCACCGTCATTTCGTTTCGGGTCAAAGTGCCTGTTTTGTCGGAACAGATGACCGTGACCGAGCCGAGAGTCTCGACGGCGGGCAGCCGGCGAATAATCGCGTTGCGCCTGGCCATGCGCTGCACGCCCAAAGCCAGGGTGATCGTCATGATGGCCGGCAGGCCTTCGGGAATCGCCGCGACCGCGAGACCGACGACGGCCATGAACATCTCGGTCGGGGAAAAACCGCGAATGAAATATCCGAAAGCGAAAAGCCCGGCGCTCAAAATCACTATGAACACGGAGAGTCTATGGCCAAAGGCGTCGATCTTGCGAATGAGGGGCGTGGTCAATCTCTCGACCTTGGAAACCATTTCGCCGATGCGTCCGATCTCTGCGCGGCCGCCCGTGGCCGCGACCACCCCGCGCAATTTTCCGCCGGTGACCATCGTGCCCGAATACGCCATGCATTTCCGGTCTCCCAGGACGGCGTCCTCCTCGACCGGATCGGCCTGCTTGTCCGCAGGTTCGGATTCCCCCGTGAGCGCGGCTTCCTCCACTTGCGCGTTTCGCGCGCCAAGGATTCGAATGTCGGCCGGAACCCGGTCCCCGGAACGGAGAACGACGATATCACCCGGCACGAGTTCTTCCGCCGGCACTTCGCGCTCCTGGCCGTCGCGCAGGACAGTCGCGTTCGCCGAAAGCATGCCGCGAATGGACTCCATGGCCCGCTCGGCCTTGCCTTCCTGCAAGAACCCGATCAGCGCGTTGATCAGCACCACGGCCGCTATGACCGCCGCGTCAACCCAGTGGCCCAGGACTGCGGCGAAAATCGCCGCGACTATAAGAACGTAAATGAGCACGTTCTTGAACTGGCTAAAAAAGCGACGCACGGGTCCGGCCTTCTCTTCCTCCGGCAGCTTGTTGGGACCGTACGCCTCCAGTCGTTCGCGGGCCTCTTCCTTGCTCAACCCCTTTTCATCGACGTCCAGCGACGAAAGAACCTCGTCGGCCTCCATGGCGTGCCAGTTCGGAACCCGGACCTCCCGATTCCGACCGTTCGTTTTTTCGTTCATGCAAAACCTCCTCGGGCAATTCGAATATCGTCTACAGTTTGTTTCACATCGATGTTCTCCAGGCCATCGGGCTTAACCGCTATTTGGGGACGGAGCACGCAGTATTGTGCGAACGGGAGGAATGAATACAGTAGCGACTATCCCCAAATACATCGTTCGCCTCGCTCGCATCCTCCACCCGAAGGGTATAAATTCAAAGATCGACAACGCTTGTCCTTGAGGGAAGACCGGGGATGGACAATGCGGAACAAGAAAGAAGGAGTAGCATTATGGCAAGAAGGATTTCCGATTCGGTCGTCGTCGTTACGGGCGCGTCCAGCGGCGTAGGTCGGGCGGCCGCGCTGAAGTTCTCGAGAGCCGGAGCAACCGTCGCGGTCGTTGCGCGCCGTAGAGATGCCTTGGGCAGACTGGCGGACCATTGCGGACGGTTCGGGGGAAGGACGATGGTCGTTCCGGCCGACGTAAGGGACGAATCCGCCGTGCGCTCGTTGGCGCGCCAAGTGGTCGAGCAGTACGGCAGGATCGACGTGTGGATCAACAACGCCGCCGTGTCCCTCTTCGGAAGAATCGAAGAAACCCCGTATGAAGCCTATCGGAACGTGATCGAAACCAATCTGTTAGGATACGTCCACGGCGCCAGGGCCGTACTGCCTTACTTCCGCGAGCAGGGCAGCGGAACCCTCGTCAATGTTTCCTCCGTCGTGGGGAAGATCGGCCAGCCCTTCACCAGCGCGTACGTCTCCACCAAGTTCGCCATCGTCGGACTGTCCGAATGCCTGCGCATGGAGCTTCTGGATGCTCCGGACGTCCACGTGTGCATCCTCCTGCCCGGCAGTATCGACACGCCGCTTTTCCAGCATGCGGCAAACTACACGGGCAGGACAGTCAAGGCGATGGAGCCGGTGTACAGCGCGGAAAGGATTGCCGACGCCATACTGGAGCTGGCGGAACGCCCCCGGCGCGAAGTCTCGGTCGGAGGCGCGCCGAAGATGATAATGCTCATGCATGCGCTCGCCCCTTCGCTGGCGGAGAAGACGATGGCCCGAAAAGTGGACAAGGATCATTTCATGGACCGTCCCACTCCTCCGACAGACGGGAACCTCTTCCAGCCCATGCGGGAGTCCGAAAACGTCAGCGGCGGTTTTCTTCCGAACGGAAGCGACGGCAAAATGTCCGCAAAAAAACTCCTTGGCGCGGCCGTCCTCGGTTTGGTCGTGGGTCTGTTGCTAAAACGCTAAGACATGGAGCTGCGAGTTTCGAGCTTCGGGGGATTTTATCGATGGCGATTCATCCGGTAGAGTTGAGGAGTCAATGGACGAGAACCGCGGGCGGCGCGATGTACGCGCGCACCGGCCGCCATTCTCATCCGCCCGATTCTCCCGTGGTGATCCTGGTCCATGGCATGGTGGTTTCGAGCAGGTATATGGCTCCTACGGCCAGACTACTTGGATCGATTTGCCGAGTGTTTGCGATCGATTTGCCGGGATACGGCAAGAGCTTCAAGCCCCCGCGCACTCTGCAAATACACGAACTGGCCGATACGCTGGCCGACTGGATGGATGCCATGGCCATCGAGAAGGCTCATCTGGCTGGAAACTCGTTCGGATGCCAGATTCTGGCCGAGTTTGCCTTGCGTCACCCAAGGCGCGTGGATCGATTGGTTCTTCAAGGACCTACGGTAGACGCCAAAGCTCGAAGTTTCCGGCGGCAATTGCCGCGATTTGTCCTCGACTCCTATTACGACCCCTCCTTCATGGGCTTGATCATGCTGAAGGATTACGCAAGGGCGGGACTGCTTCGCTCGCTGGCGACAATCAAGATGGTCATGCGGGACAGAATCGAGGAAAAGCTGCCGCATATTCCCATGCCGACCCTGGTGGTGCGCGGCGCCAACGACCCCATAGTCCCGCAGCGATGGGCGGAAGAGGTCGTCGCATTGCTGCCCCGGGGGGAGTTGAAAGTGATTCCGGGCGCGGCGCACACTTTGAACTTTGCGGCGCCTCTGGAATTCGTTCGGGTAACGAGACCGTTCTTGGGGATTTGAAAGAAAGGAGGGATTTTCATGGGAACACCGGGATACATCGCCAATTTCGACTCCATGGCAGCGATGGTTCGAGGCACTGCCAATTGTTTGAAGGGAAAGGATCTTCCTCTGACAGGAGCGATGCCCCGCTGGACCGGGCCGGGTATGCTGGTCGCGGGAAGTCTGATCAATCGGATACCGCGGCCCGCAAGGAAGATGGTTTACATCTGGAGCGGCTGGGGAGAAGCGATATCGCCCAGGAGAATTCATAAAGCGAAGGTCGAACGGATAGCGCAATGGATCGCCACGCTGTATCCCCGCCGGAAATATCCGGCCATTGCAATAGGCTCGTCCAACGGGGCGGCGGTTCATCTCTACGCGGCTTTGGGGATTCCCTGGCTTCCCCAGACTTTTCTGGTCCCGGTGGCAAGATCGGGCGTCCATCCCGACGAACCGACGCAGGATGTGGAATGGGCGGACGAGACCGCCCGGACGTTTTTGAAGGCGAATCCCGACGTCCAACTGCACCACATGCACGATCCCAACCAGGACCGCCTGATGATCCGGCGCATGACCTACTTTCGCGCAAAGCTTCTGCGTTTGGGAAAAGCGTACGAGGACTTCATCGAGAGGCATCTGGCGCCGGGAGGGACCCTTTTCGTCGCGGAATGCCGGCTCAAATGGCCCACGACGAAACTGGACGAACGCTACGTCTTTCAATTCGGAGCGCTGGGCGGGGCCGAAATCGACGAATTCCGTCACGGCGGCGAGCGAGTGAGGAAGTATCTGGACCGCTACGACTCGCACCGAAGGCGATGGGAGTCGCCCGAACCGGACGCCGACCGTCCCGAAGCCGAATGGGGGTTCGAGTCTTCTTTGAGAGAGGACATCGAGCGGCTTGCCCGGCGCAACCGCTACCGCATCCGCCGCATCGTCTTCGAAGAGCCGGAACACTTGAGCCCGCTTGTGGCCGATCTCTACCGCTGGTGGAACATAAAACGGGGCGTCGTCGGCAACCGCATGCTGGTGGAGTCCTTCATTCTCCTGGAGCCCTACTGGACAATCCGCACCGGCTCGACGCCCTACTGGATGGTCTTCAACAAGCAATCCTCGCTGCGCAGTATCGAGGACTATCTGGACGGCGCCGATCCGTTCGACGAGATTTTCATGATGCTCTTCTCTCATGGCGTAGAGTCCGTCGGACTGGTTTCCATTGAAAAGTGGAAAGAAGTCCTCGGTCGAGCCAAAAAGAAGGGAGAATTCCTCGGCGTGGACGAGGAAGCCTATCCTCGCGACTTCGCCGTTTTCGCCCGTTACTGTTACGAAATTGGCAAAAAGATCAAATCCCGGTATCCGGCACCGCCCCCTCTGACACTGGGGCAACTGGACGAGTTCCTCGAAAGGAATGGTTGGCGCTATCCGGTGCGGTGGCATTAAACGCTCCCCGCAAGGCGCCGACGCACCGACTATCCGTCAAAAAGACCTGATGAAAATTCGGTCGGGTCGCAATTCCCCCCTTGAGGGGGGCCAGGGGGGTGTTTCCGGTGAACAATGGATCGAACATGCCGCACAGACACCCCCCTAGCCCCCCTCAAGGGGGGAATCGC
>CAZNTU010000094.1:0-20051 GCA_964575975.1 uncultured Desulfobacteraceae bacterium
GACACGGGCCGCCGTTTGCCGACGTTCATGGAGCAGTTTCCCGAAGCTTGAAGCGATTGGAGCGATTTTCAAGCCGGCCCGAGGATATCGGCACGGATCTATTGAAGAAAATCGTCGTCTATACGCTCCTGATGCGCCGGGGGGCGCCGGAAGAGACCTTTTTGGGGCGCCTCATGCAAACCCGCTGGTTCCCCGAAACTGCGGATCGCTATTTCGACGGACAATATCGACTCAAGTACGACGAAACCATTCGAGAACTAATGAAAAAACAGGTCGTGGTATGCAACGACGGTCGTCTGGATATAACCGTGAAGCCGTGACACCGAATTGTTTCGATCGGGCGATTTCTTCTCCTTGCCGCCGGGCAGCTCCCGCATGGAGGTCCAGGATCCGGAAAGCGAGCTTGCCGCCGTCATAGATTGCGTTTTGAAATTCAGCCATGCGGCCCTCCTTGGGGTCGGTCTTTTTGCTCTCCGAAAATCGCCTGCAATCGTTTTCACGACAGTTTCCAAGGGCTTTCGAAATATACCCGGCGAACCTCGCCCGCCTTCTTTTCGGCCCATTCGCGAATCCCCATTTTTCGTATCGGACAAAGATTGAATACCTTTAAATTATGGGGAGCATCCGAGGCCTTGTCCGCGCAAGGGTGAAGATTGTCGCAGGGAAAATCTTCGCAATCGCAGCAAATTTTCGCATTTCTGTCCCTTGCGCATTCGTAGGCCGCGCAAAGATGCTCCTTTCCGAAGAACTCCTTCAGGACGGGTATTCGGCCGTCGTGAGGCTGGCATCCTAAACAATGCATCTTTTCCAAGGGAACGCCATATTCCGAGGAGACGCGGGACGAACTGGGAGTCGGGGACGATTCGAAGCTGAAGATCGATTTGGGCCAAAGTAAGGGGGCAAGGTTGAGGGCTTCGGGTTTCGGGAAATATAGAAGTTCCGGCAAACCCGAACCCCGAACCTTTACAGCCGGAAAATCACCGGCTTTTCGTCCGCGTTGATGTCGATCCCCACCATGTCGCCGGTCTTGAATCCGACCCGCTTGAACTGCTTGACCATTTCGTCGTGGCGCTTCAAGTGCCAGTAAGCGGTCCACATGGGGTATCTGACAGTGTCGATTCCGTAAGCGTCGTGGCTGCATAGGCTGACCCGGAACTTGTCCTTGGCGATGAACGTGTCGGCCTCGATGAGAAACCTGTCGATGGTGTACAGGTTGTTGTGCAGAGCCTTTGAGAGCACCGCCTGAAGCTCTGGGGCGTCGTCGAGATAGTGGTTGGCGATCTGGTACAGCTCGGGAGGGTCCTGGATCGACAAGCCTAGGACCGCGTAGCGCTGGTGCTGGAGCGCGAAGGACTCCAGTTCGGCTTCGTACGCCTTGATCGTTTCGACAATCCCCTGTATGTCGGTCTCGGACGGGTTCGGGGTGGTTTTCAGCATCTCTTCGCACTGGGAGATGATTTCGATGTAAAAAGCCTTGTTGTCCATCACGAAGACGGGCCGTTCCCGATAGTTGCGTTGCTTCCTGATCCGGCGGATTCCGTCCAGCGCGATGGAGCGCTTGTGTTCCATATCCTCCAGTGTTTCGATTTCGGTGATGTCCTTGGCCTGGACCACGTGGATGTCCCCCTCGCTGGAGATGATGAATTCGATTTCGCACCGGAACCCGAGGTGTTTCTGGATTTTCTCGGACACGGTCAGAAGCTCCCGGTCGTGGGGAGTCCTGGTGATGTAGGGCTCCGTGCGGACCTTTCGGAGACGGTCCCTGCAGTAGCCGAATTCCCAATGGCCGCCGATCATCTTGGCCATGACGCTGGAGCCGCTGACGAACGGCATGACGATGACGCCCATTTCGTCGAGGTTCGGGTCGGGAACGTGGTTGAACTTTTGCTGGCGCAAAATGCTCAGGCGCTTGGTAGTTTTCGCCAGCTTGATTATTCGGTTGCGCGCGTATCGAATCCCGGCGACGTCCGCGTAGGTTTCCAGGGAATCGAAAGTGCCGCCCTTGAATTTTCTTTCCAGGGGATGGGCGCTTCGGGCGATCACCTTGAAGCTTTCCCGGTGCTTTTCCAGGAACGCCTCCAGCTCGGGGAAATCCCCGGTTTCGAAGTTTTTCGCGGGAACGTAGACGAATTCGGGGACCCTGAAGCCCCCCTCCTTGAGTTTTTCGAGCAAGCGCGCCTTTTCCGGAATTTCGACGGACATGGACATCCTCCACAATGGTGCCGCAGGTTTTTTTCGCGGTTTCGTTGTTGACAATTGGTTTCGTTTCGATTAAAAGACGAAAAACCGACCGATCATTCGGTTGGAATGTTTACGCGCAGGTTTACCACATGTCGAAACGAAATGCAATACTCGCCGCCGCAACCAAGCTCTTTTCCGAATACGGCTTCCAAGGAGCCTCCATGGCCCAGTTGTCCAAGGCAGCCAACGCGGCCGGCGGCACCATTTTCCACCATTTCAGGAACAAGGAAGACCTGTTCGTCGAGATTCTCAAGGACATCGGGGAATCCATCGCGGACGGATACGACCGCCACAAGAGGGAGCGCAAATGCCGAAACGGGATGGAAACGGTGGAGTCGGCGGTGTTGTTCTACCTGCGCTTGGCCGGCGAACTGGAGGACCGGTTCCTCCTGCTTCATCGGCATTTTCCGTATCGGATGGCCGAAACCAACGCGGACTGCCGCGCGTCGCTGGAATCGATCCACAATTGCCTTCTCGACATTTTCGAGGAGGGAATCCTCCTCGGGATGGAGGACGGGACCGTGAGGGCCGAATCGGCCCGGGACGGCGCCATGATTCTCTTTGCCATGGTCGACGGAGTGGTTCGGTTGGACACCTACAGGCTGTACGACGCGGGGGCGCTTTTCAAAGGGCTGATGTCGGCGTGCAGGCGGCTATTCGCGGGGGAGGCTCGCGGTTCGGATTGTTCGCCGTAATCGAAGGAACGTCCGGCGGGTCCGGCAAGTCCGATCCGTCGGGCAGGCCCGACGCGCGACTCGGGATTTCGTGCGACGCAAGATTACGCGGAGCATCGAAGTTTGAACGCTATACAATAAAGGTATTCGAAAAAGGGGGCGAATCGTGTCTGTAGTCTCGTTTTTCAGCGGAATATATTGCAACGCGGAGCCGGTTGTCGAAAACGTTCGGGAGATCGCCGGGGGGAGACTGATAACCGACAAGGACGTGGTCGCCCGGGCAGCCAAGCGGTTCGACATGCCGGAGAGCAAGCTGGCGAGGGCGTTCTCGTCCAAGGCGTCCGTCTTCAACAAGTTCACCAGGGAAAAGGAGTGTTCCATCGCGTGCCTCCGGTTGTCCCTGGTCTGGCTCATGGAGGAGGGACCCGCCGTCGTTCACGGTTTCAGCGGCCTTCTAGCTCCGTCGTCCGTGGGGCATGTCCTTCGCGTGTGCCTCATCGCCGACACGCCGTATCGGACGCGGCTGGCGCAGGAAAAGGACGGTTTGTCGGAGAAGGAAGCCTTGAAAAAAATCCGTCGGGAGGACGCCGAATGCGCGGCTTGGGCGGAAGCCGCGCATTCGGCCCGCGATCCTTGGAATGCCTCCATGTACGATATCGTCGTCCCCATGAGCAAGACCGGCATCGACGAGGCGAGCGCCCTGATCGAGAAAAACTTGTTCAAGGAGGCGGTCCGTCGCACGGCGGACTCCGAGGCGGCCGAAAGGGACTTCAAGCTGGCGGCGACCGTGGACGTGGAGCTTGCAAGAGCAGGGCACGACGTTTCCGCGAGCGCCAAGGACGGCGTGGTGACCCTGACGATCAACAAGCATGTCCTGATGCTTTCCCGTCTGGAGGAGGACCTGAAGGCCGTCGCGGGAAAAATCCCCGGCGTGAGGTCGGTCGAGACAAGGGCGGGCAAGGATTTCCACAACCTGCAAATATACCGGAAGCACGATTTCGAAGTTCCGTCCAAGGTGCTTCTCGTGGACGACGAACGCGAATTCGTGCAAACCCTTTCCGAGCGTCTGGAACTAAGGGACATGGGTTCCGCAGTGGCCTACGACGGGGAATCCGCGCTGCATATCGTGGACGAGGACGAGCCGGAGGTGATGATCATCGATTTGAAGATGCCGGGGATTGACGGGATCGAGGTTTTGAAGAAGGTCAAGCAGACCCGTCCGGAGATCGAGGTGATCGTTTTAACGGGGCACGGGTCGGAAAAGGATCGGAAGCAGTGCATGGATTTGGGGGCTTTCGCGTATTTGCAGAAGCCGGTCGACATCGACCGAATCAGCGAAACGCTCAGGAAGGCCCATGAAAAGATCAAGAGCCGGCAATTCCGATAATCGGAGCCGATTTTTCGGTATTCGTCAAACCCGCGATGTTTTTTTCGGTTCGCGGGCGAGGGGCCATGAGCATTCTATCCAAAATCAAGCCGCAGTTCCGGGACCATCCCGACGCGGACCCCGGAACCGGAGGGCGGCCTTTAAGCTTCCGTCGAAAGTGGGCGCTGATCGTGGTTTTCACCACGGCGGCCTCCTTGATCCCGCTACTGGTGATGACCGGGATGGACTATCGTCTTTCCCGCCAGACGTTCGAGTCCGAGGCGGAACTGGCGACGTCCCGGATGGTTTCCATTACATGGCGGGCCGTGTCCTTTTTGCTGTCCGAGCGCCGGTCCATGCTGGAATTCATAGCGGGCGACAATACGAAGCAGTCCTTGGAATCGCCCGGTCGTCTGGAAGCCATTTTGGACAACCTTCGAAACGGCATCGGGGGATTCGTCGATATAGGTCTCGTCGATTCCGACGGCGAAACGACGGCTTACGCGGGTCCCTACAAGCTTGAAAACGCTTACTGCGGAGACGCCAAATGTTTCGAGGAGGCGGTGGAAAACGGGGCTTTCGTCAGCGACGCCCCCGTCGGAGAGAAAGGCGAAAGGCGTCTGGTGGCGGCGGTCCGAAGCGACATGGAAAACGGCGATTATTTCGTATTGCGCTCGGTATTGGAAAAGGAGCTTCTCTTCGACCCCGTCTCGCGCGCCCGGACCGTCGAGGGCGACGACGCTTTCATCGTGGATCGCGAGGGACTTCTTCAGACTCCTTCGCGGTACTTCGGGAAGGTGTATGAAAAAGTGCCGTTCGAACTCCCGCCGGAGAGGGTGGAAACCCGAATTGCGGAACTGCCGGGTCCTAGCGGGCAAAGAATGCTGGCGGGCTACGCGGGCATACCGGGAACCGATTTCGTTTTCATGCTCGTTCGTCCCAAGTCCGGCATCATGGAGCTTTGGCTGAAGCCCCGGATGAAGCTGCTATGGTTCCTCGCCTTCAGCATTTTTCTGATTCTGGCGACTATAATGGGCATGGCCACCTACCTTGTCGATCGGATTCACGCTGCGGAGCAAAGGCGAACGCGCGCCTTGCGGGAGGCGGAATACGAGAACAAACTGGCGTCCTTGGGGAGGCTCGCCTCCGGCGTGGCCCACGAGATCAACAATCCTCTCGCCATAATTGGCCAGAAAGTAGGGCTGGTAAAGGATCTTTTCAGTTTTCGGCCGGAGTATTCCGCGGACGAAAAGATATTGAGTCTCGTCGACGACGCCTTGAAATCCATCGAACGATGCGGAACGATCACCCGCCGCCTTTTGGATTTTTCCACGCACATGGAGTCCTCCGTGGAAACGGTGAACATAGAGAACATCGTTCGCCAAGTGCTCGGTTTCATGAAGTGGGAGTCCAAGATAAGATGCATCGAAATGAACGTGAAGATCGACGAAGAGGTTCCGGAATTCGTTTGCGACCGGGGCCTTCTCCAGCAGGTGTTCCTGAACTTGGTCAACAACGCGTTCAAGGCTATGGAGGTGGGGGGAATCTTGGAAGTCGCCGTGAAGAGGCCGAACAACGGTCGCGTGATCCTGTCGGTTTCCGACACCGGCCCCGGCATACCGAAGGAGGATCTGGAGAGGATTTTCGAGCCCTTTTATTCTGGAAGCAAACACAAGGGCGCCGCCGGGCTGGGGCTTTCCATCGTGTACAACCTCGTCAAAAAGATGGGGGGCGAAATATCCGTCGAGAGCGAAGTCGGCAAAGGCGCCCGTTTTGCCGTGGCGCTTCCTTTGAATCAAGACACGAACCAATGAAAAGGGATCACGATGACTATTACGGATGAACAGTTGCTTGCGATGGAAGGCGTCGGCTTTTTCGGCGAAATCTCGGCGTCCATTTCCCACGAAATCAAGAACGTGCTCGCCATCATGAACGAAAACACCGGCCTGCTGGACGACTTGGCGCACATGATCGAAAAGGGAGTCCCCGTTCCTCCGGAGAGGCTCGTGCGTCTGTCCCAAAGCCTTTCCCGCAACATCGAGCGGGCCGACGGGATCGTCAAGAACATGAATCGATTCGCCCATAGCGCTGACCATCCCTCCGAGATGGTTGACTTGCAGGAGGCGGTCGCGTTCGTGGCGCGGTTGGGTTCGCGGATTTTCGGCATGGGAGGCGCCAGGTTCGAGCTGGAAGCGCCCGGTTCGCCGGTAATGGTTCTTGCCAACCGCTTTTTTCTGGAAAACCTGGTATGGAGATGCATGCTCAAGGCGATGCATGCCTTGAGCCTCGACAACGCAATACATATTTTCGTGGAAAATTTCGATGGAGGTCCTATAATTCGTTTCGCCGGCTCGCCCGAGGCAGAAAAAGCTTCGAAGGGAATTTTGACGCCCCGGGAGGAGGTTCTTGTGCAAACGATAGGCGCTCGCGTTGACCTGAATTTGGAAAAGGGCGAGATTACGGTGAAATTCGGAGGATGAAGAAATGAAAACAATGATAACGCCGCCGGTCGAGGCCGGTGTAAAAACAAATATCTGAAAGGAGAAAAACAATGACCGACAAAGTTCTGTTAGTGGACGATGAAGAGGAATTTTTGGAAATCATGGCGGAAAGAATGAGAGCGCGCAATATCGATGTGACCACCACGACGTCCGCCAAGGAAGCCATAGAGATGATCGACAAGAACATGTACGACGCCGTTGTCATGGATTTCATGATGCCGGAAATCAACGGCCTGGAGGCGCTGAAGACGATCAAGGAAAAAAATCCGGAGATGCAGATCATTCTTCTCACCGGCTTCGCCACCATCGACAAGGGAGTAGAGGCCATCAAGGCCGGAGCCTTCGATTTCATAGAGAAGCCCGCCGACTTGGACGAGCTGTCCGAAAAAATCAAGCAGGCCCACCATAAGAAAGCGGTGCTCGTGGACAAGCGGGACAAGGAAAGGGTTATAGATATGCTTAAAAAATTCGGTTTTTAGACAAGTCGTCCCTCCAATCCTCGATACCCGCGAACGAACTGCCGCGACCCGTAGCCACAGCCCCTTGCGGGCGTTTGCCGGGAGAGGGGAAAATCTTGTCGAGACTGCCTGAAATACGCCCGCAAGGGGCTGTGATACGGTTATTGACGTGCCGCATGTCGGAGATCTCCAAGAGGGTTCGACTCGCCGCTTTACATCCATCCCCTTAATAGCAATAATGGAGCTTGCGCATCGATCATCGATTCGTTCGGAACATTCATCGAAAAAACAGATTCGCATCTCGAAAGGTGGCTGTATGAGCAGGACAATAAAATGGATACTGATTGGCTTGGCGGGAACTGTTGTTGTCGCTATTGTGGCGGCATACTTGGTCCTGGCCCGCTACGACTTCAATTCCCTGAAACCGAGAGTGGCCGCGGCCGTAAAGGAGGCGACCGGAAGGGAGCTTGTCATAGGCGGAGACATCGAGCTTTCCATAGGTCTAACGCCCGCGTTGACGGTGTCCGACGTAAGCTTCGAAAACGCCCCTTGGGGTTCGCGTCCGAACTTTGCGAGAATCAAGAGCCTGGAAGTCCAGGTGGCGCTTTTGCCGCTGCTGGAAAAGAACATCGAGGTGAAAAAGTTCATCATCGTGGAACCGGACATTCTCGTGGAATCGGATAGCGACGGAAAGTTGAACGTGGTTTTCGACAAAACCTCCGTCCCGGTCGAGGAAAAACAACCGGAAAAGCCGACCGACGAAGCCTCGATAAAACTTCGGTCGTTTGCCATGGAAGAGTTCGCGATCGAAAACGGGATTGTTACCTATAAGGATGCAAGGTCGAACCGGACCCAGACGGCGAAGATAACCAGGATGGAAGCTCGGTCCGAGGGCCTGGACTCTCCGGTGACTTTTCTTCTAGACGCCTTGTACGACGAGAAGCGCGTTATGGCGGGCGGACAACTGGGCGCTCCGTCCGCCGCGACCGATCCCGAAAAGGATTGGATGTTCGATCTGACAGTCACCGCACTGGGAATCGACTCCGCGATCAAGGGAAAGGTCAGGGATCTCACGGCCCCGAGCGGATTGCAATTCGCTCTGGACGCGAAAATCGAAAGCTTCGCCGAATTGGAACCGATCATGCGGCCTTGGCTGAAGATGGGAATTCCCCCGGTGGCGCCGGTTCTTTTGTCGGCCAACGTTTCGGACACGGGAAAGATGACCTTCGCGGTTTCCGACCTCGACCTGAAATTCGGACGCGACGGTATTCAGGGGCAGGCGAAAGGAAAAATCGGCAATGTTCTGCAACAGCAGGGAATCGATCTCGACGTCACGTTGAAGATGGCCGATTTCAAGCCGCTCGAACCATATTTCAAACCTTTTCTCGAGGCCGGTCCCCCGCCGATAGCGCCGGTGAGTTTCTCCGCGCGGATAAACGGAGACCCGAAAACGGCGCTCGCCGTCGACGACCTTGACCTGGCTTTCGGCCAAGACAGCCTCAAGGGACGGGTGACGGGCTCGATAAAGGATGTCGTGGCGCAGAAGGGAATCGATCTTAAAGTCGTCGCGGACATTGCGAATTTCGAAAAATTGAGCGCCTATCTTGGCAAGGAGCTGCCCCCGCTTGCGCCGCTCAGCCTGAAAACCGGAGTGGCGGACGCCGGCAAAATGGCGTTTCGGCTGAAGGAGCTGGATCTGGCTTTCGCAGGCAACGACGTTTCCGGAGACGCGACTGCCGACCTGTCCGGGAAAACGCCTTTTATCAAGGCGAACCTCGCCTCTCGCAGGATGGACGTCAATTCGATCGTGAACGGAACGGGAATGGAAAAAGCGGACCCGAAGCAATCCGGACCGGAAAAAGAGTCCGCGGGGAAAAGCGCCAAGAAGAGCGGCAAGGTTTTCCCGGACGAACCTCTTCCCTTGGATCTGCTGAAGACCGCCGACGCCGACATCGGATACAAGGCACAGGACCTCTATTTGCCCAAGCTTGCCATGCACAACGTCAATGTAGGCGTTCGATTGCGGAACGGAAACCTGGAAGTCGCGCCGTTGAAAGCCGACCTGGGAGGGGGGAGCCTCGACGGGACCGTTTCGCTGAATCCTCGCCCGAACAACGTCGCCGACGCGAAAATCAAGATCGCCACCACCAGCTTCGACTTGGGCGCCATGCTTAAAGAGCTTCAAATCACGGATCTCATGACCGGACGAGTCAACGTGGACTTGGACGTCACCACCGCCGGAGGTTCGGTCGCGGCTCTGATGGGCGGCCTCGACGGCCATTCCAAAATCGTCATGGAGAACGGGGCCATTCACAACAGATACGTGGGGTTGATCGGCGCGAAAATCGACCAAGCCATCGCCCAGATCCTCATGCCCGGCCACGACAAAAAGGATTTCACCGCCATCGATTGTTTCGCGAACCGTTTCGATTTTGCGAAAGGCGTGGCGGACACGACGGTCCTGTTCATGGATTCGGAATACATGAGCGTGGTAGGGGAGGGGAAGATCGATCTGGGGAAGGAAACCCTCGACATGGCCGTTCTTCCCAAGCCGAAGGACAAGGTGGCGAAAGTCGGGACGAGTATCGGGCAGTTGGCCTCGAACTTCAAAATCGGCGGGACCCTGGAAAAGCCCAAGGTGGAAGTGGACGCCGCCGGGGCTGCCGATACCTTGCAAAGAGTCCTGGGCGGAATCTCTTCCAAGGGAGGACTGAGGGGAATTTTATCGGTCCTGGAGGGCGAAACAGCGGGAATCGAGGATCTTTGCCCGGCAGCAAAGGAGGCCGCCGATTCCGGGCGGAAAATGAACTTGCAAAAGAAGGCCGAACCCCAAAACGACACTGCCCCTTCGGAGCAAAAACCGTTGACCAAAGAGGAAAAGCGGAAAAAGGAAATGGAAAACATCGGCAACGTTCTAAAAGGCATTTTGGGCAATTGATCGGGACAGGTTGACAATGAACGATTCCGCTCCCGGCATCGATCCGAATTTCCGGGGAAAATACGAAAAGCAATCCGAAATGCTGGCCAATCGAGTGGCGAAGCGATTTCGCCACTTGAGTAAAAGGTTCGCCAAGCAGAACATCGAGGCGTTTCGGCTCTACGACTGGGACATCCCCGAAATCCGGGCCGTGGTGGACTGGTACGGTGGCCACGCGGTCGTTGGCGAATACACCCGGAAGCAATCCTTGCCGGAGTGGCTTCCCATGATGGGCGAGGCGGTGGGACGGGCGCTCGAGATTCCCCCGGAGAACGTGCATCTGAAGGAGCGGTTCTACGGGAAACCCGAAGGCGAAAGGTACGGCCGCTTGGACTACACCGACCGGATGATCGTCGTGTCCGAAAGGGACCTGAAATTCTACGTGAACCCCTGGGACTACGTCGATACCGGCCTTTTTTCCGACCACCGGGACACCCGCCAGATGGTCAGGGAATCCGCCGAGGGCAAGGATTTCCTGAACCTGTTCTGCTACACGGCTTCCTTTTCCTGCTACGCGGCCAAGGGCGGCGCCCGCTCGACCGTTTCCGTGGACCGGTCCCAGACGGCCGTCGAATGGGCGAGAAGGAACATGGACTTGAACGGCATTCCGGAGAATTCGAACCGAATCGTCCACCAGCACGCTTTCGGTTTCCTGGAAAAGGCTAAGCGCGAAAACATGCGCTTCGACCTGGCCGTGGTCGATCCCCCGTCCTTTTACACGAGGCGGACCACGGGCGACTATTTCGACATCGTCCGGGACCACCCGGTCCTCTTGGCCTCGGTGGTCGGACTCATGAGGGAAGGCGGCACGATCTATTTCTCGACCAACCATCAAAAGTTCAAACCGAACACGAGAAGCCTGAAGATATCCAAAATAAAGGAGATCACGGCTCTCACGATTCCGGAGGACTACGTTAGCAAGCGGAAAAGGATACACCGTTGCTGGAAGATCGTCGTTTGAATCGGTTTTTATTTTGATCGCGTTAGATTACGCGTGGCAAGGGACGGAAGATAAAAAAGGTTAAAAATGGCTTTGGATATGGTGGAAGAAAAAGGACCCGATGACATTCATTTGATTCCAGCCCTGCTTGAGAATATGGAAATCAAAGGCGATTAGGCTAAAGGATATTAATCATGTCGATCAAGAGGAGACCTCCCATGAAAAATTCGCAATCGAACTCAAATGTCACCTCAAGAAATCTCGCTATTCTTTATTTGTCGATTTTGATTTTTCTGACCGCGGTCGGCTGCGGCAAAAAAGGGGCTTTTTACGGCCAGGCCCCTTTGATGGCCGAGATTTCCTCGACGGGCGCGCCCGCGCCTTACCACTCCGACTTGTACGAGCCCGCGCAGATTCAGCGCCCGGAGTTCTCGACGGAGGAATACGACCGTATTTACGAGAACGTCTTCAAGGACGCCCTGCAAAACCCGCTTTCCACGTTTTCCATAGACGTGGACACCGCCTCCTACAGCAACGCGCGAAGGTTCGTCGAGGACGGGCGGATGCCGCCCAAGGACGCCGTGCGCATCGAGGAGTTCGTCAATTATTTCGACTACGCCTATCCCGAACCCGTTGGAGAGCATCCGTTTTCCATTTCGACCGAAATTTCGGAGTGCCCCTGGGACCGGCGAAACAAGCTGGTCCATATCGGTCTCAAAGGCAAAGGGCTCGATTACGACAACCTGAAACCCAGCAACCTGGTTTTCCTGGTCGATTCCTCCGGGTCCATGGAGGACAAGAACAAGCTTCCATTGCTTAAAAAATCGCTTCGGCTTCTGTTGGAAGAACTGGGAGATTCCGACAGGGTCGCTATCGTGGCCTACGCCGGTTCCGCCGGGCTCGTCGCTCCGTCGATGCCCGCGACTCGGAAAAAGGAAATCCTGAACGCATTGAACGGCCTTCAAGCCGGGGGTTCCACTGCGGGAGGAGAGGGAATCCAGCTCGCCTACGAGGTCGCGAAACAAAACAAGATCGAGGGAGGAAACAACCGCGTGGTCCTCGCCACCGACGGGGACTTCAACGTCGGCGTCTCCTCCACCGGGGACCTGGTACGCCTGATCGAGGAGAGGAGAAAGGACGGCGTATACCTGACGATCCTCGGCTTCGGCATGGGCAACTACAAGGATGGCCGCATGGAGCAGATCAGCAACGCCGGAAACGGAAACTATTTCTACATCGACAACATCCGCGAGGCCGAAAAGGTGTTCGTGCGGGAAATGCGCGCCAACATGTTCACCATCGCCGACGACGTGAAAATCCAGATCGAGTTCAACCCGGCGAAAGTCTCCGCGTGGCGTCTGATCGGATACGAGAACCGCCTTTTGGAAAAGGAGGATTTCGACGACGACGCGAAGGACGCCGGCGAGCTGGGCGCGGGCCATACCGTGACCGCCCTTTACGAAATCATCCCGCAGGGGGCCGATTCCGCGGATCAAATCCGAAAAGCCGAGGCGCTCAGGTACCAGGAAAGCCGCGTCAGTCAGTCCGCTAACGAAACTTCGGAAATCATGACCGTCAAGTTCAGATACAAACCCGCGGGCCAACCCGAAAGCCGCTTGATCGAGAAAGTCGTCGAAGACAGGGCCGGCACCCTTGCGGACAGTTCCGAAAATTTCCGGTTCTCCGCCGCCGTGGCTGGTTTCGGAATGATCCTGAGAGACTCGAAGTACAAAAAGGACCTGACCTACGAAGACGTCTTGAAACTGGCCAAGGAGGCTAAAGGAAAGGACGAAAACGGCGACCGCGCCGAGTTTGTCAGACTGGTGGAATCCTGCGCCCTCATGGCGAAAACATCCCCTTGACGACGCATATTTTCGATTTCTCGAACCTTCGACCCCGTCGTCGAAGGTGACCAGAGCTTCCAGCCCTGGTCCGACGCCGCTTTGAAAAGTACCGTGTCGCCCCCATTGCTCCGGTTTTATACGCTCCAAAACGATCCGAAAAACTTGAACAAAGGATTTTATGTTCCATTTTAAACCATCATGGAAAGTTCGGGGTTTGATTCGGCCACCGGCCGTTTCGGAGACTGCGAGCGATCGAGATGCAGTCCGGAGAGCCCGAAAAAACGAACAAGCTCGAAATTCGGTTTTCAACGTCAACTATCCGAAAGGCGAGGTAGCGTGAAACAAACATTTCAAAGACCGCCAATGGTTTTCGGCTTCGCAATGTCCCCGCTTTGCAAGAAGCTTCTTATTATCTACGGTTCGATTTACATCGTTCAACTGCTGACAGAACACTGGATCCAGGCTCCGCTTTCATCGTACCTTTATATTTACCCGATCGAAAGCGACCGGTTTCGTTTCTGGCAGCTCCTCACCCATCCTTTCGTCCACGACCCCGGCAGTCCTTTCGGGTTTTTGATCAATTGCTTGGTTCTCTATTTTTTCGCGAACCCCGTCGAAAACGCATTCGGCGCAAGAGGCTTTCTCCGTCTTTTCTATGCCGCGGCGCTCGGGGCGCTAATTTTCGGACTTGCCTTCAGCTTGGTTCCGGGATTCGCCTTTCCCTTTTCGGGGATGTCTCCGAGCATTCTCGCCCTGATAATCGTTTTCGGCCTCTTGAACCCGGAGGCGACGATCTACCTCATGTTCGTCATCCCCGTGAAAGCCAAATACATCAGCTACGGTACAATCATCGTGACCGCCGTTACGTTCCTGGCGAAGGCCAACCCCCACGGCGCATGGCACTTGGGAGGCATTTTCTTCGGCTATCTGTACATGAAAGGCCCGAGAAACGTCCTCGATCCCTCGTTAGTCAGTCAAAAATACCAGGACTGGCAATTCGAACGCAAAAAAAGAAGGTTCACCGTTTTGGAGGGAGGCAAGGGAAAAAAGAAAGACGACAAGCCGACCTATCATTGAACATGGAGCCTTTCTTGACATTTCCTGCAAGCTGACTAAGTTGCCCCGATAACATCAACTTTGAAAGGAGACCCAATGGATAAGGTACAGAACGGCAATTACGTACGGGTGCATTACGAAGGAACTCTGCAAAACGGAAAAATGTTCGACTCGAGCAGGGGGGGGCAGCCGCTGGAGGTCAGAGTAGGGGACGGCCAGTTGATCGCCGGGTTCGAAGAGGCCCTCATGGGCATGAAAGTCGCCGAGACCAAGAAAATCACCCTTGCGCCGGACAAGGCCTACGGAGAAAGGGACGAGAGTCTCGAGCGCTCTTTCCAGCGGAACCAGATGCCGCCGGACATGAATCCCAAGGTGGGCGACACCGTCGCTCTCCACACGGCCAATGGACACCGGGTGCCCGTTCAGATCAAGACCGTGGACGATCAAAAGGTCGTCGTGGACTTGAACCATCCGCTTGCGGGGGAAACGCTGACCTTCGACATCGAGGTGGTCGGAATCAGCGAGCAGCCCACTCTGGCGTCGGGTTGCGGTTGCGGATGCGGCCATCACGGCGACCATGCCCCGCATCCGAGCGATTGCGGAGGTTGCGGTACGCCCGGCGGATGCCATTAGAACCAAAAGATCGGCTTTGAATACCGAGAATGCACGTCCCTGTTCGCGGCAATCCGCTTGCGCCGCGAACAAGCCCCGCCTTCTACCCTTCAATGCTTACACATTGTAAAAACAATTGACACGCCTCCGTTTTTTCCCCGAAGACGGAACGTCTGAAAAATACAATATATTCGGATATCTACGGGCTTGGACTCGTCAAAGCTTTGTGGCGCCTTTCTTGCTCTTCAAAGGGCAGGCTTATGGAAAGTCTCGCCGAAAGGAGGTTTTCATATGAAAAGCGAGAGCAAAAAAGTGCTGGCGGCCTTGGACGGTTCGCGGGCCTCTTTGGATGTCGTGTCGTACCTGTCCAACGTGCTTCCGCGCTCGGGAGTGCAGGTGGTGCTGTTTTCAGTCCGCGCGCCGAAGCCGGAAAGCTTTTGGGATTTCGAGGATGCTCCGGAGAAGGACCCATTGGATATTTGGGCGGCGCGCAGGAAAAAGACTCTATACGAATTCATGGAAAAATCCCGCGGAATTTTCGTCGAGAGAGGTTTCGACCCGAACGACATTACGATGAAAGTCGCGGACCGCACGGTGGGCATCGCAAGGGACATCATTCTGGAATCGCGAAGGGGATACGACGCATTGGCTGCGGGAAGAGTCGGGATGAATCCGATTACGCGTGTCGTGATCGGAAGCGTCGCCAACAAACTGGTCGATGGCGCGACCCACATCCCGCTGTGGCTCGTAACGCAGGCGATGAAGAACGGCAAGTTCCTGGTGGCTTTGGATTCCTCCAAAGGGGCCATGAAATGCGTGGAGCACGCCGGAAAGATGCTCGCCGATACCGATGCCGAATTCACCCTTTTCCACGTGCTCAGAGACTACGACTTCAGGCTTTCGGAAAACGAGGACGACCTCGTCACGGACATGGAAAAATCCCGATGGTTCAAGATCACCGACGAGGAACTTGGAAAAGCCCGCAAAAAGATGCACGACACGATGCTGGAGGCGAAAGACAGGCTTGTGCAACTAGGCGTTTCGGCCGGGCGTATCAACACCAAAGTTCTCTCCGGCATGGCCACGAGGGGAGGTTCGATCGCCGCGCAAGCCCTTTTGGGCGGGTACGGAACGATCATGATTGGAAGAAGAGGACTTTCCGAGGTCGGGGAGTTCAACATGGGAAGAGTTTGCCACAAAGTCGTTCAATTGGCCAACGAGACTGCGGTCTGGGTGGTTTCCTGAAAGACGAACCGACGCAAAACCGAAAAAAACGGGAGAGAGCCCATGTATGTCAAGGTGACAAATACCGATGTCCAATGCGACTTGTGCGGAAAACATCCGCGCGAGCGGGAGATGTACAAAAGCGACAATTTCCTTTATCTCTGCGCCGATTGTCTTAAAAAGCTCCAGGCAATGCCGGAGGAGATGAAGGACACTCTCGAGGACTACCTGATGGGTAACGTTATATAAACGTAATTGAAAAGCCGCATTCCCCCGCAGTGCAAGGCTTCATCAAGTGCGCCATTTCCTCCCGCTTGCCGTCGGCGCGGACAAGTTCCGCGAACATATTGCCCGGCATGGTCGTGCCGTTTGCGTCGGTCGTGAACACTATCCTGGGAATGTCTTTTCCCGTCATAGCTTTTGTTTCGCCTTTTGCTCGGTCTTTCCGAAAAACGTCTGGCGGATTTTCTTGATTCCCGTTTTTTTTCGGGTCCCCCGCAAAGCGGTCTTGATCGACATCCAACCGTAGACGAACAACACGGCGCCCGCCAAATAGCCCCACCAGATTTTCTGGTTCAGAATGAAATAGACGGACCCGCTCAAACAAACCAAACCCGAGATCCAGGAGAAAAGACCGTTTCCGCCGGAAACCGAAAGCGGCTCCTCGCTGGAAAACGTCAGAAACATGTTGACCTGTATGTCGTACCGTATTTTTTTCTGGCACTTCGGACAAAGGATTATCAACATGCCGTCAGATGCCTGACCTTGATATCCTCTCTTGCCGTTTTCGTCCCACCCGATAAACTGTTTTATGGTCCCTTCCAGGCCGCAGTAAGGGCAGTTCTTCTTTATTTCGTCGATTAAAGCCATTTTGTATCCCGTCGTCCCGAAGCGTCCTCGGCATCGATACCGTCACAACCGACGACCCGTTCGGGACATTTCTGCATTGTTAGGCGACGCGCTTAAGATAACATCCGAAAAACCTTTTTGTAAAACCATATATTCGGAACCGGGCGCGATTGTTGGAAAAATGTAAGCATACGATAAAAAAAAACTTGAAAATTAAATTGAAACGGTTATTATCGAGCCGGGTGGCAGCGTGTCAGGAAGAGATAACATGCCCGATCAAACGGCCAAACTGTGGGTAAGGCGGTTTTTTCCGGCCTATCGAATTCCAGGATCGAGATCTTTGCCCCACAGCCGAGATCCCTGCCGCCCAACCTTTTCAAAAGCCGCTCGACCCTTTCCGGTTGGTCCTTTGTAAAACCATGGTTTTCAATGGAGTATTCGTTGACACTATCGAGCCCGGATGTTATCAATAACGATTATCGGCGAATAGGTTTCCGAGCAGTCGGACTCATGGAATTTACAATGGAAAACAAGGCGCGCCTAAAAAAAGCACATCGCACGACCCCCCAGAGAAAGGTCGTCCTGGAGGAACTTCTAAAGCTCGATTCGCATCCGAGCGCGGACGAGATATACGAGGCGGTCCGAAAAAGAATCCCCCGGATCAGTCTCGGAACCGTGTATCGAAACCTGGAAATTCTCACGGAACTGGGCGAAATCCAAAAGCTCGAACTGGCCGGAACGATGAACCGGTTCGACTGGGACACGAACAAGCACTACCACATTCGCTGCGTCGAGTGCGGAAAGATCGAAAACGCCCCCATAGCCCCCCTGAACCAAATAGAGGACGAACTCTACGGCTCGACCGTTTTCGACATAATCGGCCACCGACTGGAATTCGTGGGCCTTTGTCCCGCATGTTCGAAAAAGGCCGCGTCGAACGGCAGGCGTTAGTTTTTGGGAGTAAGGAGTTAGGAGTTGGACGACGGGCTTCAGGCTTTGCAAAGTCAATGATCGATGCGGAAACGGGATTTGGAATCAAACCGGCGCCAAAATTTTATCGACCCGAGCGGATGCGGTCCCCAAAAAATCGAAAAGCCAAGGCATTACGGTAGCGCCGCCTTCCACGGCGGCGCGGCGCCTAATATCTAAAACCTAATGCCTAAAACCTCTGGAATCCAATCCCCGCACTTTTCCAAAATCGCATCGTAAATTTTTTCCTGGGGCATTTTCATGCTTTCGGGAACATGGAACGAATGGTCCCCGCCTTCGATAACCTTCAAATCCCACGAGGTTTCCATCTTTTCCAAAACGCCCCGCAAAAGGGACAGGTCGCACAAGGTGTCCCGCGTTCCCTCGACGAAAAGAACGGGGATCCTTATGTCGTAAAGATGGGCGTCGCGAAGGGAATCCTTCTTGCCGTGGGCGTGAAGGGGATATCCCAATAAAACGAGAGCGTCGGCCTCGATCCTTTTGGCGGAGACCAATTGCGAAACGACTCTCCCGCCCATGGATTTTCCCGCGACCACCACCGCGTCGAACTCGTATTCCAAGGATTTCGTGAAAAAGTCGAAGACCGCAAGCCAGGTTTCCTCCAGCTTGCTTTGCGAATCGGGGGATTTCTTCCCCTTTTCCCTGTACGAAAAATTGAACCGGAGCGTCGCCATGTTTTTCCGCGCGAGGCCTTCGCACACTGTCGCGATCATGGGTTCGTTCATGTCGTTTGCCGCGCCATGGGCGACGATCGCGCCGATCGACTTGCCTTTCGGCTCTCCCTCGGGCGCGCAAACGATCCCGGAAACTTTTTCCTCTCCTCCGATCGGTATTTCCACGTTTTCTGTTTTCACGCTTTTTACTCCTCCCATCGAATCATCAGGCGCGTTTCGATACGCACCGGCTCTGGAATCAGGTTCTGATCCAGCATGATTTTCTCGGTCGCCTTCCACGCGTCCACGTCGATTCTGCCGAAAAGTTTTCCGCCATTCTCGAAATCTCCGAAGGGGACCGTGAGGCCCCTGGTGATTTCCAGCTGTTTGCGAATGGTATTTTCCGGGGTGTCCTCGTCGAAGCGATGCACGGTCTCCACGGTTTTTTCAGCGTTGGCCGGGTCCATGGCTTCTCTCCAGCCGGAAAGAAGCGCCTCCCTGAATTGCTTTACAAGCTCGGGATGTTTCTTCGCGATCGTTTCCGTGGTGACCACCGAATTGGCCACGAACGTGACTCCCGCCTCGTGGGGGTCGAAAAAGGCGACCTGCTCCCCGGCGCCTCCGAGCTTGTCCCCGATAATCACGGCCTGGGCGTTTCTGTAGATGGGCCACAAGTCAACTTCGCCCTGGTAGAAAGGCGTGTAGTCGTAGCGGACGCTGAAAAGCTTCACTTCCCGCTCCTCGATCCCGTATTTGGCGAGAAGCGCTTTCATGATGGTTTCGTCGTTGCCGCCGAAAGTCACTCCCAAAACCTTTCCCTTCAAATCCAAAGGAGATTCGATTTTCGTCCTGTCGGGCCTGTAGATCCATTGCAGCGGATTGATTTGAAAAAGCTGGGCGACCACCAAGATGGGGGCTCCCTTGGAAACCGCGCGAAGGACTTGGTCCGCGGACGCCACCCCGAACTGGGCGTGGCCCAACTCCAGTTCCTTGATGGCGTCCCGTTCGGGTCCTCCCTGCTTCACCTCCACGTTGAGCCCGCGTTCCTTGAAATTCCCGTGGACATCCGCCCAAATGTCCCCCGCCACGCTGACATTGTAAAGCCATTTGAGACGGTAACCGATTTCTTCGACGGACGTCCCGCTTTTTCCCTTGCACGCGGCTGTTGAAAAAAACAGTGAAAAAAGACAGGCTGTTGCGGATACAAGAGACAAAAAATTTCTCATTGCAAATGTTCTCCCGTTAACTCTCGAATTTCTTTGCACAAGACGGCCAACCCGTTCCGGGAAGGCAAAGTCCAAGATGTTCCACTGCCGGTCGGAAAGCTCCCCCCTCATTTTGGCAAGGATCTTGATTCCAATCGCCGATTGATCCTTCCGTTGATGTTTAATAGGATAGGAAGTCGATTTTGGTCAACGAAAATATTCGAGCTGTGCGGTTGGGCGGCGGCGCAATTCCCCCCTTGAGGGGGGTTAGGGGGTGTTCTCCGAGGCGGATCGGCGCGATTCCCCCCTTGAGGGGGGTTAGGGGGGTGTCGGTGCGGCGTGTTCGATCCCCGGTCCGCCGGAAACACCCCCCTAGCCCCCCTCAAGGGGGGAATTGCGCCGACCTCCAACCGCACAGCGACTGTTATGAATGTCAAGAAATTTTCAGGAAATTTTCGGTT
>CAZNTU010000095.1:0-19959 GCA_964575975.1 uncultured Desulfobacteraceae bacterium
TGCTTTTCCTCCTTCCGAATCGCCTTTTCCACCGAACGAAGCAATCCTTCGGTGTGTCGCCGGGAGAAGACGAACGGCGCGAACGCATTCTCCCTTTCCGAAGGAATATCCTCGACTGGATTTCGGGACAGGATTCCCCTCCGGACCAGGAATCGGCAAAAGCTTCTCGAAGCGGACATTTTCATGTTCCGGGTCGAAGCGCTCGTCCCGAGAGAGCGCCTGAACTCGAGAAAGAACGAAGGCGCGAGATCGCCGGGACCCGCCCGGCGCGCGGCCGCGTACCCGTCCAGCGAACGGAGAAGGGACCTTTGGCTTCGGGAGAAGAAGCCTATGGAGCGGCGCCATTCGAGGTACTGCCCGGCAAAGGCGCAAGAGCGCTTTCGTATTGTTCAGCCATCGAAAAGTCTCCGCATGGATTCGAGATCGACATGGATGTAGCGCCGCGTCGATCGAATCCTGTCGTGGCCCGTCATCTCCTTGACTTCGAGAATGTCGGCCCCGGCCGCCGGCATGTTTTGAGCGTAGGTGTGCCTGAGCCAGTAGGCGGTGGCTTCGGGATTGACGGCCTTGAGCGCCGCAGTTGTCTCGGCGTCGGCTCTTTGCACCGACAGCGGCGCATACGGCGCCGTCAAAGCCAGGAACAGATGTCTGTTTCGGCTGTCGGGTTTCGCACCTACTAATAGGCCGCGACGGCCTTGACGCCGGCCTCCGGCAGCGGCAGTTCGACGGGATTGTCGCATTTGCGCTTCGGAAGATCGAGCGCGCCCCGCTCGAAGGATATGTCGTCGAGCAGGACGGAGCATATCTCCTTGGGCCGCAGTCCCAGGGAGAACGCCAAGTGGACCATGGCGGCTCTCCTCGACGATCTTTCGCCGTCGAAGGACAGGTTTTCGAACACCCGCTCGATTTCGCCGGGCCTCGGGAATTTGGGGGGCTTTGCCCGCGCGAACTCCGTCGCTCCGACGATCGAACCGGCTATGTCCTTTTTCACGACGCGCAGCTCGAAGCGCAAGTATCTGAAAAAGTTTCCCGGGTGCGAACGGTTGCGGCGGCTCGCGCTCGAGGAGAATCGACGATTGCGCCCGGCCAGAAAGTCGTCGACGTGCTCGATCCCGACTCGACCGAGGTCGAGTCCGCGCCTTTCAAGGCACGGACGAAAGGCGGACAGAAGTCGGCGGGCGTCGTCCGGACAGCCGTCGCCGACGCCTCTGGCGTTCTTGAAACGGGCCAGGCAGCTTTCGTAGGGTTCCGGAAGCTTCCGGACCGGTTTTTCGACCGGAGCGGCGACGACGCCTTTGCCGAAAAGAAAGAAATCGTCCGGGAAGCCGGCCGCTGTTTCAGTTGCGGCCTTTGCGCGAAGGAATGCCCGTGCCATTACATCCAGATGACGCTGGAAAAATAACCGGGTGCGGCCGCCAGAACCGGGGCTTCGGGAAAATTCCGGTTCAGGCGGTCGCTTGATGGCGAATGACAGGAGAAGCGGAAGAACTTTCTTCCGCTTTTTTTTTAAGACGCGAAAAATTCGGCCTTTATTTCCGCTTTTTTTTCGGAGGCTCGTAACCATCGGAAAGAGTTTTCATAAAAGCCACTATAGCGGCTTCTTCATCATCGGTCAGTTCAAGATCGCCCAATTCGTCCTCGTTCATGTTTTCCCAAACTTCGGGCACGATCATGCCGGCCGCGATCATGGCATCGCGCCTGTTGTAAAACGCGACCACTTCTTCAAGGCTCTTGAGCGATCCGTTGTGCATGTAGGACTTGGCGAAACCGGGCCCGGGACGCTTATCGACGTTGCGCAGGGTGGGCACTTTGTGCTTGCCGTAGTTTTCGTCCACGGCCGCCCACTTGTCAAGTCCTAAAGAAACGAACCAACTTTCCGGCAGAGTTTCAAGAAAGCCCGCCAGACCGGGATCTATCCATGAAGCGCCTTCCGGATTGATTGGATCGCCGTTGTCCAGATATACGGTATCCATATCGTAGAACGGATTCTCGGGGTTTTTCGGCACGCCGAGATTATCGTAGGTAAAATCCGTGAAATCGGGAGCCGGATGGCAGAGAGCGCATTTGGCTTTGTTTTCGAACAAATCCTTGCCAAGCAGTTCCTGTTCGGTAAGAACGGGCTCGACCTTTTCATGATAATCGAATTTCGAATCGTACGGACTGACCTCGTCCGAGCGCTCGAACGCGGCAATGGCCACGGCGAAATTCTTGTAGGCGACCAGATGGTCGTCGTCGGTGTCGATCAAACCGCAATCTATCGGAACTCCGAAAGCCTTTTCGTAGAGAGGGGCGTATTTGGTATCCGCGACGATCATGCAGACTTCGTACTCGCTTGACAGGTTCTGCTCGACGGGATTCAAAAAAGGACCCATGGCCTGGTCGGCGAGGGGGTCTCCGGTTACCCAACCGGTGGCGCGTCCGTCCCAGAACATGCCGCCGACGAAGAGTTCTTCTCCTTTATCATAGTAGAAGATCGGACTCTCGCCCGCATACGATGCCGTGGGCGGACGACGGTTGCCGGCACGTTTATGCACGGCGCCGGGATATACCGCTGCGGCTTTGTTGATTCCCGGAATCGGACCGGCGAATCCGGATCTTCCTTCATGGCACGCTGCGCAAGACTGATTCGAGGGGTTCGAAAGCGAACGATCAAAATAAAGCTCCTTCCCGAATTTTTCTAAAATTTTTTCCTTTTCGGTATTATCCATCTGTGCGATTGCGGGCAAGGCAATCGTAAAGGCCAATACCGCAAAAACCGCGAACTTGCCAACATTTTTGTTCATTATCTTTGCCCCTTTCTTAAACGGTTAAAACGATACATGTTAACTTCTGCATTCTACCGTTACTATACAGCAGACAGTCCTTTGCCGACCTTCTTTCCGTACCACCTCCTTCCCCGGCGAATTTCCGCCGACGAGAAAGTAATTTCGGTTCATCGCGGATTTGTGGGGAGCGGCAAAGGTAGCCAGGGCTTCCAGCTCCGGTCTCATATCGAGAATACGCCGCCGCTTGGAAGCCAAGGCAATCCACACCAGGATGGTCTGGTTACCTTCGACGCGCCTTTTCCCGCAAATCGGCGACGAGCCGAAATTTCATTTTAAAGAGGAATAATTTATCTATTTAAACAATCTGTCTATTTTATATTTGGGTATTAGTAAATAAGGAAATTCCTGAACTTTGAGGTGTCTATTCTTGATTTCGGTAAAAATTGTGGGTATCGGCGCTGTCGCCGGGAAGAAACGAACAAGTATCCCATACGGAAAACAGCCGAGCCCGCTCATGGAATACAGCGGCATGCGGTATAATTTGCGCAAAAAAAAGACGCCGCCTTCAGAAGGCGGCGTCTTTTTCGATTTCGGGTTTGGTTCCAATTTCGTCCAGAACGTTTGTGGTCGCGGCTTTGGCTTTAACCGTTCGAGGAAGGCGTACGGCTAAAGCCAAAGCCGCGACCACAAACGCACGGATCTCCCAACGACCAACAATGGAACCAAGCCCCGTGTTTTCATCCGTCCAGCCCTCCCCCGCCGGTCATGGCGTCGAACCAGTCGGTGAGTTCCGCGACTTCCTTTTTGTGGTCTTTCAGAACCTTTTCCATGTACCTGGCGTTTTCGATGGCGATGCCTCCCTGCTCCGCCAGGGCGGAGATGAACTCCACCTCGCGGTAGGTGAACTCGCGGGGTTCGGCCCCGTAGAGCCTGAGCACGCCGATGACGTTGTCCCGGAACATGATGGGAACGGACAGGATGGAGCCGATGCCCTCCTTTCTGCATGCTTCGGGATACTGAAGACGGGAATCCTGCTGCGTGTCGGGGACCACCACGGGCCTTTTGTCGGTTATCGCCCCGGGCATGCTCTTGTCCGCCGCGACCGGTCCCTTGTCCAAGTATTCCTTGCTCAGGTTGCGGTTGGCGATGAGTTGAAGGCGGTTTTTCTTGGTGTCCAGGAGGCTGATGGCGCCGGCCTTCAGGCCCAAGGAATCCACGGCGTGCTTCAAAATCAGGTCAAGGACTTCCTTGAGATTGAGGGTGGAGCTGATTGCCTTGCTGATGCTCACAAAGGCGGAAAAATAATCCTGTTCCCTGGCTTGCATGTTTTTCACTCCTTTTTTTAGAGGTTAAAAACGGCCTTGAAAAACGCCAATATGAACACGCCCGGCCCCGCGAACCGGCTCGGGCGAGGATTATGTACAAGAATTGCAGAAAGTCGGTTATGTGTCAAGAAAACGGTGGCGCCGATTCAAAAAACAGTACGCAGAAAAAGGGGGAGTTCGCGGCGACAGCCGTTTTCGCCCCCTATTGGAAACAGAAAGCACCTCCGGGGTTCCGAAAAAACCCGGAGGTCCCGGAAAAACCGTTTGCGATCAGGCGCCGTCCAGGGTATGGCCTTCGTGCAGCCGATACCATCCCTCGGGATCCTTGAAGAATTCGTACGTGTCCTCCAAGGAGAGGCGGTGTTCCCTCTCCATGGACGCCAAGAGTCCGAAGAACTCCTTTTCCCGGGGATTGTTCGCGCTCTCCCCCATTTTCTTGTAGAACGCCTCGCCTTTCGTCTCGAAGTCGATGGCGATCTTCACGGCCTCCATGTCGTTCTCGTCGGACGTCTTCTCCGCGTCCACGTCCTCCACCACTTTCTTCAAAACGTCCTTGACCACCGTGTTCTTCACCTTCAACGGAATGGTCTCGGGCCACCTGCCCTCCTTTTCCAGGGCCTTGTGCAGTTCGAGAAGCCGGTCGTAATGCTCGTCCTCGTCGGACGCGATGGTCTCGAACATGGCCTTGCCCAGGGAATTTTTGGTGCGGGCGGCGTGTTTCAAATAAAATTCCTTCTCCCGCCGTTCGTTGTTCAAAGCGGTTTCCAGGGCCTTTATCCGTTCCTGGGTGTTTTCATCCATAACAGTCCCCCTTTCCTTTCGGCGCCGATCGCGCGTCGCCTACCGGCAATGGACGCATTTGGTGAATTGGTCCGCGGGCAGGTTGTATTTCTCCTTGAAAAACTCCAGTTGTTTTATCGGGGCGAAATACCGTCCGCAGGACTCGCACTTTTGCAAGGGAAATTCGGTGTTCCAGATGGTCCGGACGCCGTCCTTCTCCTTCATGGGGATCACGTCGACCGGGCACACGTAGTGGCACGAGCCGCAGGCGATGCAGTCCGGCGGGGCCTCCTCGAAGGGAGTCGCCACTCGCTTGCCGACGCCGCGCCCCTGGTAGCCGATGGCCGCGACTCCCACGACCTCCTTGCAGGTGCGAACGCACTGCCCGCAAAGGATGCATCCTTTGACATTGGGCTCGAACCGGCTTTTCGCCACGCCGAGGTTCTCGGCGATCTTCAGCAGGGCGGGATGCCTGGGATTTCTGGCCAACAGAAGCTCGATCACGAGTTTCCGCACGTTCACGACCCGCTCCGACCGGGTATCGACCTGCAACCCCTCGGCGACCTCGTAGATGCAGGAGGCCACGATGCGGGTTCTTTTTCCGTGCTTGATCTCCACGACGCAAAGTCTGCAAGCCCCGTAGGGTAAAAGTTCGTCGTTTCCGCAAAGCTGCGGGATCGGAATATTGGCTGTACGGGCCGCCTTAAGAATCGTGGTTCCCTCCGGCGCCTGGATTTCCCGACCGTCTATCGTCAGTGTTACCATTTTACACTCCGTTGGATTGATGATTACTTGATTTTAATCGCATCGAACTTGCAAACTTCGGCGCAGGCGCCGCACTTGATGCAGGTCTCCGGATCGATCCGGTGGACTTCCTTTTTCTCTCCCGTCGCGGCGCCGGCCGGGCAAATTCTGGCGCACGCGTGGCAGCCCGTGCAGGTTTCCGGATCGACGTTGAAAGTGATCAGGGCCTTGCACACGCCCGCCGGACACCTCTTCTCCTTGATATGGGCGAGATACTCGTCCCGGAAATACCGCAGCGTGGTGATCACCGGGTTCGGGGCGGAGCCGCCCAGCGCGCACAGGGAGCCGTCGATGATCGCCTGACCCATCCAGTCGAGCGTGTCCAAATCCTCTTCCTTGCCCTCCCCGGCGGTGATCCGGTCCAGGATTTTCTTCATCTGGAAGATTCCCTCCCGGCACGGAGTGCATTTCCCGCAGGATTCCTCCTCGAGGAACCCCAGGAAATATTTGGCCACGTCCACCATGCAGTTGTTCTCGTCCATGACGATCATGCCGCCGGAGCCCATCATGGAGCCCAGCTTGGCCAGTTCGTCGTAGTCGACCGGGGTGTCCAGGTGCTCGGCGGGAATGCATCCCCCGGAGGGACCGCCGGTCTGCACCGCCTTGAACTTCTTGCCTTTGGGAATGCCGCCGCCGATGTCGTAGACGATGTCCCGAAGGGTCACGCCCATGGGAACCTCCACGAGACCGGTGTTGTTGATCTTTCCCACCAGAGAGAAGATCTTGGTGCCCTTGCTCCCTTCCGTCCCGATCTCGGAATACCACTTGGCTCCGTTGTTGACGATCAAAGGCACGTTGGCCCACGTCTCCACGTTGTTCAAGTTGGTGGGCTTGTCCCAAAGGCCCTTGTCCGTGGCGTGGACGTACTTGGCCCGGGGCACGCCGCTTCTTCCCTCGATGGAGGCGAAAAGGGCCGATGACTCGCCGCAGACGAACGCGCCGCCGCCCCGCATGATGCGAATGTCGAAGCCGAAGCCGGTCCCCAGGATGTTTTCCCCCAAAAGCCCCATATCCTTGGCCGCGCCGATGGCGATGGTGGCGTTGGTGACCGCGGTGGGATATTCGTTCCTGACGTAGATGTACCCCTCGCTGGAGCCGATGGCGTAGGCGCCGATGATCATGCCCTCCAGCACGCTGTGCGGGTTTCCTTCCAGGAGCGCGCGGTCCATGAACGCTCCGGGGTCGCCCTCGTCCGCGTTGCAGATGACGTACTTGGGATTGCCCTCGGCTTTTCGGGTGGAATGCCACTTCCATCCCGCAGGAAATCCGCCGCCGCCGCGTCCGCGAAGATTCGCGTCGATCACCTCCTGGACCACCTCGTCGGGCTTCATGCCGGTCAAAGCCTTGACCAGGGCCGAGTAGCCGCCCAGGGCGATGTAGTCCTCGATGCTCCTGGAATCGATGCGGATGTTGTTGCCCAGCAGGAACCGTCGCTGCTTCTTGTAGAACGGGATGTCGGACTCCCTGGCGATGCTTTCCTTCGTGTCCGGAGCCTTGTAAACAAGCCGTTCGACGACCTCGCCGTTGGCGACGGTCTTGGAGACGATCTCGGGGACGTCCTCGGGCTTCACCCCGAGGTAGCATATCTCCTGGGGATAGATCACCACGATGGGCCCTCTCTCGCAGAAACCCGGACAGCCCGTCTCCTTGATCGAGCCCACGTCGACCTTGGAAGCCAGTCCCTGGGACTCGATCTCCTCCTTCAGGGCGGCCATGATCTTGCACGCTCCCAACGCCAGACAACCGGCGCCGGAGCACACGGAGACCACCGTCTTCGACGGGTCTCTCTGCGCCTGAATCTCTTTTCTGAACTGTTCCAGTTCTTCGGGGGATTTAATCTTCTTCATCTGTCGCTACCTTTTTGCCCAGTTTTTTAAGTATCTTGTTGCCCTTGGAGATCGTCATCTTGCCGTGATACTCTCCGTCCACTTCCAGGATCGGTCCCAGCGCGCACGCCCCGACGCAGTTCACCGTGTCGAACGAGAACTTCAGGTCGGGGGAGGTTTCGCCGGGCTTGATCTCCAGGGAGCGTTCCAGATGATTCGCCAGAATCGACGCGCCGCGCACGTGGCATGCCGTCCCCATGCACAGGCTGAGCTGGTGCTCGCCGCGAGGAGTAAGGCTGAACGCCTTGTAGAAGGTCGCCACTTCGTAAATCTGGCTCAGCGGCACCCCGAGGAACACGCTCACTCTTGTCAGGACGTTTTTGGGAAGATACTTGAACTCCTTCTGTATATCCTGGAGGATCGGAACGAGAAAGGCCTTGTCCGAATCGTACTTCAAGATTATTTCTCTCACTTTGTCATCCATTTGATAAACCTTTGCTGTTAGCCTTGTCCGAAAATGGTTTCGCCAGGACCGTCAAGGGAAAACGCCGCTCGTCTCGATCATTTCCCGGCCTTGGTTTTCAATTTGGCGTACTCTTTCTTCACGCGCTCCTGGATGTATTCCACCATCTCGGGAGTGAGATGCCGGAACCGTCCCTGCGGCTTCAGATAATCCGTCACGGGCCTCAGTTCGTCCACATCGTGCGTGATCTTGTACTTGCCGTCCTCCACCTCGTAGAGCGGGAAAATCCCGGTTTCCACCGCGAGCCGTCCGATCCAGATGGCGCGTTCGGGCGGAAGCCTCCATCCGGTGGGACACACGGAAAGGATGTGGACGTAGGCCGGGCCCTTCTTCTCCGCCGCCTTCTTCACCTTCTGCATCAGGTCCATCGGATAGCTGGAGCAGGCGGTCGCGACGTACGGCACGTTGTGGGCCACCGCGATTTCCGGCATGTTCTTCTTCCAGGTGACCTGGCCGGTAGGCTTGGCCTTTCCCGTGGGCGACGTGGTCGTGCTGGCGCCGAACGGAGTCGAGGACGAACGCTGGATTCCGGTGTTCATGTAGGCCTCGTTGTCGTAGCACACGTAGACGAAATCGTGGCCCCGCTCGAAAGCGCCCGAAAGCGCCTGCAACCCGATATCGGCCGTGGCGCCGTCGCCGCCCATGCCCATGACTTTGATCCCCTTGTCCTTGATCCTTCCCTTGCGCGCCAACGCCTTCAGTCCCGCCTCGACCCCGGAAAGGGTCGCGCCGGCATTCTCGAAGGCCACGTGCAGCCATGGCACTCTCCAGTTGGTGAACGGAAGCGGCGATGAAACGATCTCCATGCATCCCGTGGCCGAGCAAACCACCACGTTGTTTCCCATCGCCTTGGCCACCAGCCTGACCGCCAGCGCCTCGGCGCATCCCTGGCAGGCCCTGTGGCCCGGGGCGAAATATTCTTCCTTCTCGACTAGCCGCGCGGCATATACATTCAATGGTTCCATTATTCTCTGACTCCGTATATGGTGTAGTCTTCCTGGCGCACCCTGCCCTGGGCAAGCTGCTGGCTTTTCTCGTACATGTCGACGTAATCCTTGACGGGAACGTCGCGCCCGGCGAAGCCCGCCAGGAAATTCGTTATTTTCGGCATGTTGTCCTCGCCGTAGAGCGCGGCCCTGATCTCGCCGGCCACTGGTCCTCCCGGTCCGCCGTAGGACAGGGCGCGGTCGAGGACGATGATGTTCTTTACGTTCTTCACGGCGGCGCGGAACTCCTCGAAGGGGAACGGCCGCCAGAGTCTCAGTCTGACCTGGCCCACTTTCTTTCCCTGCGCCCGCAACTCGTCCACCGCGATGGAAACGGTCTCGCCCAGGCTTCCCATAGTGATGAAAACCGTCTCGGCGTCGTCCGCCTTGTACGTCTCCACCGGTTTGTAGTACCTTCCGGTGATGTCCCCCATTTCCTTCCAGGCCTTCAGGATTTCCCCCTTGGAGTTCAAAAGCGCCTCGTTCTGCGCCTTTTTGGCCTCGGTGAAAATATTGGGCATGCCGAAAGCGCCCATGGTGGTGGGGTAGTCGGGATCGAGACGGTTGACCGGCTTGAATTCCGGAAGATACTTTTTGACCATCTCCGGGGTCCAGTACTCGATGGCCTCGATCATGTGGGTGAGAATGAATCCGTCCATGTTGACGATGACCGGCAGGGACACGCTGGGGGCCTCGCCCACGCGAAAGGCGAAGAACACGTGGTCGAAAACTTCCTGGCCGTTTTCCGCGAACACCTGGACCCATCCGCAGTCGCGGATGCTCATGACGTCGCTGTGGTCGTTCCAGATGGACAAGGGGCCGGACATGCTCCGGTTCGCCAGGATCATGACGATGGGAAGCCTCATGCAGGGGGCGATGAACACGATCTCGTTCATCAGCGCCAAGCCTTGGGAACTCGTGCAGGTGAACGTCCTGGCCCCCACTGCGGACGATCCGCAGCACACGCTCATGGCGGAATGCTCGGACTCCACCGGAATGAATTCCGCGTCCAGCTCCCCTTTCGCCACGATTTCGGAAAGGTGCTCCACAATATGGGTCTGGGGAGTGATTGGATAAGCGGCGATCACGTCCACGTCGGCCATGGCGACGGCGTCGGCCGCGCCGATCGATACCTCGATTCCTTTTCTGTTAGTCGACATTTATTCTTCCTCCGGTATCATGCTGATACACCCGGTAAAACATTCCTTGGCGCAAATTCCGCATCCCTTGCAATAATAAAGGTCCGCGACGAAATAGCCCTCCTCGTTCTTGCGGATGGCCATGTCGGGGCAAAAAAGATAGCAGACGCCGCACTGGATGCATTTTTTCGTGTCCACCACGGGCCGCAGCGAACGCCAGTCTCCGGTCTTGTACTCGGAGGCGTTGCCGGGCTGCACCACGACGCAGCCGACTTGCAGCTCCTTCCAAGTGGGTTCTTCTATTGTCTTTGACAAGGCAAACTCCTTTCGAATTATATATGAACGGCGATGCAATGGGCTCGAGCGGCCCTAGGGCAACGCCGGGGTAAACCGGTCCGTTTCGGGCCTACGCTTTGGGTATGACCTCCGTTTCGTCGTACGCCCGCTGGAAAGCGCGGATGTTCCTCTCGGCTACCCGGCCGAACCGGTGCTTGAGGGGTTCGATCAGGGCGTCGGGCGACACGATGTTCCCGGCCTTCAGCAATGAGCCCAGCATGGTCGTGTTGGTGATGGGCAGGCCGAGTTCCTCGCGGGCGATTTGCGTGGCGTTGACGGTCCCCAGCGAATGCGCGATTCCCAGCTCCTCCCTGATCTCCTTGCCCGAGTACTTGGTGTTCGTCACCAGTATCCCGTCCTCCTTCAGCCCGGCCGACACCTTGACCAGGCGGAGAATCGACGGATCCAGGACAAGCACCAAGTCGGGATTGTAAATATTGGTCCTGAGCCGAATCGGTTCGTCGCTGATTCTGCAGAAGGCGACAACGGGAGCGCCTCGCCGTTCCGGTCCGAAACTTGGAAAGGCCTGGGCGTACTTCCCTTGGTTGATGGCGGCCAGAGCCAGAAGTTCCGCCGAAGTGACAGCGCCCTGGCCTCCCCGGCCGTGCAGCCGAATTTCGATCATTTTCCTTCTCCTAAGCTGAATTTTAAAAAAAACGCAACCGTTCTCCGCAACGAAGGACGCCGTTATGAACGTAACGGTCGCAAAGGCGATATTAACCCGAAAATCCTGTCGTCGATAGAATGCCGGCGAATCCGAGCAATCCGCGACTTGCTTTTTCGCCGACATAGTCCGGCAAAACTCGCGCCATGAAGCTACTAATTCAATTTCGGCATGGACGCAACCGAAAAACGAACATAGCAAAGAAATTTTCCGAGCGAGCGCTCAATCGCAAAAGTGTTGTTACCCAATGATTTGTTTTTTGTCAACCTTTTTCGTATAATCAAAAAGTCGCCTTTCCGGTCGAAAACACCACCGCCCCCCGCTTCCCGCATACCGGTCCCGCCGGAGCCGGGAAGCCGGATCGACCGGACCGATTGCATTGCACAATACTTCACTGATTTTTTCAAACGGTTGCAGGAACGGCCGCGCATCCCGAATGCTTACGGTCAACGCCCTCGAAAAAGCCGGACCCCTCGCGGAATTTCTTTTGTGCAATGCAAAAACAAGTTGACAAAACAACGGGGGTCGCATATAAGGACCCTCCACGACTGAAAGCAAGGAACATCTCGGCAACCACAAGGTTGATTTATCAGCCTTCCATTCATCGAGGAGCGTGCAAATGAAAAAAAAGATGAAAACCATCGACGGAAACACGGCTGCGGCTCACGTGGCCTATGCCATGAGCGACGTGGCGAATATCTACCCCATCACTCCGTCTTCCCCCATAGGGGAGATTTGCGACGAATGGGCGGCCCAGGGCCGCAAGAACGTTTTCGGACAAACTCTCCTGGTTCGCCAGCTACAATCGGAGGCGGGAGCGGCGGCCACCGTACACGGCTCCCTGGCCGCAGGCGCCTACACGACGACGTTTACGGCGTCCCAGGGGCTCATGCTTATGATTCCCAACATGTACAAGATCGCCGGCGAGCTTCTTCCCGCAGTGTTCCACGTCACCGCCAGGGCCATCGCGGCGCACGCCCTCTCCATCTTCGGAGACCATCAGGACGTAATGGCGGTTCGCCAGACGGGGTTCAACATGATCGTGTCCTCCTCGGTCCAGGAGGTCATGGACTTGGGCCTTGTAACGCACCTGTCGGCCATAGACACGGGGCTTCCCTTCCTGCACTTCTTCGACGGCTTCAGGACGTCCCACGAAATTCAAAAGATCGAGATTTTGGACTATAAGGACATGGCGAGGCTTGTCAATCGGGACGCGGTGGAAAGGTTCAGGGCGAGGGGGGCCAATCCCGAACGGCCCGAATGCCGGGGCACCGCGCAAAACCCGGACGTGTATTTCCAGGGCCGCGAGGCGGCCAACCTCTATTACCAGAAGACCCCCGCGACCGTGGACCATTACCTGAAACAGGTGGCGGCCCTCACCGGCCGAAGGTACAAGCCTTTCGACTACGTGGGGCATCCCAAGGCCGAGCAGGCCATCATCGCCATGGGCTCCGCCTGCGAAACCATCGAGGAGTACGTGCATTACGCCGTGGCCAAGGGCGACAAGATCGGGCTCGTCAAAGTCCGCCTGTACCGGCCGTTCTCGGTGGAGCACCTTCTGGCGGTCATTCCCATGACCGTGCGGCGCGTGACGGTTTTGGACAGGACCAAGGAGACCGGCTCCTTAGGCAACCCGCTCTACCGCGACGTCTCCACCGCCTTTCTGGAGCGCGGGAACATGCCCATGATGATCAACGGGCGCTACGGCCTGGGTTCCAAGGAGTTCAACCCGCCCATGGTCAAGTCCGTGTTCAACAATATGAACGCGACCCTTCCCAAGAACCACTTCTCGGTGGGCATCGTGGACGACGTCACCTACGAATCCCTGGAGATCGAGGAAATCCTGGGCGTGGCCCCCGGCGAGGCGGTCCGGTGCAAATTCTGGGGCCTGGGCTCCGACGGGACCGTCGGGGCCAACAAAATGGCCATCAAGATCATCGGGGACAACACCAATCTCTATACGCAAGGGTATTTCGCCTACGACTCGAAAAAGTCCGGCGGCATCACGATCAGCCACCTGCGATTCGGCAAGGCGCCCATCCAGTCCGCCTACCGGATTTACTCGCCGGAATACGTGGCCTGCCACAATCCGTCCTACGTCAAAATCTACGACATCTTGGAAGGCATCAAGCCCAACGGAACATTCCTGCTCAATTCTCCGTGGACCCTGGAGGAGATGGAAACGGAGCTTCCGCCGGAAATGCGCCATGCCATCGCGCGGAGAAAGCTCCGGTTCTACAACATCGACGCGGTGAAGCTGGCGCAGGAAGCGGGTCTCGGAGGAAGGATCAACATGATCATGCAGACCGCCTTCTTCAAGCTGTCCAACGTGATTCCGGTGGAGGACGCGATCCGGTACCTCAAGGCCGAAATCCGGAACATGTACGGCTTGAAGGGCGAAAATGTGGTCCAGTTGAACTATACCGTGATCGACCGGACCCTCGAAAACCTGGAAAAGGTGGAATATCCCGCGAGCTGGGCGGACCTTGAGATCCCGCCCGAGTGGGAGCGGGAGGAGGGGGAAGGATTGCCGGATTTCGTGAAGAACGTCATGATCCCCATGAACAAGCAGAAGGGGGATTCCCTTCCGGTCAGCGCGTTCCGCCCCGACGGCATCTTTCCCGTGGGAACGACCAAGTACGAGAAACGGGGCGTGGCCATCAACGTTCCGGAATGGATTCCGGAAAACTGCATCCAGTGCAACCAGTGTTCCATGGTGTGTCCGCACGCGGCGATCCGCCCGGCGCTTTTGAACGACGAAGAGCTTGCCGCCGCGCCCGAGGGTTTCGAGACCGTGAAAGCCGTGGGCAAGGATTTCAAGGGATACCATTTCCGCATGCAGGTCAACGCGCTGGACTGCCAGGGATGCGGCAACTGCGCGGACATCTGCCCCGCGAAAAAGCCGGCGCTTGTCATGAAACCGCTGGCCTCGCAGACGCAGAAGGAGGTTCCCAACTTCGACTATTCGCAGAAGCTTCCGTACCGGGGACATCTCACCAACCGTTTCTCGGTCAAGGGAAGCCAGTTCTATCAGCCGTTGCTGGAGTTTTCCGGGGCGTGCGCGGGATGCGGGGAAACCGGCTACGCCAAGCTGTTGACGCAATTGTTCGGCGAGAGGATGGTGATCGCCAACGCCACGGGGTGCAGTTCCATATGGGGCGGCTCGGCGCCGGCGATCCCGTACTGCGTCAATCACGAGGGCCACGGTCCCACCTGGGGCAACTCGCTGTTCGAGGATTCGGCCGAGTTCGCCTACGGAATGTTCCTGGGCCATTTGCAGCAACGGGGCAAACTGCGACTCCTGGTTCGCGAGGCCATGGAACTCAAGCTTCCCGAAGATTTGAGAGGGGCCATGGCCGGATGGCTGGAGAACGCGAAGGATTCCGGCAAATCCAAGGAATACGGCGACATGATGAAAGCCATCCTGCCGTCGCACCTGAGCGATCCGCTCCTGTCCAAGATTTACAACAAGAGGAATCTGTTCACCAAGAAGTCCTATTGGGTGTTCGCCGGCGACGGAGCGGCCTACGACATCGGGTTCGGGGGAATCGACCACGTGCTGGCGAGCGGCGAGAACGTGAACGTCCTGGTGTTCGACACGGAAGTCTATTCCAACACGGGAGGCCAGTCCTCCAAGGCGACTCCGACGGGGTCGGTGGCCAAGTTCGCCGCCTCCGGCAAGAAGACCACCAAGAAGGACATGGCCCGCATGTTCATGACCTACGGGTACGTCTACGTGGCGTCCGTGTCCATGGGGGCGAACAAGAACCAGCTGATCAAGGCGTTACAGGAGGCGGAAAGCTACGACGGCCCCTCGCTCGTCCTTTGCTACGCGCCCTGCATCAACCACGGCATCATGCGCGGAATGGGAAAAAGCATGGAGGAAGAGCTTCTGGCGGTCAAGTCCGGCTACTGGCCGCTTTTCCGGTTCGATCCCCGTCGCGCGGATGAAAACAAGAACCCGTTCGTGCTGGATTCCAAGGAGCCCGACGGCAGTCTGAAGGCGTTCCTATCGGGCGAAGTGAGGTACGCTTCGTTGGAGAAAACGTTCCCGGAAGAGGCGGAGAGGCTCCATTCGCGTCTGGAGAAGGAGTGCCTGGAAAGGTACGAGGCGTTGAAAAAGATGGCGAACGTTCCGGAAGACGCGGGAGAGAAGGATTCGGAAAAGGCGGAGGAGACGACCGTCTGAAGCCGTGGCGGTTCTCCGCGCGCTTGATATAAAAAACACGTTGTTGGGGGATCATCGTTTGCAGCGTGCATAAACCAAGGCTGGCCCGCAGCCTTCCGCTCCCCCTTCGAGCCGGAAAACGAACGTTTTCCGGCTCTTTTTTTCTTGAACGTCGCCTCCTTTATCCGTAAATATGAAAGATCGGCGAAAATCCAAGAACCACGAACAGCCCCGAAAGGAGCAAAAGAAATGAAAGACAAGAAACCGGGATTTTCCAGAAGGGATTTCATAAAAACCGCCGGAGCCGCAGGTATCGGCTCGATTCTGGCGCCGTACGCCCTGGTATCCAAAGAGGCAGGGGCCGCCGAGGCGACCGAAGAATTGTCGAGGGTCCCCACCCGGCCTTTCGGCAGAACCGGGGTCGAGGTTTCCATCCTGAGCATGGGCGGAATGTTCGACATACCATCGAACCAGATTGTTCTCAAGCAGGCCCTCCGACTGGGAGTCACCTATTGGGACACGGCCAATTCCTACGGTTACGGCAAGAGCGAAACGGGAATCGGAAAATTCTTCGAGAAAAATCCGGACGCCCGCAAGGAGGTTTTCCTCGTCACCAAATCGGGGGACGGCGATCCCTCCGGTTTGACCAAGAACCTCGACACCTCCCTGGAGCGCATGAAAACCTCCTACATCGACCTTTTCTTCGTCCACGGAATCCGAAGGATTTCCGAAATCGACGACAAGACTCGCGCCTGGGCCGAGGACGCCAAATCCAAGGGAAAAATCAAGTTTTTCGGATTCAGCACCCACAGCAACATGGAAAGCTGCATGATGGAAGCATCCAAGCTCGGCTGGATCGATGGCATCATGACGACATACAACTTCCGGATCATGCGCGAAAAGGGCATGCAAGAGGCCGTCGAGGCCTGCAAGGACGCCGGCATAGGCCTGACCGCCATGAAAACCCAGGGCGGAGGACCGGTCAAGACCGATTCGGAGGCGGAGCTGAACCTTGCCGGCCGTTTCGTTAAAAAAGGCTTCACCCCCGAGCAGGCGAAACTCTTGGCTGTCTGGGAAAACCCCGACATCGCAAGCATTTGCTCCCAGATGCCCGGCATGAACATCCTCGCGGCGAACGCCGCAGCCGCTATGAAACGCTCTTCGCTCGCGACCTCCGACTTGGATGTCTTCAAACGGTTCGATCTGGAAACCGCGTCGGACTACTGCGCCGGCTGCGGCGACATCTGCGAATCGGCCCTGGCGGATTCCGTGCCCGTGTGCGACGTCATGCGGTATCTCATGTACGCCAGAAACTACGGGGAACGGCGCCTTGCCGCCGATCTGTTCCATAAGATACCGGGCGAAATCCGAGGCAGGATGGAAACCGCCGATTTTTCGGCGGCCGAAAGCAGGTGTCCCCGAAAACTGGCCATCGGCCGGCTGATGCGAGAAGCCGTTGCGGAGCTGGCGTAAATGCCGGGCGAAAAGTTCTTCGAAAGCGGTCGGGGCGCGTATCCGGATTATCCCAGGGTAGCCGTGGGCGCGGCCGTCTTCAAGGACGACAAAGTGCTGCTGGTTCTCCGGGCCAAGCCCCCGGCCGCAGGAACGTGGGCCATACCCGGCGGAAGCGTCGAGCTGGGGGAAACCCTCCGGGAAGCCGCCGAAAGGGAAATCCTGGAGGAAACCGGCATCGTCGTCCGAGCCGGAAAACCGTTCTGCACTTTCGAGGTCGTCGACAGGGACGAAAGCGGAAAAGTCCGCTATCATTACATTATCGTCGATCTTGCGGCCGAGTACGTCTCCGGCGACCCTGAACCCGGCGACGACGCTCTCGAGGTTCGCTGGTTCTCGAGAAGAGACCTGAAAAAGTACAAGGTGTATCCCAGGACTTTGGAAGCGTTGGAGTCGAGCTTCGGGTTTCGGGAAGAGGAGTGACCGGGTGATGGGGAGACGGAGTGACGCGGAGATGGGAAGGGAGGTCTTATCATGAAGAAAGACCGTATCAAGTGGAACGAGAAGCACCGTGAGCGTCCCGAAAAGGAGGAGCCTTCCCGGATTGTGACGGAGTTCCATCGCATGGCGAGAACGGGGCGGGCGTTGGACATTGCTTGCGGAACGGGGAGAAACTCGTTGTGCTTGGCCGAGCAGGGGTTCCATGTGGACGCCCTGGACATATCCGAAGTCGGCCTTCGCATGGCCAAAGGAAAGCACGAGCGCATCCGTCCGGCCTGCGTCGATTTGGATCGATATGAAATCGCCGCCGGCCGCTACGACCTTATCGTAAACGTCCGCTATTTGAACCGCCGCCTTTTTCCGTACATCAAGGAGGGACTGGCCCCGGGCGGCGTACTGATATTCGAGTCTTTCATGGAAAAGAACGCGACCGGAAAACCAGGAGCCGGGGCAAACGAAGAAAACGGATGGAGCCCATCGTGCCGGGACTATCTTTTTCGGGAAAACGAGCTTCTCCATGCTTTCCTCTCCTTGAAGATCCGTTACTACCGTGAATGCGAGTCGATAGAACCAAAGGCGCCCCAGTGGATGGCGGCGCTGGTCGCGGTCAAGGAATGAAAAAGAAAGGAACCGATATGGAAACAATGCTGGTATACATGACGGCCGGGAGCCCGGGCGAGGCCAAAAAGGTCGGAAAGGCCTTGTTGGAGGCGAAACTGGTCGCCTGCGTCAACGTAATCGACAACATGAATTCCATGTACGTGTGGAAAGGCGAGGTCAAAGACGAAAAGGAATCCGTGATTATCGCGAAGACCACGGAAGAAATGCTGCCCGAACTGATGGAAAAAGTAAAGTCGGTCCACAGCTACGAAATACCCTGCATCGTCGCCCTTCCGATCAAGAACGGCTATCCGCCGTTTTTACATTGGGTGGAACAGGAAGTGAAGCGTTGAACGTTTTCGTGCTTCGCGGATGCTATCGGCGAAGGTCGAAGGTTGTCATGCGGTTTTCGCCGGATCGATTCCTTCGGATTCTTTCATCTGGTCTCTGATATGCGTCATGAGTTCCTCGGGGTCCAGAAAAACCTCCATTCGGTCCAGAAGCTCCGTGTCTTGATTCGTCTTCAGGCGCAACTCCCTTTGGAGTTCCCGCAAAAGGCGCACGGACATGCTGCTCTGACGCTCCACATGCAGGGAAACCTGCAACTGGATTTCGGCTCTCAATTCGTCGATGCGGCTGTTTCGCTGTTGATGCATGAGAACCAGCAGGGATATAAAGGGCGCCTCCACCGAGGCCAAGGTGGCCAAGAACGTGAACGGGTAAGGATCCCACGGCTCCCACCAGGGATACAGCGGAAGGTTCAGCAAAATCCAGCCCGAATGCGTCGCAAACAGGACGACAAAGAAAACGGGCTTGCTCAAGGCGGTGCCCGTCTTGTCTATGGTCTTCAGAAGCCGGTTTCTCTTGGACAGCGTTTTGCTCCGGACGTTTAGAATTTCTTCCTTCCCCTTGTCCGTTCGTCCCCAATGGACTGTTTCCGATTCGGAAGCCTGTTTGTCCTTGCGGCCCATGGGCAAAATCCTCCAATTCCGTTTCCGTCCGGTTTACTCGCTGATGGGTTGGATTTTGGATTCCGGTTGGTCTTCCCCCACGTACACCTCTCCAAAGATCCTCCAGCAGGACAAAAAAAGCGCCGCGATTATGGGGCCGATGACAACGCCGGATATTCCGAAGACGGCGAGTCCTCCAATAGTGGAAAGCAGCACGAGAAAGTCCGGCATTCTCGTGTCGCGTCCAACGAGAATCGGCCGAAGAATGTTGTCGATCAGGCTTATTATCAAGATTCCCGCCAAGAGCAAGACAATTCCCTTCCCCGGTTCTCCTGTGATCATCAAGATGATCGAAGCCGGAAGCCAGACGATGGCCGGGCCGATCGCCGGCAAAAACGAAAACACAGCCATGACCATGCCCCAAAACGCCGGCGCTCCGATTCCCAGCAACCAGAAAAACACCCCTCCCAGCGCGCCCTGGATTGTCCCCACCACCAGGACGCCCTTGATGGTCGCGCGGGAGACCCCGGCGAAACGAGCCATCAATTCCCGCTCGCGCGTGTCTCCCAGCGGGAGAATGTACATGAAGGCCTTAATTATTTCCTCCCCGTCTCTGAGAAAGAAAAAAAGCACGTAAATCGTCAATGCGACATACAAGCCCACGCGAATGGCGTCCTGCCCGATATTTACCGCCCGGGACGCCAGAAATCGGCCGAGAGAGATGGTGGCGCCGGATACGTGCTCCTGTATTTTTTCGGGCTCGCCGACGAATTCGTGCAAGTATTGTTCGAAAAGAGGAATGTTTTTTTCGGCAAAGCTCACGATGTCGGACAAAAAACCGATTTTACCCGTGGATACGGCCTCCAGCAGGCCCACCGCTTCCCTCGTGACGGCGGCGCCCACCAAGATCAGAGGGAAAATCACAATCGCCAAGATGAAAAGTATCGTGAGCAATGCGGCCAGAGCGGACCTTCCTCCCATCAGACGCCTCGACCTCCGGTATGTCCCGTCGAAGAGAATCGCAAGCACGAGGGCCCAAAAGACCGGCATGAGCAGATCCCGTATCACTCCGAAGAACGCCAGCGTCACCAAGACGAGCATGGTCAAGTAAAATCCGTGTTGAACGCTTGCGAACCGCAT
>CAZNTU010000096.1:0-19829 GCA_964575975.1 uncultured Desulfobacteraceae bacterium
ATTCCCCCCTTGAGGGGGGCTAGGGGGGTGTTGTTTCCGGTGAACAATGGATTGAACATGCCACACAGACACCCCCCTAGCCCCCCTCAAGGGGGGAATTGCACCGCCCTCCAATCGCACGGGTCGATAAATTCGGCATGTTACCCGTTAAGTTTACAATGTCAAATTAATAGTCAATGGTTAATTGGCAATGGTTGTTCTCTAAGTCGGCGCTTATGGGGCTGGGCCACCGAACAGATCGAGAAGACGGAGTTGGACAAACCTTTTCGTACGCAAAATATCAACAGTTAGGAGAATAGACATGAGCTTGAAAAAATATACGTTGGTCCTTTGGACGGGATTTTCGCTGGTCTTCGCGAACGCCGGGTGCAAGGAGGAAGTTCCCCGGGTGGAAACGATTCGTCCGGTCAGGGCCGTTCGGATTGGCGCGGCGGAGGAGTTGACCGGCAGATCCTTTCCGGGAAAGGCTCGCGCTTTCAACGAGGTAAACCTCGGTTTCGAGGTCCCGGGGACATTGGCGGAAAGGCCGGTAAACAAGGGAGACAAAGTCGGAAAAGGGCGGTTGTTGGCGCGCCTTGATCCCAGAGACTTCCAAAACGCTCTGAACGCGGCCCTGGCGGAATTGGAACGGGCAAAGGCCCATAGGGACCGAATCGCGCAGGCGGCCGCCACGGGAGCCGTTGCCAAACAGGAGCTGACAAACGCCGAAGCCCGCTTGAAAGTGGCTCGGGCCGAAGTCGAGATAAGGAAAAAGGCGCTGGAGGATTCCAATATCAAGGCGCCTTTCGCCGGCGTGATATCGGCGACCTACGCGGAAAATTTCCAAAGGGTCCAGGCCAAGGAAGCGGTGTTGAGATTGCTGGACGAAACCCGATTGAAATTCGACGTGAACATTCCGGAAAATCTGATTGCAAAGATAAAAAATGTAGAAGGCGTGTTCGTAAAGTTCGACGCCTTTCCGGACATTGAAATCCCGGCCGAGATCGGCGAAGTCGGAACCGAAGCCTCCGAGACTACTCGTACCTACCCGGTCACCCTCTATCTGGACCCGCCGGGGGGAATCGACATCAATTCGGGCATGGCCGGTAAAGCCTACGGCAAAGGCCGAAGGGACGAGGCCGGAACGCCCGAAGGTTTCGAGATCCCCGTGACATCCATTTTCGAGAAGGACGGAAAATCCTTCGTCTGGATAATCGACGAGAAAAATTCCACCGTCCATCTCAAAGAGGTGAAAACCTTGGAATTGACCAATCTCGGAATCAGGGTCGAAGGCGACTTGAGATCAGGCGACCGGATCGCGACGGCGGGCGTGCATTATCTGGAGGAGGGACAAAAGGTCAGGTTGTCGAAAGAAGGAAACAACGGCGAAAACAAGAAGGAGGCGTCCTCATGAATTTGGCTCGAATGGCGATAGAAAAAAGGACACTCGCCTATTTCGCGGTCTTTCTGCTGGTGGCGGGCGGCATGGCAAGCTATTTTTCCCTTGGCCGGCTGGAGGACCCCGAATTCACGGTAAAGACGGCGGTGATTACTACGCCCTATCCGGGCGCAAGCCCCGAAGAGGTGGAACTGGAGGTCACCGATATCATAGAGCAAGCCGTCCAGGAAATGGGCGAAGTAAAATATATCGAATCCAACTCCAGGCCGGGAGTCTCGTCGGTCAAGGTCGAAATCGAATCCCGATACTGGTCGGACAAGCTTCCCCAAATCTGGGACATGCTCAGAAGGAAGATCAGGGACGTGGAAGGATCGCTTCCGCCCGGAACCGGACGCCCGATCGTCTCCGACGATTTCGGAGACGTGTTCGGATTCCAGCTGGCCCTGACCGGAGACGGCTTCGATTACGCCGAAATGGAGGACTGGGCCAAGGAGATCAGAAAAGAGCTGAGCGTGGTGGATGGCGTCGCCCGCGTCGATCTGTGGGGCGCCCGGCAAAAGGTCGTCTATCTCCACGTCTCTCAAACGCAATTGTCGCAGCTTGGCCTGACCGAGGAAAATATCGTCAACACCCTCAAGCAGCAAAACATGGTGGTGGACGCAGGCAGTCTGGATCTCCGGACGCGACGCTATCGCATCGCGCCCACCGGGGAATTCCGATCTCCCGAGGACATAGCGGACCTGACCGTCATGCCTTCCGTTCTGGACGCGCTTCGGAATTTGCCGGGGGCGAAAGGCGAAAGGCCCTTGCGCTCTACGGAACTCATCCGGATCGGGGACATCGGAAAAATCCGCCGGGGCTACGAGGAACCGCCCCTGAACCTGATGCGGTTCAACGGCGAGCCCTCCATCGGCATCTCGATAACGAACGTGGGGGGAAGCAACGTCGTGGAAGTCGGTAAAAACGTAGACCGGCGTCTTGGCGAGCTGCTCCCGGACATTCCGATAGGCATCGAAATCCACCGGGTCCATTGGATGTCCGACGTCGTGGAAGCGGCGGTGAACAGTTTTCTGGTCAGTTTCGTGGAAGCGGTGGCGATCGTTCTGGCGGTACTGGCCGTATTCATGGGATTGCGCATGGGAATTGTCATCGGCGTGGCTTTGATTTTGACGATCATGGGAACGTTTGTCGTCATGGCGCTCTGCGGCATTCCCTTGCAGCGCATGTCGCTGGGGGCGCTGATCATCGCGTTGGGCATGATGGTAGACAACGCCATCGTGGTGGCCGACGGCATCATGGTTCGCATAAACGCGGGCATGGACCGCAAAAAGGCTGCGGAAGAAGCCTCTTCCCAATCCGCGTGGCCGCTGCTCGGCGCGACCGTGATCGCGGTCATGGCCTTCTACCCCATCTCGGGGTCGCCCGACAGCACCGGCGAATACTGCAAGTCCCTGTTCCAGGTCGTGGCGATTTCCCTTCTGATCAGCTGGCTGGTATCCATGACCGTGACGCCCTTGCAGTGCGTCGACATGATTCCCGAACCCAAGGAGGGCGAAGAGGGAAAGGACGCCTACGGCGGGAAATTCTACGGAATTTTCCGGAACTTTCTCGCGAAGGCGATACGTTTCAGATTTCTTTTCGCGACGGGAATGGTCGCCCTGCTGGTTGTCGCAGTCGTCGGGTTCGGCCAGGTGAGACAGTTGTTCTTCCCGGATTCCTCCATGCAAAAATTCATGATCGATTTCTGGTATCCCGAAGGGACGAGAATCGAACACGTGACGGAGGATATTCGCCAGGCGGAGAGCAAGTTGAACGGAGACGAGCGGGTGGAAGCCGTAGCGACCTTTGTCGGCATGGGTCCTCCTCGTTTTTATCTGCCGGTGGATCCCGAAGCGGCCTATCAGTCCTACGCGCAATTCCTCGTGCACGTGCGCGATCTGAAGGAACTCGACGGGCTGATCGAAGAATTGGAGCCGTGGATCGCCGAGAGATACCCGGACGCGCTGGTTCCGATCAAAAAATACGCGGTGGGTCCGGGAAAAACCTGGCAATTGGAGGCGCGCGTCTCCGGCTCGGCTTCCGCCGATCCCGACGCCTTGCGGCGCTTGGCTCGAAAATATCTGGATATTTTGAACAAGGAACCTCTTGCGGCGTACGCGCGAACCGACTGGCGGGAGCGGGTCCAGAAAGTCGTTCCCGTATACGACGAGAAGCGCGCGCGCTGGGCAGCCGTGACCCGGGACGACATCGCGAGGACCACCAAAAGGGCGTTCGACGGGAAACACGCGGGGCTGTACCGGGAAGGAGACGACCTCATGCCCATTGTCGTGAGGAACGTGGAGGAGGAACGCGCGAACGTCCAGGATTTCGACGTCCTTCAGGTGCGTCCTTCCTTGTCCGTGGAAACGCTGCCCATGTCGCAGGTCACGGACGGAACAAAGATCGTCTGGGAAGACCCCAACATTTGGAGAAGAGACCGAAAGCGAACCATAAAGATCCAGTCGAACCCGATCATGGGGGAAACCGCCCCCTCCCTGCATGCCGCCGTCAAGGAAAAGTTCGAGGCGGTGGAACTTCCGCCCGGCTACTCCTTCGAATGGGGCGGGATATACGAAAACACCGTCGATTCCCAGAAGGGCCTGATCCCCGGAATCATACCCGCGCTGGCCGTCGTGGCCCTGATCATGGTCGCCTTGTTCAACAATCTCAAACACCCGGCGATCATCGCCTGCACCATACCGTTCGCCGCCATCGGAATCACGGTAGGGCTCCTGGGATTCGACACCCCCTTCGGATTCATGGCCCTGCTCGGCGCCATGAGCCTTTCGGGCATGATGATCAAAAACGCCATCGTGCTGCTCGACGAGGTCGATTTGAACCTTTCGCGGGGGAAATCCCGATACGTTTCGGTCGTGGACGCGGCCGTGTCCCGTCTGCGTCCGGTGGCTCTGGCGGCGGCCACCACCGTGCTGGGCGTCGTTCCGCTTCTGCAGGACGTATTCTGGGTCGGATTGGCGGTGACGATCATGGCGGGGCTCACTTTCGGGACAGTGCTGACCATGGTGGCCGTGCCGACTCTGTACGCGATATTTTACAAGGTTTCTTCCCCCTCTGGCAATTGTTGAAGCGGGTGACGCACCGGGAAACCTTCTTTTTCGCCCCCCCTTTGGTTGCGGGTTGCGGAAACCAATCCCGAACATACAAATTGCCAATGGAAATATTTTAAGATACGTTCAATGAAACGCACCAGTAGTCCATGGCGAGCTTCAGTCTCTTATAAGCGCTGGAGTTTCTGACGTTTTCCGAGTGGAGTTCCTTGGCGATCACGATGACGTCCCACCAGGCCTTTTCCAGATGCGCGCGGTATTCCGTGTCCTGCATATGATTTTCGCTTGCAGGAAGCATCTACCGCTTGATTATCGGGAAAACATTCATTAAAGTGCCTTTGCGCGCCGCCGAAAAGACGAAAACCGGCGGTCGCGAAGAATCACGAGATCACAGGAGGTCGATCATCGAAAACGGAGATCTTTTCGACGGCATATCGAGCAAAAACTACGACGCGTCCTCGCTGGAAGTCCTGAGGGGACTCGATCCGGTCAAGCGACGGCCGGGGATGTACACGGACACCACGCGGCCGAACCACTTGGCGCAGGAGGTGATCGACAACGCGGTGGACGAAGCCATCGCGGGATTCGCGAGGAAGATACAGGTGGTGCATCACGAGGACGGTTCCGTGGAGGTGGAGGACGACGGGCGCGGCATGCCCATAGACATTCACCCGGAGGAGAAGATGACCGGCGTGGAGGTCATCATGACCAAGCTTCACGCGGGGGCCAAGTTCGGGAACAAGAACTACCGGTTTTCCGGGGGGCTTCACGGAGTGGGCGTTTCCGTAGTCAACGCACTATCCAGAAGAGTCGAGGTGGAGATTCGACGGGGCGGAAGAAAATACGCGATTTCCTTCGAGCACGGCGCGAAAACTTCCGAACTGGATGAAATCGGGATCGTCGGAATTCGAAACACCGGCTCCAACGTGCGATTCTGGCCCGACGAAAAATACTTCGACACGGTCAAGATTTCGATTCCGAGGCTGAAGCACACGCTTCGGGCCAAGGCGGTCCTGTGTCCGGGCCTTTCCGTCTCTTTGACCGACAAGGATACCGGGGAAAGCGAGTCCTGGCTTTTTCAGGAAGGACTGAAGGACTATTTGCTCGAAAACCTCGCCGATTACCAAAAGGTCCCCGAGGTTCCTTTCATCGGAAAGTTCGAAGGCAAGGAGGAAACGGTGGACTGGGCGGTGGTGTGGCTTCCCGCCGGCCCCGATGTCATCGCGGAAAGCTACGTGAACCTGATTCCTACGCTTCAAGGCGGGACCCACGTCAACGGTTTCAGAAGCGGTCTTTTGTCGGCCATCCGGGAGTTTTGCGAATTCCGAAACCTGATTCCCCGGGGTGTCAAGCTCTCCCCCGACGACATCTGGGGGAAGTGCAACTACGTGCTATCGGTCAAAATGAGCGACCCCCAGTTTTCGGGCCAGACCAAGGAGCGGCTTTCATCGAGGGAATCGGCCTCGTTCGTCTCCAACACGGTCAAGGATTCCTTCGCCTTGTGGCTGAACCACCACACGGAGGCGGGAGAGGCCCTGGCGGAAATGGCCATTGAAAACGCCCGCAAAAGGCTCAACACGGCCAAGCAGGTCACCCGAAGAAAGGCCGGTTCAGGCCCCACCCTTCCCGGAAAACTGGCAGACTGCATTTCCCAGAACCCGGCCGAAACGGAGTTGTTCATCGTGGAGGGAGACTCGGCGGGAGGATCGGCAAAGCAGGCGAGGGACAAGCATACCCAGGCGGTGCTTCCTCTTAGGGGAAAGATCCTGAACACCTGGGAAGTGGAAACGCACATGGTTCTCAAATCCAAGGAGGTCCACGACCTTGCGGTCGCCGTTGGAGTCGATCCCGGCTCCGCAGACATCTCGGACCTTCGCTACAACAAAATCATCATCCTGGCGGACGCCGACTCCGACGGCCTTCACATCGCCACGCTCCTGTGCGGCCTGTTCTTCATGCATTTCAGAGCACTGGTCAAGCCGGGAAAAATTTTCGTCGCCATGCCGCCCCTCTACAGGATCGACCAGGGAAAGAAAGTGTACTACGCCTTGGACGAACACGAAAAGGACGCTATCTTAAAACGATTGAACTCCGGGGCGAAAGGAAAACCCAACGTCCAGCGGTTCAAGGGACTCGGCGAAATGAACCCGTCGCAGCTTCGGGAGACCACCATGCTTCCGGACTCCCGCCGACTGGTGCAGCTGACCCTCGACGACGAAAAGCGCGTGTTCGACATTATGGACATGCTTCTGGCCAAGGGCCGCTCCCGCGACCGTAAACATTGGCTAGAGGAGGAGGGCGATCTGGCGCGTCCGGAAGATGTACTGTAGAGTCACTGTCGTCAAACGCGATTTCGCCGTTGCAGGATGTGGAAAACATCTTGCAGAGCAAGTAACGTAAAGGAGCAACATGTCGGAAGATCAAGCTTTGGCGTACGAGGGAGTCGAGCAACTGTCCCTGGAGGATTTCGTCAAACCTTCGTACTTGAACTATTCCATGTACGTGATCATGGACCGGGCGCTTCCGTTCATCGGAGACGGGCTGAAGCCCGTACAAAGGCGCATTGTTTACGCCATGAGCGAACTCGGGCTTCGCAACACGGCCAAGCACAAGAAGTCGGCCCGCACGGTGGGCGACGTGCTGGGCAAATACCATCCCCACGGGGACACGGCCTGCTACGAGGCTATGGTACTCATGGCCCAGGATTTTTCGTACCGGTACCCCCTCATCGACGGCCAGGGCAACTGGGGTTCCATCGCGTCGCCCAAGGAGTTCGCCGCGATGCGGTACACGGAGGCCCGGCTTTCTCCCTACGCCGACATTTTCCTCTCGGAGCTGTCCATGGGAACGGTGGACTGGATTCCCAATTTCGACGGCACCTTGCAAGAGCCCCAAACCATGCCCGCGAGACTTCCCAATATCTTGCTCAACGGCGGCTCCGGCATCGCGGTGGGCATGGCCACGGACATTCCTCCACACAACTTGAACGAGATCGTCGAAGCTTGTGTCTTCCTGATCGACCATTCCGACGCGGGAATCGAAGAGATTTGCGAAATCGTGCAAGGCCCCGACTTTCCCACCGGCGCCGAAATCGTCACACCCCGGCAGGAGATCGCCGAAATCTACAGGACCGGCAACGGCATGCTCCGCATGAGGGCGACCTACGAGTACGAAAACGGCGATATCGTCGTCACCTCCCTGCCCTACCAAGTCTCGGCGGAAAAGGTCATCGAGCAGATCGCCGCGCTGATGGCCGCCAAGAAGCTTCCCATGGTCTCCGACGTCCGCGACCTCTCCGACCAGGACGAGCCCACCCGCATCGTCATCACTCTCCGGTCCAACCGGGTTGACAAGGACGCCCTCGTCGGTCATCTTCTGGCGACCACGGAACTGGAAAAGGGACACAAGGTCAACATGACTGTAATCGGGCTCAACCGAAAGCCCCAGTCCCTCGGTCTCGTCGAGATTTTGAAGCAATGGATCGAATTCAGAACCACGACAGTCACTCGCAGGCTCGAGTTCCGCCTGAACAAGATCAACGAGCGTCTGCACATCCTCGAGGGACTTCTGATCGCCTATCTCAATATCGACGAGGTCATTCGCATCATCCGGAAAAACGACGATCCCAAGCCGGTGCTGATGAAGAAATTCGGCCTGAGCGACATCCAGGCCGAAGCCATATTGCAGATTCGTCTGCGCCAACTGGCCCGCCTGGAAGAGATCAAGATCAAGAAGGAAAAGGAGGACCTGGAGAAGGAAAAGGATTTTATCGAAAAAAACCTTGCTTCGAAGCAGAGGATGAAAACGCTGATCAAAAAGGAGCTTCGGGCCGACGCCAAGCAATACGGCGACGACCGCCGGACCAAAATCGTGGAGCGAAAGGAAGCTAAAGCCATCAAGGAGGTGGAACTGACCCCGGCGGAACCGGTGACGGTGGTACTGTCGGCCGGCGGATGGGTCCGCGCCGCCAAGGGGCACGCCGTGGACGGGACCAACTTGAGCTATAAGGCGGGCGACGAATTCCTGTGCGCCGCACAGGGAAAAACCAACCAACTCGCGATTTTCATGGACACGACCGGACGGTCGTACGCGCTTCCCGCAAGCAGTTTTCCCTCGGCAAGAGGGCAGGGAGAGCCTCTGACCGGGCGCCTGGCGCCGCCTGAAGGCGCGCGGTTCAACGCGGTGCTCATGGGCAAGCCGGACAGAAAGCTTCTGCTTGCCAGCGACGCCGGGTACGGCTTTGTAACGGAGCTTTCCAACCTGGTGGCGAAAAACACCAAAGGCAAAGCCATCCTCAGCATTCCCAGAGGTGCCGAACCTCTCGCGCCCTTGCTCTTCGAAAACGTAGAGACCGACCTCCTTGCGGTGGTGACCGCCCAAGGGCGCATGCTCGTCATCGAAATAAACGACCTGCCGGAACTCCCCAAGGGAAAAGGCAACAAAATAATCCAGATTACCCCGAAACAGTTCAAAAAGCGGGACGACTACATAAAGCTCCTGGCCGTATTCTCTTCCGGAGATTCGATGAAAATCCACGCCGGGAAACAAGCCATGAAACTGACTCCCGGCAATATTTCCGAATTCGTCGGAAAACGGGGGCTTCGGGGAAAAAAACTCCCGCGCGGATATCAAAAGGTCGATCGGATCGAAATCGTTCGAGAGGAACCGGAAACCGCAGTCGAAAATTGATAATTGGATACGCCGGCAAACTTGCGGAGACGAAAATGGAGCCGGAAGACAATAGGACAGTCTCCCGCATTCTACGAGACAATTCTATCCGAGCAAATTTTCCCTTTCCATCAGCGGAACGTGGGCCATTATGGATCTATCGACGATCAGGTTTGCCGCGAAAGGAGGCAACCCGAGCTTGTTGACCGTCTTGGCGCAAAGCTCCATGGGAGCTATAGGAATTGCTGGATTCGCGGGATCGGGCCCCCGCAATTCCCTGGCCGGCTCGACCACGGCTTCGTGGATCGTTTGAAGATATCCGAGCCCATCCTCGAAGGCCTTCCCTATCGCGGCGCCTTCCTTGGGGGCGTCCCACGACGAAAATAAAATTTTCACTTTTCCTACATCCATCAACTTGCGAATCGAAAGGACGCTGGCGTCCACATCCTCGTATATCGGCATGTTACCGGGCTGTGGAATGGCGTCTCCGCAAAACAGCGCGCCCGAGGCCGGCTCGAAAAGAGAGACGGAACCCGAGGAATGCCCGTCGGTATGGAAAACCCTAAAGCGCACACTATCTTCCAATTCGATCAAGTCGCCGTCCTCCAATATCGTATCGACATCGACGGAACCTCCCACCAAAGCGTCGAAACCGGGAACAGGCCTTGCCTCGTATTGAATCCGGACATCCTCGATCCACTCCTTCTCGGCACTGTGGGCATACACTCGGCAATCGCTTTGATCCTTCAATAGTTTCGCGCCTCCGACATGGTCCGGATGCGAATGGGTGAGAACGATGGAGGCGATTTCCGTCCTCCCCCTCCCCCGCCCGTTCCACGGCTTTGAAAATCGCCTCTTCCCCGCCCTTCACTCCAGTATCCACCAAATGGACTCGCTCGCCGAAAACCGCGTACGCGTAAACAAACCTGTCGATCGCAATCCCAGGACTCGCCGGGATTTTGAAGGGGATTTTTATGGCTTCGACAAAATCGCTTTCCCTCAATTTGCTTTCTCCTTATTCGAATCCGGTTTTTCGTTCCTGCTCGGTTTTTTTGCTGGGGGGGTTCGGGGAGTCTGGAACGCTTTGGTCCGTCGCCGGCTTTTGCTCGGACGGGGCCGAATGTAGAATTTGGCTCATCAAGTCCTGGGCGGCCCTGGAGATCAGCTCCTCCACGGGACCGTCGCTATGGAGATCGGATTCGATGCTCGCGCGGTCTATGGTCCTTTTTTCGTCCTGGTATCTGAAGTCCCTGATCGCGACCTTCAGATTGGAGCAATAACTCTGCTTTTCCTCTTCCCAGGATTCCTCTATCCTCAAAACGACCACTTGGCCGGAAATTTCGATTTTTTCCTCCGGATAGATACGGCGATTTCGCTCGGCGAAAAAAGTCTTGAGCTTTTTCTCCAACGCTTGGGATATTCGCGAGTTCAGACGACTCCTTCCGATCATGTCCACCACGATCGGCGATCGTTCCTCGACTTTTAAGCTATCATCGTCCGCAGGTCCAGGCTGTTGCTTTCCCCCTGTTTTCGGACCGGTTGCGGCCTCGACGGTTTCCATCGGGTTGGTTTCCGGTAATTCGGCAGGCGGGTCTTCGATTCCCGAAGCCTCCGAGGCACTCCCCGGCTCCGCTTGCGCCGCAGCCGTCGCCTGGCCGTCAATGCCATTTCCTTCGTCAGTATCCTTCTTTCCGTCGAAATGATTTTCGTCGGCTTCGAATTGTTCCGCGACTTTCTTCGCGGGCACGCCGCCGGTCCAAGATTCTCCCGCCTTGATACCCGTTTCCGAAGAAGTTCGCGTTTCCATCGCGACATGTGCAGGAGCGAATCCATTGTTTTTCCATATTGCCATCGTCACGGATGCGGAGAAGACTAAAAGCAGAAACAACATATAAACAGGCGAAAAGAACTTATTGGAACCTGGTTTTTCATTCGCCGCATTCCTTGCCGGAAACTTTGCGCACGCGGCGTTTTCCGATTCGAACAGAATATCGATGGCTTCCGCCACGCTGCGGACCGCGCGGGCCTTGATACCTTTCCTGGCTATATATTGGCGCAACTTCGGAGAAACCTCGTCGTCGTTTTCGGAGGGATACAATATCCACCCTCCCGGCGGAATGACGATCACGGCGGCCTTCAGCTTCGACTCGATCCCCCGGACTCCTTTCACGGGGCCGCCGTTGTCGCTGCTTTGGACGATACCGGTGGCCGCAACAGGTCCGGGGTCTTTTTGCACGAGCCTTTTGGCCAACGCGACTGCGAAAGCCAATCCCCCGCTCTCCCCGGTGACCGGGCTTGCAATGTCGAAATCGAAACCGGCCACCACGGAACCGAGATCCTTCTTGAAACGGGAGATCGCCTCGTATGCGGCTCCGGCCGCTCTTCTGGCCGAATGCGTCACCGTGCCCTCCACTTCGGTCACGACATACGCGTCGATGGGCCGAAGGCTTTCCCGGGGCGGCGAAAAAAGAGACAGACCTACCACGACTCCGTTTCCACTTTCGAACAGCATCCAGGTTTTTGAAAATCCGTTTTGGTACGAGTTGTCGGACATGACATCCACTTTACGAATAGTTTCACGGTTCATCATTCACGGTTCAGTTCGTCGGACCTTTTTATTCCACAACCACGGTCCACTTGGCAAGATCGACTTTCGGCAGCCTTTCGATTTTGCGCGCGAGCCTTCCCTGGCGAATCGCCCCCTGCAGGAGCACCCGCCCCGCGTTGTCGCTCACGGTCGCCCGCCGCCCTTCCATTTCGGCGCCCACGCCCGATATCACTTCCAACGTGACCATCCCGCTATCCGGATCTCCCATGCGGGGAAGCACCCCCAGCACGAATCTTCCGCAGGAGCTTTTCAAGCTGAGGGCTTCCAGGGACTTGTCCGTGGCGGCCGCCTCCAGCTTGCCCCAAGAAACGATCTTTTCGTCATCGTACGATTCGCCCTCGTTCAGGTCCGAGACCGCCCGTCTCAGTTGCGCCCATCTTCCCAGACAAACGGGGCACAAAGAAAGGTGCGACGAGTGTTTGGAATCGGCGTTCTTAAAACCGCCGGCGAGGGCCATTTCGTACAGGATACGGTCGGAAAGATGCCCGCCTTTGCCGGCGTCTTGATCCGGCCTGAAATATTCCTCTCGCCAGATTTTCAAACAGGTTTGCAATGCTGTTTCAGAATTCATGTTTTTTTCCTCATTCGAATAATTGGCTGAATTCCTTCAAGTTCCACCCCTGCCTTTCCAGGCACTCCTTCATCATTTTTTGCGCGGCCTCCTGCCTGTTCGCGACGGTCTGGAGGGAACAATCCATGGCCTCGGCCAGCTCCTTCAGCTTCACGTCCTCCAATACCCGTCCCAGAAGGACCAAACGAAAATCGTCGGAGGGAAGCTTTTCGAGGCACGTCTGAATGGTAGCCGCCAATTCTTTTCTGAGCAGGACATTCTCGGCACCGGGACCCCAGTCCCGGATAATTTCCCCCTGCGAGGAACAGTTCTCTTCGTCGCCTCTTTCGACGTTCTCCCTCGCCTGCACCATGCCGACCACCTGACCCGAAACTCTTCGAACCTCTTCCAGCCTCCATCCCAGCTTCTTCGCCAGTTTTTCGTCGTCGGCCTCCTCGCCTTCCCTGAAAAAGAATTCCTTCGCCTTTTTCAGTGCATTGCGTTTCCTCGCCAACTCTTGGGAGGTGCGAACGATTGGCTGCGTCCTGATCTGGTCCAGCATGGCACCCCTGATTCGCATGGAAGCGAAAGCAAGGAAAGGAACGCCCTGTGTCTCGTCGAATCTTTTTTTCGCCTCCAAAAGTCCCGCGACCCCCAGATGAACCAATTCGTGAAACTCGATCTGACCGTCGGGACCCGCCGGACAAAACCGTTTGTAGACTTTCTTTGCAATATTGTCCACGAGAGCTTTCTCCCGCTTGGTTACCATGACAGTTACACCGGTTGAACCGTTCACCGAGTTTTTTCCCTCCTGCGCCCTCTTATCGAAAGTTCTTGAAGAAATTCCAAATTATTGTTCGAACACTAAGGACCCGTTACGATTTCCACTGCGGCCTCGGCGTATCCTCCCGTCTTGGAGATGCCCCTGTTTCTGATCTTTTGCTGAAGAATTCCCGCATTGGACCAATCGTCCGGGGCGATATCGCCGAAATCAAGAGGAAACGACGATGCCACTGCCCATACGATGTCCTTTCCGTAGGGTTCATCGGCAACGAGATCGTACGAGCAGCCGTCCAGGGGTAGAACCAGGGCTTTGCCGGCGGATAGTCTCGATCCGCATTCCCGGCCTTGCGCCAACGCGCCGTTTTCGTCGACGGGATACAACAGGACCGCTTCCCCGCGCGGATTTATGTCGAACAGGTAAACGTAGGCGTCGTTGTTTATTTGTAGAATGAAGCGGATGTGCTCTCCTTTTCTATATAGAGGCTCTTTGTCGCCGTGGTCGGTCGTGATTTGGGCGGCGAGCCCTCCCTTGGATATTCCGTCCGAGCCCGGGAGCGAATGCGGCGACAGGGAGGCTGCAATCTCTTCCACGGCCGTTTTTTCCGGTGGATTGACCATGAAGTCCGGGAAAATTTCGCAAGGGATGTCAACCGAAGCGGCGGTGATCATTCTGCCCTCCATGTCGTCTATCTCGACGTTGGCGACGACGATGTTTTTCCCTTTTCTCCACGCCTTTCCTTTCAATACGCCGTCGGCATCGACAAGGCGCGCCGTCAGGCTCGCCGGTTCGACGCTTTCCGGGTGCTTTTCGTCTTTCTGCCTTTTGGAGATGCCCCTCGTCGCCCGAGTACGCAAAACCTCGCTCGACAGCCCCCTCATCTCCTTTTTTTCGTCGATGGGCACGAACAGAGGACTTTCGGCCATTGCCGTGCGGAACATGTCGGAAAGAAACGTCGAAAGCCCGGTCGTGTCTGTCGTTTTTCCGTCGATCACGAAAGCATCCATGAAGATCTTGCGTCCCCTGACTCTCTCCGCAGTCTTGGACTCCAGCTTTCTGGCCATCATGCGGGCGTACGATTCGCGATTCTTTTCCAAAGCGGCGGGATCGACCTCGGAAAGAGGAATGGTTTCGGATGCCGCCGCCACCACTTCGGGTCCGTGTTCTCCAAGCCTTGTCACCTTGAAGTCCAACCCGAGATCGTCTCCCTGCCTTTGCCAAGTGCCTTGTAAAATCATATTGGAATCCTCGTCCGAACCGGGAAGAAGCACCCTCGCTCCGCGCTTGGCAAGTTGCGTGATGATTTTTCCACGGAGTTGGTCCGTCAGCAGGGCGGACAATCCGGTGGTCGATTCGTATAAATCGTGGGGGCTTACAATGACAGGTTTTCCCTCAAGCCCTCCTCGGCTTGCCAGTGTCTTGATCAACTTTTCCACCACGCTGTCGAGGTCTTTTTTCCCCCCCCATGCTTCGGCGGAACGGGAACAGATTGACAGCCAAACGCAGAACAACGCCGCAAGAATACAACATGCGGATTTCACGGAAAAAATTCGGGGCGAAGAATCGAATTTCGGCTTAGTGTCCATGTTTAAGTTCCTTTTTTTCTTTTTCAAGCAGTTGTTTTCTGAATCTCGGACGACCCCCTTGTTTTACGTTCGCTGCAAATATTCAACGAAATACAATAGTTTGCAGTTGGTGTCAAAAATTTTCGCCCAGCGCGAATAGGGGCTTGACGGCTGATCGTAGCATATCCACCTGCTCCCCTAAACCACTACGATCCGAAAAAAGATTTCAAAAAATTGGAAAACGAGGAACGAATCACGATAATAAACGTCGTCGTTAACAAAAAGACGTACTCCGGAAAGGTGATGCGATGGGCAAAAATCATGAAAAAATACAGGTAGGCGATTTTCAGTCCAATTCGGAACCGGGCCTTTGCATCCCGAAAACCGGCTTCGATCCGGGAGTGGTGGCCAACTGTATTCTTGACAGGATGAAAAAACAGATGAGAAACGCGATCATTAGGATTTTGGAGCTAACCTTTTCTCCCATCTGGCAGTATTGCTTCATTTTGGCGGTTTTGTATTTGATTTTGTCCAGATGAGCGCCCGGCAATGGCGTCGCAAAAAGCATCGACAACATCCGGCCCATGTCCGAAGAGAAGCCGTTCATTTTTTCGGGCGTTCGGCCCTGTCCGCCTCCTCTCGCACGACGGTTCGTCGAACCTTGTTTATTATTACCGTCGCCGATGGATCGTTTGAGGCCTTCCATTTTTCTGGATACCGGAAGATTTTAAGCGACAAATGAAAACAACTGGCGGAGAGAGAGGGATTCGAACCCTCGGTGGAACTTTTGGTCCCACACTCGCTTAGCAGGCGAGCGCCTTCAGCCGACTCGGCCATCTCTCCGTAAAAATCGCGTCTTCTGGCGGAGGGAGTAGGATTCGAACCCACGGAGCTTTCGCTCAACGGTTTTCAAGACCGCCGCCTTAAACCACTCGGCCATCCCTCCTTACGAAACAATTGCACTTATCATTTTTTGCTCGATCGGTCAATAATTTTTATTGAATTGTCCGAAAAACCGATTATTATAGTTGGCCTATGAAAATTGGAACCCGAATTCGCAATGAAACCGTTAAGGAGAAACCAATGAAACACAAATACACGATCGCCAGGGACACGGAAAAAAATTGCCTGGTCCTAAAGGAGTACGGCGAACTCGACAAGGAAATGATGTCGTTTTTATGCGAGGCGTCATACAACGACAACGAAGTCAAGGACGTGATCGCAGCGGGCAAGGAGTCGCTCATATCCTTCATACGGACGGAAAACATATATCCTCCCAACCTTTACGCCGACAAAATCGCCGATTGCGTTATCGCGATTTACGAAAGCGACAACGACTCGGAGACGACGGAAATCACGTTCAACGACCTGGATTGGTTGACCAAGGACCAGGAAACGTATCCCCGCGCAGACGAAATCGAAGAAGTCGACGAAATCGAAGAAGACGCAGAGGACGATATCAACGATCTTTTGGAAGACGATTTCGAGGAGGATTTCGGCGACGACGACGATCTGAACCTAGATTCCCCTCTTAAAATCGCCGACGACGAAACCGGCGATTTCGACGAGGAGCCTTGAAAAGCTCGCGAAGACTTCCCCGCACTTCGATGTTTTCGGAGTGCGGGTTTTCTTGTTTAGGCAACTTCAACGATTCCGTCGGTCTTTGGAATTGTCGAAACGAGCGGTTATTACGTCTGCTTTACTACCCGAAACGAATTCGCAGAGGCAATTCGACGCGCTACAGCTTGTCCCTCCGAGGAAACAAGCCTCTACCTTCGCGAAAAAATCCAAAACTACGGCTCTGCTCCAAGGCATCCCATCGTTCGGGACAATCGCGTTTACTCTTTTTTCGAATTTTGTTGCGCCGCGATAAAAAAGCCTTCTCGCGATAGTGCAAATTGCCCGACGAACCGAAAACGACCAACTGCGGAATTCAGGCGGTGCAAAACCGACAAATCAAGAACCACGAATGGATTTACAGCGATGGTTCGGATGCGTGCCAGATTTCTTCCTCGAATATCGCGCGACGGTTCTTGTTTCCAAAAAAATCAGGAAGTCATTTTTTGATAAAGACGATGGACTGTCTGCCCTCTCCATTTTCCCTTCCCTGAAAACGTGGACACGGACTCGCTTTCCAACTGCTTAGCGATTTGATCGTAAGTAAGTCCTTCCTCCCTCAACCCGCATATCATGTTTAGAACGTCGTCTCTGGTGGGATTATCCTCGTACTCCTCGTCCTCGTATTCCGCCTCTTCGTATTTCGCCTCCGCTGCCTCCGCCTCCGCTGCCGCCGCCTCCTCCGCTACCGCCTCGATCGGCTCCTGCTCTGAAGGTCCCTCGTTTTGCAAACCGATTTTCGCCAAATCGGCAAGATTCAAATCCGAAGAAGAAAGCAATTTTCCCGCGTACTCGACAAGTTTTTCCAAAGCGATGGCCTTGCGTTCCTCGGCTCGCGCCATACGATCCTCCGCCTCAGCCATTTTTTCCTGGTTGTTTGATATCCCTTCCAGAATCGTTTTCAAAACAGGAAGGTTTTCCGATAGAGAAGCCGAAAGAGTTTCCACGGCCGAAGCCATGGCAACCTGCTGCTTGCGATTGTCTTTACCGTTTCTTCCTTGGTATTGTGTGTTGGGGTACTGCCTGCGGTTTCCCTCGTAGCGCTTGTTTTGCTTGGATCGCAGATTGTGTAAAAAATCATTCATTTGGATACTCCTTTTTTAGATACTATTTTATTGAACATTTGGAAAGCTTCAAATGTTGGATGACCGGATGAAATCCGTCACGGATATTTAAACGAATTTATATGCAGGGAAAGCAACCTGCTGACCTTTGATGAACATACAGCATATGGCATTTATAACACTGCGCGATACAATGTCAAGAACATTATAATCGTTCGATAAAAAAAGCTTGTCTTCTGCACGTCATGCTCTTTTTCGATCAGAGCGATTTCAATTGCCCGGCGATGCGATTTCCGCCGAAACAAGGTCCTTATACTTCAAAGCATCCGAAATCATTGAAATTTCGCCGCGAGACCGCATTTTCTGACATACGATCATTTTCTGTCGAATCGAATTCGTCCGTCCGACTTGCGCTTCAAAAAATCATTGCAAAAGTACGTTCAACAGGTTATTGACCATTGGAATTTTTTGGAAGAACGGAAGCTTACGAATCTTTTTAAATACAAGAGGCAAGGTTCGATGAAAGACAATAAAGGTCTTTATTACTATCCATACCCCAATAACAAGCAAACGCGTATGTACGTTAAAGAATCGGGCGGCGAAATCTGGTTTCGCATTTGGAGCGCCACTGTTCCCGAATTATGGGACGAACATGGCTGGATCCCTTACGACGCGATCATGAAGGCCGCCGAAATGCATAAAAAAGGGAGCGGCGGATTCGACCCGAAGAAAGCGTACGACATCGTTATTGCGAGACAACTGGTCAGCGAGGAAAATTCCTGAGAAAACGGGAAAACTTTGGATTGGGATTCGAAGCCGCTGGAAGGCTCGTCTTCAAAAAGTATAGCCAAGGGAGAAATGAAGTCTGCCGGGGGTTTCGCCGTCTCTTCGATCAAGTTTGAAACCGTACAAGAAACCGACCGGGCCGATGGGAGTGATATATCGAACGCCCAAGCCGGCGGAATATCTCCAGTCGTCGTCCTCAACCGGGATTTCCGTATTCTTGACGCGTCCGGCATCGACGAAGGTGGTCAGTTCGAAATTGCCGCCCAAGTCTATCCTGGCCTCGAGACTTCCCACGACGGCCAGTCTTCCGCCAACAGGATCGTCGAAAACGTCGAAGAGCAGCATGTTTTCCTTGAATCCCCTGACATCGCCGGTACCGCCCAGGAAAAACAATTGATCGTCGGGTACGTCCTCTATGTTTCCCATGGGATCGATGTATCCGACACGCCCAAGGAAAGCCCATGTCAGCTGCGGAATCGGTTCCGGAGTCAAAAAATACCTGCCGTCGAGATTGTATCTCACAAAACTGTCCAAATCGTTGTCCAACCCATGGGAAATATCCGCCGAAGCCGACGCGAAAAGGCCCTTTTTGGGCTTGATCGCCGAATCCCTCGCATCGTAGGCGAGCGACGGAGTCGCGACAAACACGTTGCGCGGTCGAAATTCGTTTTCGTCGATTTCCAGGCCATCGCCCACCTCTTTACTATCGATCTCGTAGGATTCCCTCTTCTCGTACCTGAACGCAAGGCCGCTGCTCAAACGCTCGGTCCATTTTCTCGAAAAGCCCAAGGAGGCGCCGTAAAGCTCGATACCGAAATTTTTATTGAACTCCTCCTTCTTTTCGGCGAATATTCCGATATCCGTCTGAATCTTGGAACCCAAAAGCCTCGGCTCCGAATACCACCCCTCGGCCCGGTACCCGATTTCGCTAAGGGAACCGCCCGCCCAGAAATGCTTGTTTCTCCCCAGAAAATTTCGGTCGCCGATTCTCGTGTTGACATAGGTTCCCGTATCCGTTTGATATCCCAAGCCGACTTGAAAATAGTAGGGTTTCTTCTCGCGCATTTCGACGAACGTATGGACCGTTTCCGCCTTTTCCTTCAGACCGATGGTCTTGAACCTGACGGAATCGAATATTTCCATGTCTTGGATCGCCTTCTGACCCTCGAGCAGGCGCTTCAGCGAAAAGGGTTCCCCAGGCGCCATCTCTATTTCCCGCTCGACCACGAAACCCTTGGTCCGAAGATTGCCGGAAAGGTACGTCTGCCCCATCCGCACAAACGGGCCCTCCTCGACGTGGTAAACAATGATCGCATTGGCCTTGTCCTCGCTGAAACGAACTTCGCCCCGGACCTTCACGTGCGGGTAGCCAAACGGAGAAACAAGGGACGACAACGCGTTCTCGTCGCTTTTCAACATGTAGCTTCTGAAAGGTTCTCCCGGCGAAAGCGAAATGGCCTCGTAAGCCTCTTCCTCGGGCACGACATTCAGTCCCTTGATTTCCACGCTTTCCACAAGCGTGCGAGGTCCTTCATGGATTTCCATCTTGATCCCGACGGTTCTGTTTTTCTCCGAGACCTCGGGCCGAGCCGGGGTTGCGGGCACCGGTTCGGCCGCAACCTCCGTCTCGGCGTATCCCTCGCTGGCATACAGCGTTTTGACGGCGTTGACATCGGTATCTAAAATTTCAGGCACGTACTTTCCC
>CAZNTU010000097.1:0-1862 GCA_964575975.1 uncultured Desulfobacteraceae bacterium
ACTGTAGGCGGTGGCGGGAAGCAAGACCGCCACCGCGCCGGCGGCCGCCAACGCCTCGATGCCCCGACGGTTCGCGGACAAAAGATGGTCGGCGGACACGGCGTTCAATTCGGCCGCCAAGCCGGCCCCTCCCAAATCGTGAACCTCGTCGGCATGGATTTTCGCCTTCATTCCCAAGTCTCGCGCCGCCTGCAAAATGCGCCGCCCTTGCTCGATGTCGAAAACGCCTTTTTCGCAAAACACGTCGCAAAAACGGGCGATACCCTGCCGCTTTACCGCAGGAAGCATTTCTTCGATCACGACTTCCACATACTCGTCGGGGGCGTTCTTGTATTCTTCCGGTACCGCATGGGCGCCTAAAAAGGTGGGGATCACGTCGAGCGGGGAGGAACGTCCGACCCGGTTGATCGCTCTCAGCATTTTAAGCTCGTTTTCCGCGTCCAGTCCGTACCCGCTTTTCATTTCCACCGTCGTGGTCCCGAATTTCATGGCCGAGAGCGCAAGAGTCATGGTTTTCGCGAAAAGCTCGTCCTCGCTCGTCTCTCTGACGTCTCTTACGGAGGAAAGGATTCCTCCGCCCTGTTTTAAGATTTCGAGGTAGGGGACGCCCCCGGCTCGCATTTCGAACTCGGATTCCCGGAGACGGGCGAAACACATGTGGGTGTGGGGATCGACGAAGCCGGGAACGAGACAAAGACTCCCGCAATCTATCTCCTGGTCGAAAGTCCGACCGGCCGGCACGTTTTCGAGGACATCCTTTTCCTCGCCGACATTTTCTATCAAGCCGTTTTTAACGATCAGCGCGCCTTTGTCGTAAATCGCGAGCCCGCCCTGTTTTTTCCCGGCCGCAGGAACGCCCTCGTCGAAAGGGGTGAAAATGCGCGCGTTCAGGAATAATTTTGTCGTCACGATTTTTTTCTCCAAGTTTAACGCTTGCGAAAGCCGTATGGTTTTAATTATTTGGCATTATGCGGGTTTGATTTATGAACGTTTCGAAGATATTATTAATCATTCGCGCACAAATCAAGAATCCGCGCGATCGCCCGTTTGCAAACGGACTGCGAACTTGGAAATTCTTCAATTATAAGATTATCTGTTTTCAAATGTAAATCATCTATGGATTCGATGCTGAACAGAAAAAATCGGGAAGTGCGGTTTACGGTTCCTCCGAACTTCAAGCTTTTCCCGCTGGCGGAGGACCTCGGAATTTGGCTCCGGGACAGCCGAGGCAAAAGGGTCGAGACGATCCGGACCGGGGATGGCTATGTCCTCGAAGCAAGGAATCTCGGCGGTCTCTTGAAACGTCTTGTGGATAGAAAAGAGGAGACGTTCCATATCGTCTTCGCTCTCGAGGGCGACCGCCTTGTGGTCAGATCGGAGCGCGGAGGCTGGCGGCAGGAGCAAGGCGGAGACTCCGGAAGAACGGACGAATTCGTTTTGACAAGAGCCGCGAAGTTCGCCAAGAGCGCCGTGGCCGGTCTTGCCGGCGCGGCGGCCGACGGAGTCGCCGATATTTTCGTCGAGACAAAGACATGGGACGAGATTCTCGAGTTCGTAGCCCGCTACGTGGCGAACAGTTTCGATTCCAACGGCGGGCGCGACCGGTCGGAGGCCGGCGGCTTCTCCGGCGACGTTTCCAAATCCCGTTACGTGGAGGAATGGAACGGCATGATATCCTCTTGGCTGGCGGGATTTCTGAAAACGGACGAAACCCTCGTGGCGTGGTTGAAAACGTCCACCAAGGCTCCGGGCGAGAGCGCCGAAGACTGGAATTGGATGCTGACCACCCATCGATCCGGATTGGTTTCCTTTACCGAATCCGGGTTCGAGTCGTTCCGGGAAATCACCTCCGAATCCATGAA
>CAZNTU010000097.1:1962-19766 GCA_964575975.1 uncultured Desulfobacteraceae bacterium
GGTCGACGACGAATCCGTGAAGAAATTCGGTCCCGTCGCAAAAGAACTGGCGGAAAAGTCCTCCGGCCTGGACTTGCGAACGTGGGCGCGTTCGTGGGGGCTTCAAGCGCCCCAGTCCCTTTCCCTGGCGGAACTGATACAGAAAGCGGGGCCCGAATCGGTCGTTTTCGCAGAATTGGCCAGGCCGGTTTTGACCGATGCTCGCGAAGCCCTAGTTAAAAAAAGCAAGAACGAGGTTTTCCGGGGAGTGATCGATATCCGGTACGCCGAGAACCTGATCTTGTGCGGCTACAAAAAGGAGGCGACGGCGGTGCTGGAGCACCGGTTGTCCAAGCTTCCGGACGAAACCCTGGCGGACCTGATTCCGTCGGGAGACTCGGACTTGACCAAGGGCGAGGGCGGCCAAGTATTGAAAACCAGGATCTTGGAACTGTTGGTGCAGGCTAGGAGCGCGCCGGAGAAATCCGACGCGAAAACCTTGCGGGAACTGGCGATGCTTCAGCCTCTCGTGCCGGAGCGCATTCGCGCGCTTTGCCGGAACGCCGAATCCGATTTGAAAAACCGCGCGGCCGCATGCCTGAATCTATTGGAGGGACAGGGCTGCCCGGAGACTTTCTCGGACTATCGTCCGCCGAAAAACAAAAATCCCCGCGCATTGTCCAAAGAGGATATCGAGGAAGGCGTTCGACACCCGGCAAGCCGAAGCGGGACTTCCTTGAACAAGCTGCAAGGCTTCATAGCCGCGAAGAAAATCCCGGACAGGGGTTCGCTCAAAACTTTTGCGAAACGCGTTTCCATGGACGAATATCCCGAATTGTGCAAGGCCATCCTCGACGGAGGAATCGTTTTCGGGATAAAGTCGCTCGAGGCCTTCGTGTCGTTCGGGGAATACGGCACCGGAGTTCGCGGCTACGAAAACGATCCGCCTTTCATTCTCGTCGGCAACGAACACTTGGAGAATGGCAACCCGTTCTCGATGGACGCTTTGGAAGCGAGATTCGCCGTCGGTGCCGAAATCGCCAATTTGAAATTCAAGTACAACAGGATCACATCGACCGAACTGTGGGAGGGGGCGTTCGAAAAGACGATTTCCGTCATGGAATTGTTTCCGGTCGTTGGCGTGTATCTTGGCAAGATAGGGTCGTTCGGAAAATTCGCCACCCATGCGCAGCAGTTTTCCGGAACCGTCGGGAATCTGAAGAAGTACGTCTCCCACGCGTGGAGCCTCGCTACGAGAGCGCAGGACTTTTACAAGGGGAAGATCGGCGGAAATTCGGAAAAACAGGACAAGGAAGACAAAAGGGTGGAGGAGGAAAACGAAATCATCGGAGCTTTTCGGGAAATGAGGCTTACGTCCGACCGCGCGGGGCTGCTTTTGTGCGGGGATTTAAAGGCGGCGGTCCGGGCTATTTTCAAATCGAGCCTCCAACTTTGTCCCGAGCTTTCCACGGTCGAAAAAGTCGGCCTGGATTCTTTTCTGAGCGAAAAGGACGAAAAAGGGGCGTTGAAATATCAAGACCTCGCAATCCGCTTGGCGGCGCTTTTTTCGTTCTTTTTGTCGGACGAATTCGCAAGGTTGAGGTCCAAGGCTTTTTCCGCCTGAGCGGTTAGGTTTTAGCTTTTAGGTTTTAGGAGGAGAAGCTATGCTTATCCGCCTATTGGCCCCACAATAGCTTCAAATCGATGGAAATTTCCTCGAAAGGCGCCACCGAAACGCGATCGTCCTCGGCATAAGCGCCGATCAGTTTCCAGTATTTGTTGTCCAGTTGATATGCTTCGAGCGTTCTTAAGGTCGGGTCTATCAGCCATATGAAAGGAACATTGTTTTTCGCGTATATCGGCATTTTCAATATGCGATCCTTTTGGGCGGTGTTTTGGGAAAGAATTTCGCAAACCCAATCCGGCGCCAGTTCGAAAAACGCCGTGTCGGGCAATTGAGGCAAACGATCCTTTTTCCAGCCGCAAAGATCCGGAACCAGGACCTCTCCGCCAATATGGATTTCGGGTTCGAATAGAATCCACCATCCGCCAGGGCCGCCGCGTCCCTTGTAGAAAGGCCCGTCAAGCTCGCCGCCCAGGCTCGAGGAAGCCAGCGCGTGTTTAGGCGACGGTCGGGGCTGACTGTACAGTTCGCCCCCGATAATTTCCCCCACCATGTTCTCGGGAAGGTCGAGCAACTTTTGGTAAACATCCATGCATGGTTCGGCGTTTATTGGCATATTTGAAATTTCCGTTTCGAAAATATTGTTCGACAATCCCTTTGCCATTGGGAGCGAAAACGATGACCTGCCAGTAATATTAACGGAATATTCCGGTTTGGCAAACGATTTATCCGCCTTGGACATGGCGGGCCAGTTTTTCCAAGTAAGGGAGTCCGAACTCTTTCAATTTGGCGACGGCGTCCCGGACCAAGGGGATTACGGCTTGGTTGGCCTTGGCGGCGGGAACGGGTTCGAGGCTGGCGGCAAGTTCCTCCATCGTTAGCGGCGCCTGGAATTCTTTCACGACCCACCATTGGTCTTGGTTCGTCCACAGGGATGGGAGGCGGGTCAGGTATTCCTGGTTCGCGAACTCCTCGTGGTCGGGCGTCGGCATTTGCGCGCAGGGAATCATGCTTAGTTCCGGATATCGGCCCAGCTTGGACCAGCCGATCAGGACCGTAAACTCGTCGTAGTCCTTTTTGCTCGGGCTAAGGACAATCCAGCAGTGGAGCCGGTCCGTGACCTTTCGACAAAAGGCCCGGTCGCCCGACCAGAAGTATATCGACTTCACTTTCGTTTCCTCGAAACCGGGCAATTCTTGCTTCATTATGGACGAGAACTCGGCCCGCAGAGCTTTTCCGTATTCCTTTCTCATGACATTTCCGATATCCTCTTATTTGTATTTGACTTCGGATTCGTAGTATTCGGGAAAACCGACTATTTCACGGAGACGCCGAAAATCGGCCGCGTTATCGTTCGGTTGCTCCTTTCCCAGTAGGTCGAGGGCGTTTTCCAGGGCGGCCAGGGACACGAGCATCAGGGTTAAAGGATAGGCGACTATTTTGTATCCGATTTCCTGCAACCGGGTCGGCGTCAGAATAGGAGTCTTTCCCTGTTCCACCATGTTGGCCATTTTCGGGCCCGGAACGTTTTCGCAATAGGCCCGCATTTCGTCTTCGGATTTGGGGGCTTCCAGGAAAGTGATGTCCGCGCCGATCTCGCGGAACGTTTTTGCCCTGAATATAGCCTCGTCGAGACCTTCGGTCTCGTTGGCGTCGGTGCGGGCCATGATCAGGATGTCGGCGCCGCTTTCGCGGGCATCCACCGCCGCTTGGATTCTCGAGAAGGCTTCCTTTCGATCCACGGTCTGCTTACCCTGCGTGTGGCCGCAACGCTTGGGGGCGACCTGGTCCTCGATCATCACGCAGGCGAATCCGGCACCGGCGTAGCCGCGCACCGTCCTTTGCACATTCATGGCGTTTCCGTAGCCGGTGTCGCCGTCGCCGAAAACGGGGATGGACACGGCCTCGCAAATGTTTCTTCCCTGGTCCGCCATTTCGGCGTAAGAAATCAAACCGGTGTCCGGCATTCCCAAACGCGAGGCGGAAACCGCGAAACCTCCCATGAAGACCGCCTTGAACCCGGCCCGTTCCACGAGTTTGGCGGAAAAGGCGTCGTGGCAACCGGGGACGATCAGGATTTCGGGACCTTGAAGCAGCTCATTCAATTTTCGAGTTTTCCTCAATTCGACCCCCCTTTTTTTTGTCAAGCAGGTTGGAAAGTTATCGTTAAGTTTATCGACCGTCAAGATTTTTTGTTTTTTCCTTTGGAATGGTTCTATTTTGCAATTTGTATTTGAATTTCCAGAGACGTTCCCTTTCCGCCTGGACGGGGCACGTTTGAAAAGTCCCCCCTGTCTTTTCGTGGTCAAAAAGCGAGTTCCTGTCGTAAAAAAAATTCTGACAGTTTGCAAAAAAAAATCTGACATATTGTAAAATATCCTGACACATTTAAATGAAAATTTTATCTTTTACCGACGAAAAAAATTAAAACAGCGCTTTATAATCAGTATGTTGCAAATAATATTCAGCCTTGTTTGCAAATGGTACAATGCTTGCTGCAAGCCGCCTGTTGGCAACCGATAGGGAGAAATTTTGAGACCGGAATATACAATACTTGTTGCGGATCGGAACTCCCGTGTACGGGAGTTTCTGAAACGTGAAATGACAAAGGAAGGATTCAGGGTACTTCAAGCGGAAACAGGCAAAGAGGTTGTCGAAATGGTGTACCATCAGTTTCCGCTCGATCTGGTTCTTCTCGATCCTGATTTGCCTGATATGGAAGAAACCTTATTATTGAAAAAAATCGGAAATCGAATCCCCCCGCTTCCGGTAATTATTCATGCTTTCGATACCGAAAGGGCAAATCATTATTTTTTGCATTTGAGACAGGCCGATTTCGTGGAAAAAGGCGGCAAAAGCATTGAAAATCTCAAACAGGCGGCCTTGAAAATACTTCGGAAAAAAGCGACCTCCAAGCTCGAAAATGTGACAAGTCTTACTTGTTTAAATATGGAATACCCGGGAACTTTTTTCCGTTTCGGGCTTAACAATACTGGTGGCGGGTCGAACCAGTTGACGGATCGGTTTTCTTCCCTTTCCGCGGAAAATCCCGTACCCTTTGTCAACCTGTCCGACCCGCTACCCAAATGTTTTTTCAAAAAAGTGGAGGATTTTATGAAAACAGTTCAAGTTAAAGATGTGATGGTTGCAATCGAGGATTATGCAACAGTATCCGAAAACACCACATTATATGAGGCGGTAATAGCCTTGGAAAAGGCTCAGGAGCAATACGAGAAAAGCCAGTATCTTCACCGGGCCATACTCGTCTACGACAGCAAAAACAAAATCGTCGGAAAAATCAGCCAGTTCGACATACTGATGGCCCTCGAGCCCAATTACCGGATCGTGGACCTGGAAAAGTTGTCCCGATTCGGCTACAACCTTGAATATATGCAATCCTTTGCCAAGACCGCGCTCTGGGACAAACCGCTGAGAGACATTTGCAAAAAAGCGGCCACGTTTATCGTCAAAGATTTTATGCACACACCCAAGCAAGGCGAATACATTCAAGAAGACGCCAACCTTGACGAAGCCATACACCAGTTGCTCGTCGGGAAACAAAACTCTCTTCTGGTTACGCGAAACCAGGATATTGTCGGCATTTTACGCCTCACCGATGTTTATTCGTTTGTTTGCGATAACATAAAAGCTTGCAAGATTTAGCGAACGAAAGGAGATTAATAATGGTCGTAATGGTAAAAATGAGAATGATGCTTGTGGACGATGAAGAACGCTTTTTACAAACCACGCAAAAAATGCTCGCCAAAAAAGGCTATGACGCAATCACCGCGACCAGCGGGGAAGAGTGCTTGAAAAAGCTTGAAAACGAATTGGTGCATGTGGTGATTCTGGATGTCAAAATGCCGGGCATGGACGGCGTGGAAACCCTCAAGCGTATCAAACAGAAACATCCAATGATCGAAGTCATCATGCTGACAGGGCATGCCACTGCGGAATCCGCCGTGCAGGGCTTGAAGCTGGGTGCGACGGACTATCTCGCCAAACCCACGAACTTCGACGATCTGATAATCAAGGCGGAGGAAGCTTTCAACAGACGTCTCTCGTTGGAACAGAAGATACAAATGGCTGAAGCAATGAAAAAGTCAAGCATATAAACCCCGGATTTTCGGGATATCAGACGAGTTCTTATTCGTTATCCAATATGCTCGTTTTGATTATGTTCCTATTTTTCCAGTTTGGAATTCATAAACAACCATTCTGAAATTTTAAAGGTGAGGTATAAGTTTATGGCCGAGGTTGAATCTATTAAAAACGACGCTAGCACCACATCAATTGTCATTAAATCATCTATAGCTCTGGCACTGGGTCTTTTGATACTGATTATGCCAAGGCCGGACAATCTGACCCCCGAAGGCCACCGGTTTTTAGCGCTCTTGATAACCGCTGTCGTCCTGTGGGTGAGCGAGGCTGTACCCATCGGCGTGACAGCTCTTTTGGCGGGAGCCGGTTTGATTCTTTTAAAGATCCAAAATGCCCAGAGCGCCTGGGCGCCATTTGCCAGTCCCGCCGTCATGTTCGTGTTGATGATCATCATGTTCGGCGTGGTACTGAACGAAGTGGGCCTGGCCAATCGTCTCATGTTTTATCTGCTGAAATTCGCAGGTACCAAAATCAAGCGATTGAGCCTCATTCTGGCTGTGGGATGCACCATTACCTCAACAGTCTTTCACGATGCTACCATCACCGTCATCATGGTCTTTGCCTTTGTTCCGGTATTCATGAGCATGGGAATGAAACCGGGCATGGGTCACAAACTGCCGACCTTCTTTTTTATGCTCATCCCCCTGTCAGCCTCGGCCGGAGGGTTCGGCACGCTGCTGGGAGGTGGCCGCAATCCCCTGGCGCTTGAAATTCTCCAGAAATTCTCCGAAGGAAAGATTACGATAGGCTTTCTGGAATATATCATCATCATGTTTCCCATATGCATTCTGACTGCAATTGCCACATGGGCCATCTTATGGGTACTTTTCAGGCCCAAAGAAAAGGAACTTGTGGGAATAGAATTGGCGGATCCAGGCCCCATGAGCAACAAGGAGTGGGGAGTGCTAGTGGTCTTTGTGATCACCTTTGTTCTCTGGTTTTGCGGCGATCTGACCGGATGGCATTACAGTGTGCCTGCGGCATTTGCCATTCTCGGGTTTTGCGCTCCCGGATGGATCAGTTTCAGGACCATTTGCGACAAATTTCCATGGGAATCCTGGATCGTTTTTGGAGCGGGTGTATCCCTTGGCGTATCCATGCTGGATAGCGGGGCCGGACGTTTTCTGGCGGAAACCCTGCTGCCGCTTCTGGATGGTAAACCCACCTTCTTTGTCTATTATGGGATGGGCTTTTTTGGATCCTTTCTGTCCAGCATGATGAGCAATTCGGCAGCCGTAGCCCTGATGCTGCCGATCACCCTGCCCATGGCGGAATTGATGCAAATGTCGCCTCAATCCGTGGCCATGCTGGCTCCCATGACCACATCCTTTATCATGCTGGTCATTGGATGCCCTCCGACCATTATCGCCTACAGCACCGGTTACTTCAGCCAGACGGAATTCGTCAAAATCGCCGTACCATGGTGTCTCCTTCTCCTGGTAGTTTGCACCTTAAGCATGATGGTTTATTGGCCGCTCATCGGTTTTGTCAAATAAAACCAATCCAATAAAAACCAAACAGGTCGGCAAGATACTTTCCGACCTGTTTGGTTTCCAAACGTTCTCCCTTTCTACCGAGCGCTATGTATTTCGCGATTTTGGCAAATCTCCGATGGTTTATTGATTTATTCGCAATTTCGATACCTGTTTTACTTGACAACAAAAACGGTCTTACTTTATAGAATTTGTTTTTTTACTGAAAATTAAGGGAATTATGAAAACAGCTTGGAAGAAAAAATTCAAATGGCGGAGGTTTTGAAAAAATCCCATATTTAGGGCCTACTCTCGTAGGATGTTTCTGAATATTGGACTCAAAAAAACAACTACTGAACACCAATCCAAAATAAGAGGGACGATTTATGGCCGAAGTAGAATCCATCAAACAAGAGGCAACCGCAAAATCAATTATTATCAAATCTTTGATCGCACTGGCGTTGGGCATTTTGGTAATCATGCTGCCCAGGCCGGAAAACCTGACCCCGGAAGGGCATCGTCTTCTGGCGCTTTTGACGACTGTTGTCATTCTCTGGGTTACCGAGGCGGTTCCAATCGGTGTAACCGCTCTTTTGGCCGGAGCCGGCTTGATTCTTTTAAAGATTCAAAGCTCCCAAAATGCCTGGGCGCCCTTTGCCAGCCCGGCAGTCATGTTCGTGCTCATGATCATCATGTTCGGGGTAGTGTTGAACGAAGTGGGGCTGGCCAGCCGCATCATGTATTATCTGCTGAAATTCGCAGGCACCAAGATCAAACGACTCAGTTTTATCCTTGCCGTAGGATGTACCATCACCTCTTCCGTTTTTCACGATGCCACCATTACGGTCATCATGGTCTTTGCCTTTGTACCGGTATTTATGGCCATGGGACTCAAGCCGGGCATGGGGCACCGGTTGCCCACGTTTTTCATGATGCTCATTCCCCTTTCTGCCTCGGCAGGCGGCTTTGGAACCCTTTTGGGCGGCGGACGCAATCCCTTGGCCATTGAAATCCTTCAAAAATTCAGTCAAGGCAAAATCACCATTGGCTTTCTGGAATACATCGTTATCATGTTTCCCATCATGTTTTTGACGGCCGTGGCCACTTGGGCCATTTTGTGGATTCTTTTCAGGCCAAAGGAAAAAGAACTTTCGGGTGTCGATTTGGAAGATCCCGGTCCCATGAGCAATGCGGAAAAAGGTGTGCTCGCGGTCTTTGTCGTCACATTTGTTCTCTGGTTTTGCGGCGATCTGACCGGATGGCACTACAGCGTGCCGGCCGCTTTTGCCATTCTCGGGTTCTGTGCTCCCGGATATATCACCTTCAGAACCATTTGCGACAAATTTCCATGGGAATCCTGGATTGTATTCGGCGCAGGCGTGTCGCTGGGTGTCGCCATGCTGGAGAGCGGCGCCGGGCGTTTTTTGGCCGAGGTGATTCTGCCCCTTCTGGACGGCAAGCCAACCTTCGTGGTCTATTACGGCTTTTCTTTCTTCGGGGCGTTCCTCTCCAGTCTTATGAGCAATTCGGCGGCTGTCGCATTGATGTTGCCCATTACGCTGCCCATGGCGGAGATGATGCAGATGTCTCCCGAATCCGTGGCCATGCTGGCTCCCATGACCACATCCTTTATCATGCTGGTAATCGGCTGCCCTCCGACCATTATCGCCTACAGCACCGGTTACTTCAGCCAGGTTGACTTTATCAAGATAGCCGTACCCTGGTGCCTCATGCTCCTGGTGGTCTGTACTCTGAGCATGATGATTTATTGGCCGCTCATCGGTTTTGTGAAGTAAGCCACTTAAATCGGCACTTCTGTCATTCCGAGGGGGCATACAAGACTGATGCTGCGTCGCCTTTTGGAAAATATTTTCCATTCCATGGCCGATAATCCGCGAGTCGCTCCCTCGGAATGACAGACAAGGTTTCAGCATTCCACGCGTGTTTCTTCGTTCAAATATAGTGAAAGGGAGAATATGGAGGTTCATAACCAAAAAAAATCGGCGGGGGTAAAAAACATAAAAACCGGGCAAGACATTGACAAGGAAAACTTGCAACCCGACGCATTGTATCAATTTTTAAAACCGCTGCACAACCTTCCCGTGGGCAAAAACGCCTGGAATCCCAAATTTATCAGGCAATGGTGGTTTTGGCCGGTAAGCGCGCTTTTTTTAATAATCCTCTTTTATGTCTATCCTTATATTTGGGATTTTTTTGCAGGCTGAATCGAACGCCCATGGACTTTTGGCGAAATGAAATTCGCTGTTTGCATACAGGCGGGATCAGTCAGGTTTAACAGGCAATGAAATGGTAAAAGTAGTTCCTTTCCCAAGCTGACTTTCCACTTTCATCTCCCCTCTTAGTTTTGTCACAATAGTCGAAGATATGTAAAGGCCCATGCCTGTGCCAATCCCCACCGCTTTGGTGCTGAAAAACGGCTCGAAAATTTTGGCGAGATTTTCTTCGGGAATGCCGCATCCGGTATCCTGAACGGAAACATCGATTTTATCCGGGGAAGCGGCGATCTTCAAAGCGATCCGTCCGCCGGCATCGGTAGCCTGAATGGAATTGGTCAACAAGTTGATCAGTACCTGGGCCAACTGGTATGGATCGGTCCATGCTACCGGGTTCGGTACCGAGCTTTCCAGGGAAACTTTGATTTTTTTATAGGATGCCTCCAATTCGACCAGCGCAATGCATTCTCCGCCCAGTTTTAGAAGATTGACCTCGGTCATTTCCGCAAGATCGGGATTTTCAGTGCTCTGGGTTTTAACAACTTGAAGCAACTGCTGGGTAATTCTCCGGGCGCGATCAACAGAACTTTGAATTCGTTCCATGGCTTTTTCGAAATCCGGCCTTCGAGGGATTGTGCTCATTTCAGGCTTGGCGAGTATTTGCCCCACCCAGCCTGCGGACTCCTGGATGACGGCCAAGGGATTGTTGATTTCATGGGCCACTCCTGCCGCTATGGTACCAAGAGCGACGAGACGTTCATTGATAGACATTTGTTGCTTGACGCGTTCCCTGAATTCGGCTTCTTTTTTTTCGTCCTCGGCGCGTCTGATTTTATTGAGCGCCTGACGAATCTTTCGCAATAATTGCTCGAACTCGATGGGTTTGGTTAGATAATCAAATGCCCCCGACTTGATTCCATCAACCCCGTCCTGTGTACTTGCATGCCCTGTCAACATGATCACTTCGGTGGCCGGATATCGTTCTTTGACATGGCGAAGAGTTTCAATGCCGTTCATTTTCGGCATTTTCACATCCATCACGACGACTTCCACGGGCTTTTCCTCCAACAACCGCAGCGCCTCTTCGCCATCCGATGCCTGTTGCGCGACAATACCCCGCTGGCCAAGTCTCTTGACTAAAATTTCACGGAAATGTTTTTCATCGTCAACCAGTAACACATTTGTCTCGCCAATATCACTAATATCGCTTGTATTTTGAATGTCACTCATTTAAATCCCGCGAATACAACTATCTCACGCCATAGTCTTGGCCTGGTTTTTGCCCCTGATACTTTCGAAAAAGCGACTTCGTCAAACCCTATACATCAGAGCGACGCAACAGGGAAGCGGCTTCGGCCTTTCGAATTCTCTCCATCTGATCATGCTTTCGCTCTCTGGCTTTATTCAGCTTGGTCGTCAAATCTTCGAAATTGGCCGGCTTGGTCAAAAAATCATATGCTCCAAGCTTCATGCCCTGCACTGCGGCTTCGATAGTAGCATGGCCGGTCAGCATGATTACTTCAACCAAAGGATAGTTTCTTTTGATTTCCTGCAGGGTTTCAATGCCATCCATACCAGGCATTTTGACATCAAGGATAACCACGTCGATCTCGGTCTCCTTTAATTTTTCCAAACTTTCAAGACCGCTGTATGCCTGCAGGACTTCTTCACCGGTTTCCTGAAGTCGCAGAGTCAACATTTCCACAAAATCCTCTTCATCGTCGACCAATAATATTCGGCTGGGTGTTTTAAACATGGAAAATCTCCTTAAATTAGTGTTGTTTTGCGTGCAATTGTCAGAACGGAATAACCGCTTCTGAAAACATACGGGAATTGCCTTTTTATGGAGTATCTATTTTAGCATTAGCACACAGAAACTTCATATCTCATAATATCGAAAATATTCATGAAACTATAAAAGATCAAATTCCAAACTTCATATAATAGCTTGATAAGATAGGAACTCGCTTTTTGTCAACGAAAAAAGCGAGTTCCTATCTTGTCGGCGAAACGATGTGCGTGGCGCTCCCCAGAAAGATTTCGGCGGTTTCCCCCTCGGTTTCGGCGAGGGTGGGATGGGCGTGGATTGTCAGTGCGACGTCGGCGGCCAGGGCGCCCATTTCTATGGCCAAAACGCTTTCGGCTATAAGACCTTCGGCGTCCCTTCCGACGATTCCCACACCGAGGATTCTCTCCGTTTCGGCGTCCACAATCATTTTGGTCAAGCCTTCGGGGGCGTCCATGGTCAGTGCCCGTCCCGAGTATTTCCACGGAAACCGCTGGATTTTGACGTTCCTGTTTTCCTTTTTGGCCTGCTCCTCGGTGAGGCCGCACCAGGCGATCTGCGGGTCCGTGAACACCACGGCGGGGATGGCGCGGACATCGAACGCGCCGGGCTGTCCGGACAATATTTCCGCCGCGACCTTGCCTTCCCTCTGGGCCTTGTGGGCGAGCATGTAGCCGCCGACCACGTCGCCGAGGGCGTATATTCGCTTGTCATGCGTTCTCAATTGTCCGTCCACGATAATGAACCCGCGGTCGTCGGTCTTCGCCTTCGTGTTCTCGAGGCCTATTTCCTTGGAGTTGGGACGCCGTCCCACCGCGATCAGCGCCTTGTCGAAGGATTTTCGCTCGGGCGGATTTTCTCCTTCGAAGACCGCTTCCACCTTGTCATTCTCGTCCACAAGGGATTTGACCGCAGTGTTCGGGTGGATGGAATCGAAAAGCTGTTCCAGCCTTTTTTCCAATGGTTTGACGAGATCGCGGTCGGCTCCGGGCATGAGTCGGCCGCCCAGTTCCACAACGGTCACGCGGCTTCCCAGGGACGCGTACACCGTGCCTAGTTCGAGTCCCACGTAGCCGCCGCCTACCACGAGGAGAGTCTCGGGAATGTCGGACAGTTCCAGCGCGCCTGCGGAGCTTAGAATCCTGCCGCCGTTCTTGAATTCGATTCCCGGAGGCGCGACGGGGGTCGAGCCGGTGGCGATTATCGCGTGCTTGAATTTGATGCGGCGAACGTCCGAATCGCGCAGCATGACTTGGCCGGAGCTTTCGAAAACGGCACGTCCCCTGATTCGTTCCACGCCCCTTTGCCTGGAAAGGGAGACGAGTCCGTCGGCAAGACGGCCGGTCACTTTTTCCTTCCAGTTTCGAATGGCTTCCAAGTCGATTTGCGGGGGGCCGAACGTTACGCCCATGGGGCCGGACCTCTTGGCGTCGTGGATCAGCTCCGCGAGATAGAGGAGCGTCTTGGACGGGATGCACCCCCTGAACAGGCACTCTCCGCCGGGGCGGTCCTCCGTGTCCACCATAGTGACCTCCATGCCGAGATCGGCGGCGCGAAACGCGGCCGCGTATCCTCCGGGACCCGCGCCGATTACCAGAAGTTCCGTGTCAAGCGTCAATTCTCCCATTACCATGGCGGTTTCCTTCCTTTGTTCGGCCGATTTCAGACCATGTTTAAAAAAAGTTCGTCCGGGTCCTCGAGGGCGTCGACGATTTTCCGGGTGAAACGGATCGCGTCCACGCCGTCGGAGATTCGGTGGTCGAAGCATACCACGACCGGCATCATGAGCCTTGCGGCCAGTTCGTATTTGCCCTCCGGGGTTTGGCGGACCGCAGGTTGCATTCGCGCCTGCCCCAGTCCCAGAATCGCCGCCTCGGGATAGTTGACGATGGGGGAAAAATACCCTCCGCCCATGGGTCCCGCGTTGGTGATCGTGAACGTTCCGCCCTGCAGTTCCTCCAGGGACACCTTCCGCTGCCGGGAGCGCTGGGCGAGATCGGCCAGTTCCAGGGAAAGCTCCGTGATGCTTTTCCTGTCGACGTCCCGCACGACCGGGACCATCAACCCCTCGTCGGAGTTGACCGCCACGCCGATGTGATAGTAGTTTTTCAGGATGATCTCGCCCGATTCCATGTCGATGCTCGCATTGAAGTAAGGAAACGCCTTCAGCGCGGCGACCGCCGCCTTGAGCGCGAACACCGTAAGGGTAAGCCTCCCGCCTTTTTCCGCTATCCTGTTCGCTTGTTTTTTTCGAAAGGCCTCCAGCAGGGTTACGTCGGCGAGATCCTGGTTGGAGACGTGCGGGACCTGACTCCAGGAAAGAGCCATTTGCCTGGCGGTCGCGCGCCTCAACGAACGAAGAGGGACTTTCTTGACCTCTCCCCATTTGGAAAAATCGGGAAGGGCGGGGGAGGGGATTCTTGCGGAGACAGTCTCGGCCGGCGCCCTTTCCGGTTTCTCCTCCGCAGGTTTCCTTTCGGGCTTTTCGCGTTCGGGGGGCGGGGCTTTCTTTTCCGTCTTTTTTCCCTCGGCGAATTTCTTCACGTCTTCCGCGGTGACAAGGCCGGCGGGGCCGCCGGGGGGAACGTCGGCCAAATCGACTTTCAGCTCGCGAGCCAGCTTTCGGGTGGCGGGGGAGGCGGGGATGGGCCCCGTGTCTCTTTTAGCCGGAAGCTCGATGGCCTTTTCGGAAGGCGCGGCTTCCTTTCTCTTTTCGGCCGTTTCCGGCGCAGGCTTTTCCGGCGGGACCTTCTCCGCCGCTTTGACGCCGTCGCTGAAGACGAACAGCACATCCCCGACTTTCACGATATCGCCTTCCTGGGCGTTGACTTTCTCCACGGTTCCGGTGAACGGGGACGGTATTTCCACGGCGGCCTTGTCCGTCTCGACCTCGAGCAAAGGGTCTCCCTCGCTGATCTCGTCGCCCTCGGACACGAATATTTTCAGGACCTCTCCCTCGTGAATTCCCTCGCCCAAATCGGGCAGCTTGAAAGCTCGGGACATGTTTTTCTCTCCTGCTCTTTTATATGGTTACGATTTGGTATCCAATATTTTTTCGGCGGTGCGCAATATTCTTTTCACGCCGGGCATATAGTGGCTTTCCCGGGCGAACAGGGGGATGACCATGTCGAAGCCGGCCACCCTCTCGATCGGCGTTTGAAGGTAATAGAAGGTCTTTTCCACGAGACGGGACACGATTTCGGCGCCGGGTCCGAAGCTCATGGGGGCTTCGTGAACGATCATGGCCCTCCCCGTCTTCTTGACCGACTCCGTGAAAAGTCGGTCGTCCAGAGGGGAAATGGTCAGGAGATCGATCACTTCGGCCTCCGCCCCCCGCTTTTCGGAAAGTTTCTCCGCAGCCTCCAGGGTCGGGCGGAGCATGGCCCCGTAGGAAATCATGGTGAGATCTTTTCCCTCCCTGGCGATCCTGGATTGGCCGATAGGTATGGTTTCCTCCTCGTCGGGGACTTCCTCCCGGAACGCTCGGTAGAGCGCCTTGGCCTCGTAGAAAACGACGGGGTCGGGGTCTCGTATGGCGCTGACCAAAAGGGCTCGGGCGTTTCTGGGGCCGGAGGGGATCACCATTTTAAGTCCGGGAATGTGCGCCCAGAAGGCTTCGCGGCTTTCCGAATGGTGTTCCAGCGCACGCACGCCCCCGCCGTAGGGCGCCCGCATCACCATGGGAACGGAGAACCTGTCTCGGGAGCGCCATCGCATGCGCGAGGCGTGGTTTTCGATCTGGTGGAAATTCTGGTACGAAAATCCGGAGAACTGGATTTCGCACACGGGTTTCAAACCGTAGATCGCCATCCCGATGGACATGCCGACAATCCCGGTTTCGGCAAGGGGCGTGTCCACCACACGCTGCTCCCCGAACCGCTGGATCAGCTGGTCGGTGACGCGAAACACTCCGCCGTCCCATCCGACGTCCTCGCCCAGCACCACGACGCCGTCGTCCCTCTCCATCTCTTGTCTCAAGGCCAGATTCAACGCCTGTACCATATTCAGTTTGGCCATGTTTTCACCTCTTGCTTGAAAGGGTTGATTCCGCGCGTTGCATAGCCTGCTCGTCCTCGCCGGCTTCCTGAAGCTCCCTCGCGAGGTAGTCCCTCTGCGCCTTCAAGTGGGGGGGCGTTTCGGCGTAGACGTGGTCGAACATGTCCATGGGATCGCCCAACTCCTTCATTCTCGCCTCGGCCTTGTCCACGGCCCGCTGAACCTCCACCTTGACCTCGTCCTCCACCGCCTTGATGTAGTCCTTGTCGATCAGTCCCTTTTCCACGAGATATTTCTCGAATCGCACGATGGGGTCCCTGGCCCTCCAGCCCTCGACCTCTTCCTCGGCCCGATAGCGTTTGGGATCGTCGGCCGTGGTATGCATCATCATGCGGTACGTGACGCATTCGATCAAAGTGGGGCCTTCGCCCGCCCTCGCGCGCCGGACCGCTTCCCCGGCGGCGGCGTATACGGCAAGAATGTCGTTGCCGTCGACTTGTATCCCCGGAAATCCATAGGCGATGGCTTTCTGTGCGATGGTCTTGCTGCGGGTCTGCTTGATCAGGGGGACGGATATGGCCCAGTGGTTGTTCTGGCAGACGAAAATCACGGGCAGTTCGAAAACGCCGGCGAAATTCATGGCTTCGTGAAAGTCGCCCTCGGAGGTGGCGCCGTCGCCGAAATAAGTAATGGCCAGGTCGTCCTTTTTCCGGTATTTCATTCCCCAGGCCAGCCCGACCGCGTGCAGGGTCTGGGAGCCCACTGGAACGCTGACGGGAAGGTTGTTCTCGTTTTCGGCGATCTGAACGCCCTCGTTGTAGCCCGCGTAATACAGAAGAAACGTTTCGGGCTTTCTGCCTCGCCACAACTCCGCGGCCATTTCACGGAAGGAGGGGACGAACCAGTCCGATTCGCGAAGGTGGGCGATGGCGCCTACCTGGGAGGCCTCCTGGCCCGTTATGGGCGGAAAGGTTCCGATCCTGCCCTGCCGTTGGAGGTTCAGCATTCTTTCGTCGAACCGGCGTCCGAGCACCATGGCCCTGTGCATCTTCAGCAACAGGTCGTCGGAAATCTCCGGCTCCAAATCCTTGTCGATCTTCCCGGTCTCGTCGAGAATGGAAAGGTAGTCCACATGGTATTGGATATCTATTTTTTTTCTCGGCATGGCACGACTCCTTCAATGATTCGATTATGATCGGGAATTGGTCGCCTCCCGATCGAAAAGAGCGAGGAACATACCGGGACGTTCCCCGAGAATTTCGAACCCATATGCTTTTTCAGTAAATCCAAATCATGTCTTCGTTAAACGATATGGGTTAATATGCTTATCGATCTTTGCGGAGTCAAGCGAGCGGGAGTTCGCGCGATTTGGCGTTCGCGAAGTTCCTTTTTATGTTGCGCCGGAAGTTGAAAAGGTCTACATAAGGGTAAAAACACAGGGGGCGCCTCCGGAGGGACTCGGTTTCGGTTCCGGAACGACGGCGCGCGTCAAAAGAAGGAGAAACCTACGCTTTGAAACGAATCGGGATTTACGTAAAGGACGAGGCAGAGGCGGAGAAAAAGGCCGAAGAACTGGAAAAGTGGCTGAAATCCAAATCCATCGATACCATTCGCCACGAAGGCGCCCCGACAGGTTTGAAGTTGACGGGAAAGGCGCATGCGTCCGCGCCCTCGGATTTGTTTTGCATTTTCGTGCTGGGCGGGGACGGCACGTTTTTGAGCGCGGTACGCTGGATCGGGGACGAGGAGATACCGATCGTGGGCGTGAAGTTCGGGCAAGTGGGATTTTTGGCGGAGATTACCGAGGACAACCTCTTTTCTGTAGCCGAGAAAATTTTGGCCGGGAAATTCAGGACTGTCCCAAGGATGAGGCTGGAGGTGGAACTCGTTCGCGGCGGAGAGGTCTACGTTCGGGAGACGGTCTTGAACGACGTGGTGATCAACAAGGGCGCGCTGGCGAGGCTTGCGCACATCGAAACCCATATCAACGACCATTATCTCACGACCTACAGGGCCGACGGCCTTGTCCTGGCGACCCCGACCGGGTCCACGGCGTATTCCCTGGCGGCGGGCGGGCCAATCATTCACCCGGAAGTGCCCGGCATTATCATGACTCCCATCTCCCCGTTCACCCTCACCAACCGCCCCCTCATCGTGCCGGACACGTCCAGGATTACCATCAAGCTGGAAGCCAAGTCGAAGGACATCTTTCTGACCTTCGACGGCCAAGCGGGTCTGGAAATCTATGAAACGGACATTATCGTCGTCGGGAAAGGCGCCCACCCCGTTCATATGATCACTCTGCCGGAACAGGAATACTACGACGTGCTGAAAGCCAAGCTGCGGTGGAGCGGGGGCAGGGTGTGAATGTCAGCCGTCAGCGGTTAGCTTGACATCGTAAACATAAGCCGCAACCAATTGAAATATTTCGACCTTGTGCGGTCGGGTCGCAATTCCCCCCTTGAGGGGGGCCAGGGGTCGCGATTCCCCCCTTGAGGGGGGGCTAGGGGGGTGTTGTTTCCGGTGAACAATGGATCGAACATGGCGCATCG
>CAZNTU010000098.1:0-5446 GCA_964575975.1 uncultured Desulfobacteraceae bacterium
GATTTTATTAAGCTCGCTGTATGTGATCAACGGCTTCAGGTGGCCTGAAAATTCCTCCATATAAATTCTGTACGGATCAGGTTTATCAGGTTTTGTTTCGGCCCAACAAATTTTGCTTTCAAGTTCCGAGAATTTGATTTCGGGTCTTATTTTTTTAGGAATCGCATCTTGCTCGAAGATTTTTTCGATAGCATAATCCAAAATCCATTTCATCCCTTCGATGTCGGAATGATTATACATAATCAACTCTTTCAATGCCGACACATCGCCCCTGCGGTACCTGTACCAAAGAATCGGGGCGGCTTCGCCTCCCATGCCATCGATAGGCTGCGGACGCCGATAGCCTACTTTGGGTTCTATAACCTTCTGGCCGCCGGCCAGGCCGACCCTTTTTGCCAGAAATCGAAGGTCGATGTGGATTTTTGGAATGACAATGCCCGCAAAGGTTTTCTCAAGGAATTTCAGATCGAAAATGGTTCCGTTGAAGGTCACGATCGTCTTTGCTGATTTCAGTACCTCCCTGAGTCCGGATTCGTCTTGATCCTTCAAATAAATGCCGTATTTTCGATCTATCGACCAACCCACCATCGTTATTTGGTCGTAATAGAGACTGAGTCCTGTTGTTTCTATGTCTAAAAACAGAGTCTCGTAAGGAAAGGTAAGTGCAATGCGATAATTTTCGGATTTTGCGAGTCGATTTGCAAAATATTTTAAATCGCCTCTTTCAAATGCTTTGACCGATTTGGTTATTGGCGAGGGGTCGTCTGTATCGAAAAGCTTAAGCTGTTTTTGTCGATGACCATTTCGCTTTTCATAATCGCTCCACGAGGTTATGCCATTTTTCCAAAGCGAAGCCTCGGTCTTTTTCCCGATTCCTCGAATGTGCTGAAACGTCGATTGCAACATAATGGCACAATTGAAATAATTACCTCTTTATTCCTCGAAAATCTATAAAAAATATTCGAGAAAAACGCTTTCCAAGCTAAGCGATCTGACAATCAACAAAATCCTAAATTAACAGATGGTTGCTCGTTGTGTGCCGAATCGAAATTCGACACAACATTTTGCGATACTTAGGGCGCATTATATTGGGGAACGAGTGTGGTGTCAATCATAATAGACCCCTTCACTCAAAGCAACACTAATAATGGTCTATTTAAATTATCGATTTCCAGAGAAATCGATATAATGAATTTCCTAAAAATCAAAACGTTCCGTCATGGCCGCAGCCCTTAAGAATCATAAATCGGGTCGTCTTCGTTTGTCGCATTAAGATTATTTTCACCATCCCTTCGAGAGCAACCTTTTTCTTTCACCGGATTCAAGGACTTGGGCGCAAGTTTCCCAATCCGTCTTTTCGACCTTCCGATACTTGAGATCGAAGGGGTGCTGTTCGGGAACGTTTCCGATGGTTTGCCTGGCTTTTTCGATGTCGCCCAAAGCCGCGAACACCCATGCGTCTTCCAGCACGTCGGGGATTTGGCCGAACAAGCCGTAAATGGATTCCAGCCTTTCCGACAGGAGTTCGTGGACCCGGTCCTCTACGGAATCCTTGTAGCGCATGTTCAGAATGTAAACGGTATCGCGCGATTGGCCGATTCTCTGGATCCTGCCTTTGCGTTGCTCCAGACGGGTCGGGTTCCACGGGAGGTCGAGATTGATCAGAGTTCCGAGCTTTTGCAGATTCAGTCCTTCGCTGGCGGCGTCGGTGCCGAGCAGGAGACGGATATCCCCTTTCATAACGCCCGCTTTTACCTCTTCTCTTTTCAAGAAACGAAAAACTCCGTTCAGCATGATTCCCGACCTTCGGCCGCCGGCGTAGATTCCGACGGGTTCCTCGGGAAGGGTTTCGCTCGAAAGCTTCTTGCCCAGCCAATCGATGGAATCCCAATACTGGGAAAACACGATGCAACCCATGTCCAACCATCCCTTGTCCAACAGGTAGGAGATGATCTCCAGAAATTTGGGGTCGCGTTCCTTGTTGGCGTCGAGGGAATCGACGAAAGAGCGGAGGAGTTGCTTTTCCCCGGGCGTCAAGTCCTTGGCGAAATTTTCCGAGAATCCTTGTTCGTCCCGGTAATTGGAATCGGCGGTTTCTTCCATTAGATCCTCCTCGGACAGATCCAGTTCGCCCCATTCCCCCAATATTTTTTCCGCCGTGGTTCGTCCCGCGTGGATGGTGCTGCCAACGCGCCTTAGAAGCAGGGTTTTCATGAAACCGGAGGCCTTCATCCGTTTGCCGAGTCTCTTGCAGAAGGTTTCGGCCAAACGATACGCCTCTTGAAGATAAAACGGCAATCGAAGAGGTTCGCTTTCCCCGAACAGTTCCACCTCGACCTTTTTCAAATAGGGCTCTCCGGTTTCGCCGTCGATTTCGTCCTCCAAGTATTTTCGGGTTCGTCTGACAATGTGGCGGATGAAGGGATTGTATTCCCGCGCGAAGCGGTCCCGCATTTCCCTCACTCTTTGCCTGTCCGGCGGGGGGAGCTTTTCAAAGGCGTCTCCCGGCGCAACGGGTTCGTTTTCGGATAGGCGAAGGGATTGGCGGACGAGCGAAAAATGAAAGTTTTCGGAGGCCGGGGGCAGGGGATTTCTTATCCAGCCCCACAGTTCGAGATCGTCCTGCGGCAAAGCTTCGTTTCCCGCGACCAGGTTCAAGCCTTTTTCCGCGTGCTTGGTCCAGTTGCTCCACTTGTTTCCCAAAACGGCGTCCGTTCCTGCGGAGAGGATGTTCAAAAGGTCCCACGCCTCTATGGGGTACATTTGCACGGGAGTGCCGGTGGCAAGAAGGAGACTGCGGGTTTTAAGGCCGGCCTGCGAAAGGAATTCGTACAGATTGTTGGGCTCGGGCTTTTCGCCGGATTTGTTCGGTCCCAGGTTCTTTCTCCTGGCTCGGTGGGCTTCGTCGACGATAATGCATTCGAATTGTCTTCGTTTGAGGTATTCGGAAATCTCGGATTGTTGGATGATCAGTCCTTGGGAAACGATTCCCATGCGGCGGGGGCATTTAAGAATCCCGTCGGGTCCGGATACCGGGTGTTCGATTCCGTGTTCGTCGATCCAAGCCTTGCCCGTCCAAACGGCGGACGGCATGTCGAGAAGATCGTTCAGCTCGGTTTGCCACTGCCATATCAACGGTTTCGGCAACAGGGCCAGAATCGGTTTGTCGCCGTACAAGGCCATCAGCATGGCCGACAAGGCGAGTTGGACCGTTTTTCCAAGCCCGACTTGGTCGGCCAGGACGAACCTGGCGCCGTGCGCTTTTCTGTGGGCTTCGAACGCCGTTTTGACGAAGTATTTTTGGTGTTCCCAAAGGCCGTACTCTTTTCTGTAAACAGGCGTTTCGATTACGGCGGAGGCCGGTTCCGGGTTTTGTTTCCAATCGGATACGCCGACCACCGTCCTTTTGGACAACCTGCCGACGTCCTCTACGACGCAATCGGCGAGCGCTACGGCGAAGGGACTTTCCCAAAGCGCGTCAAACTCCTCCTGGACCCAGGCCACGGCTTCCGGATCGTCGTCTTCCCATAACAACTCGTAATTGATTTTCCACGCGCTAAAGCTTTCGTTGACGCTTCCAATAAAGGAGGTCCTGCTTCCGTCGGCAAGCGTCACAACCCCCGCCTTACCGTGAATCAGGCCGAATTTTTCGTCCGGCAGAACCTTGACGCGCAGCTTTCCGCTTTTCAAGAAATCGTACAGGCGCGAGAACCGGTCCCGAGATGATCGGCCTAGTTCTTCGGGCCTGGAGGCGCACCAGCTCCTTCGCATCGCGTATTTCGCGGCCCTGGCGGTTTCCACGTCTTTGGCGTCCAAGGTGGAGTTGCACACCATGCGCACCGTCCCTTGAACCGATTCCAGGGTTTCGCCCGCTATTTCCAGGATCGAGGAGGAGAAGTACCCGGCGATGCGGTCGTAGCCGAGGGCCGACTTCAGCCGTGCGTTCAAGAATCGGACGTCGAGGGGAAGCTTGCGCGATGAGAACCTCTGGATCATTGGAAAGACCTCTCGTCGGTGATCGGTTTCAACGGGTTTGGTCCGCGAAGTCGTTTTCCACCGCCCCGGCGACGAGGCGGGCGGTCTTGGCATCGGTTCGCCATTGTTCGATCTTGTTTTCCATGGCCGCGAAATAATCCAGCACTTTCAGGACGTCCTTGCGGCGGCCCCAGTAGTCGGGAAGTTCAGTTTTCAGCCAGAGGCGGCCCTTTTGGGCCGATTCCGCGACGTTCGCCTCGCGTACGGCGAACAGGCAATGGCGGACCAGGGAATTGGAGAATCCGTCCTTGCCCAAAAGCTTTTTTCCGAATTCGGAGGCGTTCTTCAAACGCACCAAGTTGGCTGTGGACGTCGCCAAAAGGGGCTTGTAATCCCTCAATCCAAAGCCTTTGGACAATTCCTGGTACGCCCCCGCCCTGTATTCGCCGTTGGATTCCAGTTCGAGACCCTTGATGTAGAACTTTTCCTCCGAAGAAAGGTTTTTCCACAAAAACTCGTCGAATCCCACGGGAATGAGATAGTCGCAGGCGATTTTCACCGCGTCCTCGATGATCCCTTCTATTCGCGAGGCTTCGCCTTTTTTCCGAGGCTTGGAGATTTCGTACCCGATATCCAAATCCTCGATGTTCTTGTATTGGGTTAAAACCCGCAGTGCCGCGGCGTAGGCGGCCAGTTGATAGTCCGTGTCCCCGAAATTGGGGTCTTCGCCGTCCTCCAAGGCCGTCATGGCATCGAGTTGGCGCTTGACTTCCTCTTCCACCTCGAAACGGATTTCATCCTCGAAGGCGGTTTCTTGCGATGTTTGCTTCCGCAGAACCAAGAGTACCGTGCCCTGAACATAATTTCCTTTTTTCAGAGAAGAATCAGTGGTTTCTGTTCCGATGGTCCAAGCCCCCGTCACCCGCAGCCCTGAAGCCCACAGAATCAAGGCCACATCCGCCCAGACGGCGGCATCTTGATGGGTGAACATAACGATCTGCATACCGTTCTCGGGCATGTGGTTTGTCAGGTTGCGGTAAGCCTCGATCATTTTTTTCCGAAAATTTGCATCACTTCCGGTGACTGCTAATGCACGTTTACTATCCGTGTACCAATTCGGAAAAAATCGGGCTAATGTCTTCCAATACCAGGCTAAAAAATACTCCGATAATTCATGATAATTTATCGCATCAGCATAGGGCGGGTCTGAAATGATGATATCAGAATCAAAATTACAGTTCGTTGCGTCATCAACCGAAATTGAAGAATTTACCTGAACATTGATACTATTCAAATTAAAAAACCAACTTTGCGCCAATCGTGGAAAGGGTCTTACCGAATAATTAAAAATAGTATTTAGCGCTTGGTTACTGAAGACGTGAGACCCCCCTTCGTTAGACGCATTTGACAACCATTGGGTCAAACGCGCATTCCAATCACAACACCTTCCCAATGAAAATAGACAGCCTAT
>CAZNTU010000098.1:5546-19583 GCA_964575975.1 uncultured Desulfobacteraceae bacterium
AAAACATCGTCGGCGCGCGGAACGATGTCGTCGTTCTCCCACATTCGCAGGCCGTACTTCGTGCCGTTCTTTCCTCGCCGATCCCCTCTGATCATTGTAATGGGGTTTTTTTCGTCGCATTTGGGGCAGACCAGATATTCGCCTTTGACGGTCCCCACGTTTTTCGCCTCCGCCATTTCGGCGGAGGATACGCCGGACGCGATTTCGATGTCGAAGCGATTTCCCGCTTCGTCGTACGAGAGCTTGGCTATTGTGTTCGTTTTTTCCCCGATCACCCAAGACGGCGCCATCGGGACCATGGCGCCGCATTCCGGGCATCTGGTTTCCGTGCAATAAAGATAGGCGTCCGCGCGCCATCCTTTTTCGTTGCGCTCTATGCCCCACTCTTCGATCTGTCGGTCGACGGCTTCGTAGACCTTCCGCTGAGCTTCTTTCACCTTTTCGGCGACTTCCTCGCCCCCGCCTATTATGTTGAGCGCCGCCCACGTGAGAAGGGCCGCCACCGGGTTCAAGTCGGAGGCGTATACGTCGCACCCCATCCGAGCCGCTTCGAAAGGGACGCTTCCTCCTCCGCAAAATGCGTCGCCCACGCGGGGGACGCGTCCGAACCTTCGGACGCCCAATTCCCGGACGAGATCCTCGAGCTTTTCGGCCTTTGTGCCAAGGTGGGCGTTTATCTCGCTCCAGGCGTCTTCCGAAGGGCCGTCCACATGTTCCGGGCGGTCGCAGTAGTCCAGCTTTTCGTCGTAGGACATCCTGCTGAAAACGAGCCTTTGCAGCTTGCGTCTGTCCTCGGGTTTGAAATCCTTTTTCAGCTTCGGCTTTCCCGGATCGACATCGGGGACGAACCAATATTTGCGTTCCGCGTTCGACAGCCGTTCGTAAATCGTTTTGAGCGCGATGTTCTTCGATTTTCGACGCCAGAGTCCGTCCTCGTCCATGGTGAGAATTTTCAGAAAGATTTCCCTGTCCTTTACGGGGTTGTCGGAGGCGGGCACGAGGAGTCCAAGAAGAGCGGCCCGGACGAGAACCAGGGGTTTTCGGCCCCACCACTTGCCAAGGCCGGTCAGGGTCTGGCTGTAGTTCGCCTTGCGCTCCTTGTAGCTTTCCTTGGAAACCTTCGAAACCGGAAACTGTATTTCTATGAATGACTTTTGTTCCATAAGGTTCGTTTTCGCAAATGCCGGTCGTTTTTCCGTGTCGCGTTTGTCGCTATTCCCGGCCGTTTTCCTCGTCTTCGAGATCGAACAGCTTCAATTGGCCGTTATCCGCGGCTTTCCTTTTATTTTTGCCTTTCGGCTTTTCCTTGGTTTTTTCGGATTCGAACCGACTGAAAGCCCGTTTTTCGACGACGTCGGTCACCGGGTTTTCGGTCAGTGCGTAACGGACGGCCTTCCTCCATCCTTTTCCCCGGCCTTTCGCCGCCTGGCCGGTGGCGGCGTTGGTCATGGTAAACAGCCACCAGCGTTCTTCCAGGGAAAGGCCGAGCCAGTTTTTCACCGCGTATGGAATCATGGTCGGGTCCGCCTCTTCGACGGACCAGGCGAGCAACACAAGTTCTTTTCCCATTTCGCGGTTTACCAGCGTGATTCCCCTTTTCCATTTGGCCGTTTTGAAACATAGGTTTCTCAACCGCTTGTTGAATTCGGCCTTTACGTCCTCGGCGATCCTTTTCCACTTGTCCCGAGCCATCGCGACCCGGCAAGCCGGGTCTTGTTCCATTTCGAACATGAATTGTTTCCGGTCTTTGGTCTCGCTCCATTCGCAGTATTCGAAAATGTATACGTTCGGGTCGATCTTCATCGCGGGTACTAAAACCGCGAAATGGTGGTGGGTCTCATCGGGGTTGAAACCGAAATCGTATATTTTCGGTTTTCCCGCCATTACTGCTGGATTTCCGCCGGATCGACCGTGCCTTTGATCTCGGCGATCCAGTCCATGAAGTGGAGGCCTTGTTCGAATTTCAACTTGGCCATCCTGATGTTGACCTGGCCTTCCGACAAAAGCCCTCTCATGTGCTCCACGGCGCTTTCCAGCTTGTCCCCCATCACTCCGAATTCGGGATCGAAGGCCATTTCCACGTAATGCTTGCCGCTTACCGCCGCTCGAACGCCAAACGCCTCGGCTTTGTGCTTTTTCATCAGTCCCATGATCGCGTAGGATTCCCTCGTCGTGACAGGATAATGTTCCTTGCGCCAAACGAGCGGCCTTTCGGGATCGATCGTCGCGCCATCGTCCGAATCTTCGGGAATATCGAGTTGGTGGATTTCGGATACGATACCGTCTTTCTCGGCGACGGCGAGCACGACCGAAGCTCCCTCCGGAAGCTCGAAAGGCCCGTCGTAGACCCCGCCATGGGTTTTCGGGCTGGAACCGTCCGTCGTGTACCGTACGGGGGCTTCGGGGGCCGAGACCAGTTCGACCATTTTCCGGTTGTTTTGGTTGAAAATCCTGGATTTCAAGGTGATCGCGTTCTTCCAGACCACGGGCGAGCCGTTTTCATGAAGGCCATTCGAGTCCACGCATAGAAACGAGACCTTCAGTTCCTTGACCTTGAAGGCTTTCGGGTCCTCGATTTTCATCGAGCCCGGAGTCACTCCTTCTCCGTACTCGAAGAAAAGCTTGTCTCCGTGTACCGGAGTCAGGCGCAACATGGAAGTCCCGTCGGATTCGTCGCGGGAAAGCAACTGCACCAATACGTCGGTCTGGGGTTTGGGAAACGGCGGCTTTTCCACGTAGGCCCCGTCCTCCCGCCACTGGTCCTCGTGTACGAGCTTGTCCTTCAGGCGGTCCAGCGCGTCGGGATGATGCCAAGGCCATTTGGTGTTCATCGCGGCGCGCTTTTTGATTTCTGACCAGGGCATGACCTTCTGGGTGAAAAGACGCTGCTCGCATTTTTTTCGGAACGAGTCGCCCTCGACATCCTCCGTGAATTTCTGCTTTTGCTTGAGAGTCTCTCGTATTTGTTTTTCCCCGTTGTAGCGGTTGTCCGTGAAATTCATCAGGAAATCCATGGTGTACAGTTTTTCCATGTGGGGAAAGACCAGGGTCGTGAAAGTTTCGCGGCAGGCGGACAGGAGTTGGAAGCGGTATTCGTCGACGAGTCCCTCGGCCCTGATTCTTTGAGGGTCGTTCGGGGGGACTTGGTCGGCGTCCATTTCCTTCGTTATGGATGTGATGCCCTTGAACTCGGCGGCTCGGGAGACGAGATTCTCGATCATGCTCTTTCTCCCGGTCAAGAACAGGATGCGGTTTTTGTATTCCTGGTCGCTGTGGAAAGCTTCCAGTTCGGGGGACAGACCGCCGGATTCGTGGGGAAGGCAGACGGCGAGAAGGACCCTGTCCGGTCTTACGTCGATTTCGTCGATGGGCGGGAAGACTTGGACATGCTGATAGCAATCCCGGGCTTCCGGCTGGAAAAGGGCTTCAAGATAGTTCCTGAGTTCCTTGAGGCACGATTCGCGGTTGTAGGACTCGGCCCTCGTTTTCAAGTCGGCCACGAGGTTTTTCACGTTTTTGAAAAAGAGCTTTCCGTCCTTTGTTTCATGGATGTACCACGCCGTCGTGAAAAGGCGGGAAAAGACGATCTTTTTCAACGAACTCAAGTCCCTTCCGGGCGCGCAGAGACATGAGACGATATCGGGTACGGAAAGGCCGAGAACGGCGTTGGGAATGTTGGCAAGGGAGGAGACGAAAAGAAGCTTCGCGGTGTCCTGCGCGTCGGTGGTTTCGAGTTGGGAATCGATCGTTTCTGCGACGGATTCCCCGCCCGAGGCGATATCGTGCGCAATGGCGTTTTCCAGCGATGTATTGATTCCTGTGATTTCGGTGAGTGTCGCGCTGTGGTTCAAATCGAGGTCGTAAGGATGGATCAACAGCCTTTTTTGCGCCGCTTTCGTCGCATAGAGCCTCGAAACGACCACTCGCATGAGCCGGATCAGCCCGCGAGTCTGCTGGAACCCGGGATTTTCCCGAAACCTGGCGTACAGGTCCCGGATGGAAAAATGAAACGGATACGATTCGACGATTCGACGCACGTACTGCTCTGGCGAGGCGTTGGTCAAATCCATTTGCCGGGCGTCCTTCACCGCCTGGGCGTAGGCTTCGGCGACGGGTTTGATTTCTTCCGGGGCCGGCAATGTTTCGAAAAGGCGCGTCCGGAGGATGTGGTAGACCTCGTCGGTGTTCATTCCCACGGGCTCCAGCCGTATGGCGCTTCTGTTCACCTCGTTTTCGAAATTGGTCAGCGCCTTGATCAGCCTTTGCGATCCGCCTTCCCATGTCGCTTTCAAATCGGATACGATGACGCATGCGTTCTGGAGTTCGGGTTTGTCGACGGCGATCAAAAGGTTGGAAAGCGCGGTCGCCGTGACGGTGGAAAGATTCGAGTCGCCGATGGTCCTGGCTTCCGCATGTTCGAAATAGAAAGGTAGTTCGTCGATGAGGATAAGGAGCGGTTCGCCTTTCAACAAATTAATCCAGGAAGTCGGGCCGGGGGCGGTGAGCGGACTGTAAAAGTCGTTGAACAACTCCTTTTTTCCAAGTTGTTCCGCTATGGCGCCCCACATGCCGTATTTCGCGTCCGTTTCCCGACCGGAAAAGCCGACCACCCGGATTTTTCCCGGAACGCCTCTCCCTTGATCGCCCATTATTTTCTTCCGCAAATCAGGACGCTTCGCCAACAGTCCCAAAGCGATCATGCTGTGGGTCTTGCCTCCGCCCATGGCCTGGGTTAAAAGATACACTCCTTGGTCGGATTTTCCCGCGAAGCGTTCGAAAGCCCCGGAAACAAGGCGATTGATGCCGTCGGTGAAATAGTTTTCCTCGAAAAAGACATCGCTGTCGATTCTATCGTGAACGAGATCGGAAAGTTCGAGTACCGTATCTCTTCGGCTTGCGTCGAATACGCTTTTCCGCGGAACACAAAGCTGCTCAAGAGTCTTCATAGTCGTCACTCCGATTCGGGTTGCAAATTTCGGCCTCAATATCATGTTTTTCGCAGATGGCGCAACGGTTTTGAACTTGGCTTCAGTAAAATTTCATATACATAGACTCGCCGGGGTTTGGTTTTAACATCGACCATTCGAGATACGTGAATGGGGTCACACCTTGATTTGTGATTAGAGCGCAAGTTGACATTATGCAAGGTTATCGACAATTCGCCAACCATTCGCTTCTCCCGACACTGAGGTCTACGCATTCGCTTCGCCCCCGGCGCCGGTGAGCTTGTCGTTGGCGGCCAGTTGCATGGAAAACCACCAGCAAATTGAATTGGAATGAAACTGCCGACATTGACGACCAGTAACATATATGTTACCATAATCCGATGAAAGTTCTGGAATACATAAGGGAAGACGGTTCCAGCCCGTACAGGAAATGGTTTGACGGCTTGAACCCTAACGCCGCCGCGAAAGTAACCGTAGCGAAAGCGCGCTTGGAATCGGGAAACGTCTCCAATATCAAGTGGTTTTCCGGCATCGGAGAATATAGAATCGACTGGGGTCCCGGCTACAGGATCTATTTGGCTCGAGAAGGCGGCCGGCTCATTATATTGCTGGGCGGCGGAACGAAGAAAAATCAACAAAACGATATCGACCGGGCTATGGAACTTTACAAAGAGTACAAAGAACGTAAAAAGCAACAGTAGAAGGAAACAAAGATGGCCGAAATTGCAAGAGACTACAAAGAAACGGTTGAGAATCGGATTCGCCGCGATCCCGCGTTCGCTTCATCCTTGCTTGACGAGGCGGTTTCTCTCTTTCTCAACGGAGAGCCGGCCACCGCGAGAATCGTATTGCGAGACCTTGTAAACGCGACGGTGGGCTTCGAAAAGCTCGCCATTGAAACGGACAGACCGAGCAAGAGTCTGCATCGCATGCTGTCCGCCTCCGGAAATCCTACAATGAACAATTTAACCTCAATAATAAACATATTGCGCAAAAATCTTAACGTGGATATCGTGGTTCGCACGGTACCCTGCCATTGAGGTTGGTCGGCGTGACGCATCCGTTGGGGATAGACCGTAGAGGCATCAAACAATTCCGCGTGCCGAGGAAAAAAATAAAAGCATAAAAGCGGCGCATGCGAGGAATCAGCCAAAGCAGCGCTCGAAAAAACAAATTGCCGAACGAGAGTAAAAGAGAACATCATGATAGGGGACGTTATGTTACGAGCGGTATGAAATTAGGGTTACGGGTTACGGGATTGCCGGGAAAGGCATCCTTTAGTAGCATTGCCGGTCCTTCAAAGGCCGACCAGCGGCGTTCTTGTTGGAAGACGGGCAAACCGCGAACGATCCGACGGACGAGATCATCGTCAAACTTTTGTAAATTGCGTTTTGCACGTTCGGAACGAACGTCCGCCATCGCGGCTGCCCGACGGATGAGGGCTTTACGCGCGGCCTCAATGGATACAACTTGATTTGTGGATCCAAAATTGTTAAAAAAATGGATAGAGAATTCGGAGAAAAGAATCACGTAAACGAAGCAAACGAAAACCTCAAAGGGTATGAAACAATGGAAACACCGATATCATTGCCCGACAAATTGTTCATTAGAGCGGAAGAATATGCAAAGGAACACGGCCTTTCCAGAAACGAACTGTATGCCAAGGCAGTAAGTGCGTATATAATGAGGAAGAACAAAAAAGATAGAGAACAGATCGTCCGGAAAATCAATGAAATTTGCGAAAATATTGATACGTCGTTGAATCCGCAAATGAGAGCGGCGGCCAAGCGTATTTTATCGAGTTCGGAATGGTAAAAATCAATCGAGGGGAAATATGGTGGGCCGATCTCGGTGAGCCGATGGGTTCCGAACCATCCTTGAGGCGACCTGTGCTAATCGTTCAGGAAAACCATTTCAATCAAAGCAGACTGGCGACAGTTATAGTTCCAAGCATTGTTGATGGAAGAGGTAGAGTATGGCTTGGGATTGATACTCGGATTGAACTGATTTGGGAAGCCGCAGTCTTCACGATCTTCCTTTTTTGTCTTCCCGCAAAGGGATGAAATGATAGGGGACGTCCCCCATCACGAAATCGTCCCGTTCGGTCGGCTGACGATGGAAGACGTTCGAAAGATCGCTGAAAAAGAGCTAAGTTGAATTTTTACTCGCCGTTTGCTTTTTTGTCCGCCTTTTCAGGCTTCGTCGCCTGGCGCGGGAACATCAGGACGAGGGGAACGACGCACAGAAAAAGTCCGCCCAAAAACCACGCGGTGTCGTTGTACGCCATCATAATGGCTTGGCGTTTCACCAACGCGAGCACCAAGGCCATCCGGGCGTGGACCGCATCGGCCGGGGGGAGCCCCGACCGGCTAAGAACCGCGTATAGGGTTTTCCGGTAATCGAGATAGGCCGGATTGAAGAGGCTGACGTTTTGCCCCAGGTAGAGTCTGTGCGCCTGCTCGCCTCTGGCCACCAGCGTCGCCACGAGAGCGTATCCGATGTTGCCGCCGATTGCGCCTCGCGAGGGTGAACAGACTGGTGGCGTCGGTCATGTCGGACCGGTTCACGGTGCTCAGGGAAACCGTGCTCACGGTGACGAACACGAAAGGAAGGCCGGTTCCCATGATCAGGAGCATGGGAACGAGGGTGGAATACCCGGCTTGCAGCGACAAATGCGCAAGGCTGTAGAAGGACCAGAGGACGACCGCCGCTCCGGCGAGCATCAGCGCGCGGGCGTCCACGTAGCGATAGAGAATTCCCGCGACCGGCATGGCGATCATGAGCATGACCGCCCGAGGGGCCAGCACGAGACCGGCCTGATAGGCGGAGTAGCCCAGAAGTTCCTGGGTGAACTGGGGAAGGATGAAGGTGGTGCCGAACAGGGCGATGCCGAATATCAGGCCAATGACCGATCCCAGCGAAAGAGGGACGTTGCGCAGCACGCGGAAGTTTATCACCGGTTCGGCCGTCTTCATCTCCCAGACCATGAGGGTCAGAGTGGAGAAGATACAGAATACGGAACCCAGGACGATCATGCGCGAATCGAACCAGTTTTTCTCCTGGCCCCGTTCCAGCACGACCTGCATGGTCGTCAGGGTCGCCGCCAGCAGCAGGATGCCGAACCAGTCGACGGACTTGACTCCTCTGCGCAGGTTGGCTGGATCGCTCAGGAACGACGCCACCAGGACAGGGGACGTTCGATCCGAACGTGCTTAACGAAGTTTCTTCGTTGTCGCTGGTTCTAAGGTACGCTCGGAACGAGTGTTCCCTATCCCTACTACAGACAACAGTTCGAAATATTCCTTCCGAAGTTTTTCCGTCGAGCGAAGAAGGCGATTCAAAAGACTGTGCTGTAAACTGCGACAAACACAAGACAGGAACCATTCAATGCGCCAAAGACAGATTGGAAAAACCGGCGGGAAGAAACAAATGCTCGATATCCCGCCCCGGCGGATAAACGTTTTGGATGCCGTGCAAATAAAAAGGCTCGCCGGGGCGGGCGTCAGGAAGACAAAACCATGAAAGGGGTACGAACAGGACGAACAAGCGCCGGAACCCGTTTTTTTTGCTTGCCATGTCACTTTCCGACAAGAATCGCGCCTCCGCTTTCCGGGTCCGGGAAACTCGCCCCCGCTCCCGGGCGAACGAGAAGGCCGTTTTTCGGGAAAGTCCTGCGGTTTTGCGATGCTCCCCGCATGGTCGTCTCCGATCAGTCGGCCTTGCAGGACACCGAGTACGAGAACGCCTTGGGATCGAAATAGTTCGGCGTCTTTCCATCGACCCGGGCGAAGGGATGCATCAGGTAGTTGACCGGGTCTCCTTTCCGGCGGGGTTCCAGGACCGCGCCCCTGGAGTTTTTCTCCGGAACCAACCGGAAAAGATCGTCCCCTCCCCGGAAGAACTTCCTCCAGTCCCCGGCGTCCTTCACCTCCGGGTCCCTGAACGTGTTCTCCACGGCCCAGTCGTATACCGCGCGCGCTTTTTCCAACACGCCGGTCTTGCCTTCCGTCGCCTTCTCGGCGATTTCTTCGATTTCGGGATCGTCCGAGGGCGCGAACCGCGAAGCCTTCAAATATTTTTGGACCGGTTTCGGAACGGGTCCGTTGGAATCCACGATATTTTCGACTTTTCGGTCATCCAAATCCACATGGAACGAAAAAGTCAGCGACGGCCGCTCGGCGATCTTTTCCCGGTCCGCGTGCAAAAACACGGCCTCCGAATCGGCGTCCCTGCAGACGGCCACGGAATCGAAGTTGCCCTCCACTGCAACCTTGGAAATCTTCCGGTGCTCCCCGGACATGGGATAGGGCAGCCACAGGTCCGCCTTTCGGGAATCTTTTTCCGCGTCAAGGCCGATGTCGTAGACGACGGTTCCGGAGTGCCCGGCGAAGGAGGTCGCCTTGCTCGCGGCCCGGTCGGAAGACGCGGTTGTCCGCGGGAAAACAGGCGCGCGTCTCGATCCGGAAACACACCGACGTCTTTTCGAGAAGTTCGGAAGGGAATTGTTGACGGCGGCAGGATGTTCGGACTTGTGGACAAGCGGATTTACAAGTATATTTTCGGAAACGCCGCGCCCGAAGCCGCTAGTCGAGGGATGGAAAGCGCGATCGGCATAAACGGTCGCAGCCGGGCAGTACCGGAAGGGCTCGCCTTTGGGGGAACCCGACCCGCGTGCGTTGAAAGGCGCATGCAAGACTGTTGGAGGGCCGGGGGGCGGCAATATATTCTCCGGCTGCTCGACTGCGAAAATATGGATTTAAAAAGGAACGACGATATGGAACACTTGCCTGCTATCGGCGGCATTGCGTTGATTTGGTTTCTGGTCGTCACCATACCGGGCCCGAATTTCATTGTCGTCACGCAGGGCTCGATGACACGGTCGAGGAAAACGGGGATCCTCCTCGCTTTGGGAGTCTCGACGGGCGCGGGTGCTTGGGCGTCGGCAAGTTTGCTGGGTCTGAGCGCTCTGTTTAAATATGCGGGATGGACGTACGATGCAATCAAGGTCGTCGGCGGCTGCTACTTGGTTTACATGGGGTTGAAAACCATGTGGCATGCCTTTATAAAAAGCAAAGCGACCGTTGGATATTATGACGGGAGTGTTGCTATCCTATTTAGGCGGGAAATTAATGTTCGAAGACGCTTGACGGGGTTGCGCCTGGGGTGATGAAAATATGTTGCAAGAAGGAGGCTGGAATTCATCCAGGTTTTGTGCCTTCTTGCGCGTCGGGATCAAGCTTTTGGATCAAGCTTTTAGCCGTTAGCCGTCAGCTTTTAGCCGTTGGCCGTTGGATACCCCGGAAAATCGGCGAGCGGCGGCTAAGAGCTAAAGGCTAAAAGCTAAAAGTTCGGTCGGGATCGATTCAATTGCACCCTGTCCAATGCCTTTGCTCGAAAGGGATGATTGAGGCCGTGTTCGCCAAGGTCGCGAAAAAAGAGGTCGAGGTTGCAATCGAACGCTCGATCGGGAAGGGAGATGAAGCGTGCGAATTTATAGTGAAGCTTTAAGAGACGAATGCTTTGACTACTGTTGCCGACAAACGCGCGGCAAAGGAGAACGATGAACGTTTTGATAACCGGCGCGGCGGGAAACCTTGGAGGTTTGCTTGCCAGGCACATACTGGATTGCGAAAAGGATCTCGAATTGATCCTCGTGCAGCACCGGAAAAGAATACCCGACGACGTACGGCGAAACGCGAGGGTCAAAGTCGTAAACGCCGATCTTTCGCGGCCTGAAACATTGCGCGAATGCCTCGACGGCGCGGACGCGGTCGTTCATTTCGCGGGGGTTTTGTTCAAGGCCGATCCGGAAAAGTTTCTTCACGAAACGAATATCCGGTATTTCAAAAACCTTGTCGGAATCGCCAAGGCGAAAAAAATCCGAAAAGTAATATTGATCAGCTTTCCCCACGTGGAGGGGCCGTCTTCGCGAAAAAGGCCCGCCTTGGGCGGATTGGACGGCAAGCCCGTGTCTGTCCATGCCGGGACGAGACTGGAAGAGGAAAGGCATCTTTTTCGGGAAATCGAAAATCCGATATCGCTTAGAGCGGGAATGGTCTACGGAAACGGCGTCTTGATGATCGACGCCGCAAGACGGTTCGCCAAATGGCGTATCCTCGGCGTGTGGAAGGAACCGACGGAAATACACCTGATTTCCAAGACCGATTTTTGCAGGGCGACCGTGGCGGCGATCAGAAACGAAAATGCCGCCGGCGTTTACCACCTTGGCGACGAAGGGAACGATACCTTGCAATCGTTCCTTGATCTGGCGTGCGATCGGTGGGGATACGGTCGGCCGTGGAGAATGCCGCTGTGGACGATCTATTTCGCAGCCCTGATATCCGAGACCGTATCGAGATTGTTCGATACGGTCAGCCCTTTGACCAAGGATTTCATAGACATCGGAAGAGTACCGTATTACGGCGATACTTCCAGGTTTCGAAAAGAATTGCTCCCGGATCTGAAATACCGGAATATTTACGACGGCATTGAAGAAATGTAGGAACGAGCACTTGCCGTCATGGGATGAACATTGCGGATCGAGTTGTCGAATTGCGGGCAAACTATGGATTCAAAACTCCCAACGCCATTCAGATCGGCACGGCCTCCGCGTGCGGAGCCGATTACATTGTTACGAACGACAAAAGACGGAAGCGTTTCGAGGAAATAGAAGTCGCCTTGGTCGAAGAGTTGCGAGGCGATTCGTTCGGATTGCACGATCGCACGCGAATGCGAATGGGTACAAGAAGGCTTTGAGCCGAGAAACAGAATGTGACGCATCAACAGGAGAGTGAACAGTGGAAATTCAAGAAGTCCCGTACACGAAGGCGCCAATAGAACTCCTTGTGGAAGCGGACCCGTCGGTTGAGAAAATACACGCGTATTTGCCACGCTCGCGATGTTTTGTCGCGATACGTCAAGGCAAGCTGGTCGGGGCGTATGTCGTACAGCGTATCGCTCCGGCCGTCCATGAGTTGATGAGCATTGCGGTTTCGCCTGAATATCAGCGAAAGGGGATTGGGTCGAAACTGCTAAAGCATGTCGTGACCACCATGCACGACATGGGGGCGCGTCGTCTCGAGGTCGGAACCGGAACCTTTGGCTATCAGCTTGCCTGGTATCAGCGGGAGGGATTTCGGGTATGCGCCATAGAGCGGGACTTCTTCCTGGTCAACTATGACGAGCCGATCTACGAAAACGGCATTCAGCTCAAAGATATGTTGAGGCTGGCGGTGGATTACTAGATGATAATGATGGGGGGACATTCGTTCGTTCCGAACGCGCCGGCATGAAATTCGAAATTGGAAGACGACTGGAAAGGTATCCTTCCGGTTCGTCGTCGGATTGTCAAAGCCGTCTAACCAAGCCGTCAGCAGGGTTCGTCCCGGCCAGGCGAGAAAACTGCAAAATATTCGACGGTCGAAATCCAGGTCGGTGGCGTTTCGCACATTCGGAACGAACTTCCCAAATCAAGGAGGCGGGTTATACCTTTATTTGCGATTAGCGCCCAAGTTGGCGTCATGCACCGGCGTCGAAAAGTTCGCCAAGGGGATTCGATTCGTCCGGCGGGCTTTTTACCGGTACTCTTGTGTTCATGATGGACTCGATGTATAGTATGTCCAATGATACAAATAAAAATACAACGGGAGGTACATCATGGGCAAACTAATAAATATGATTCCGGTAAGCGACTTGAGACAAAATGCCGCAAACGTGTTGAAAAAGTTGAAAAAGAATCAAGATCCTTTGATTATCACTCAAAGAGGCCGGGCAGCGGCGGTCTTGATTGGCGTCGAAGCATATGAAAAATATGAACATGACAGAGAACTTCTGCGGCTTTTAGCAAATGGGGAGAAAGAAATAGAAATTGGCGATGGCTATGATTTAGATACTGTTCTTGCCGAAGCCGATTCTTTTTTCAATAGGGAGCAACAGTGAAGATTCGCTTTACCCCATCTGCTCGAAATCAGTTTCTATCGGCGCTTGCATATGTTCGCAAGGATAAACCGTCCGCAGCCGTCAAGTTTCGAGATCGGACTGAAAAAATTTTACGAAGACTCGAGGACTTTCCTGAATCTGGAAGAATAATTTCGGAATTTCCAGAACTTCCCTATCGAGAGGTTATCATCTCGCCATATCGCTTTTTTTACAAAATCAAGGCCGACATCGTATGGATCATTGCAGTGTGGCATGGCGCTCAGATTCCAAAGGAACCGAAAGATTGAGCGCCAACCCCTGGGTCGAGCCGGACCGGGCATTCCCGTTGCCGCTCCGCAAGCCCGTCCGCCCACCTGGTCGTTGTGCGACGCGATGTCGCGTAAGTATTTGTTATGCTTGAATATTCATGACGTAACCGGATGTTTCGCCATCCGTACTCTACCTGCTGAATAAAGTGCGCAGGGAAAAACGTAGCCTCGTCGCAAGACGGTCGCCAAGCCGCGAGAGGAGGCGGCGACTGCCAGCACCGGGGCGGTCGGGAGCGAGAGTTGGACAATACGGAGGTTGTAAAAATGGCAACAGCAAAGCTTCTTGAAAAAGCTTTTGAGGAGATAAATATTGACCATCGTGCTGTTGGAGTTCTTGAAAACGACGAAATGGCATGGTTTTGGATAGGGTCTCGCAAAGAATACGACCTTCCTTATCAAGAGGCTAAGAAGTATCCGGAACCCTCTACGCCCGCCCTCGGCAGGACGGCGGCGGGATGAAGCGAGATCGGTTCGGGGAAAAACGAAAAACGGCTCTAAAATGGTGGGAAACGGGCTGTGTCCGGACGCAGTTCGACACCGATTCCGAGGTTCGTTTTTTGGGAGAGAAGGATTCGGCTCCGAGTATCCTTCGTCCTTTTGGCAGGGGCCACGGAACGAGATAAATATACTACCGCTCTTGCCGCCGGCATATTGCGCGCAACGCTGACTGCTTTGTTCCGTTCCGAGTCCTTAATAAGGTAATAAAGTTGGGGGGGAGAGGGTGATGCCGCGTGCTACTAAGACATTATGATTGACAGCCGGGCGCCTCGAACGTTGGGAAAAATGGTTCCCGGGCGTCGGTCGGACACCGGTCGCGGGCTCCGACGAGCTATCCTGGGCCCATT
>CAZNTU010000099.1:0-19382 GCA_964575975.1 uncultured Desulfobacteraceae bacterium
GCGTAGTGCTCGGCGTCGGTCAGTTTCAGGTTCGAAATGCGATTCTGAACTGCCTTCAGATACTGGGGATCGACGCTCAGGGTCGTGATTCCCACGCCTAAAAGAAAAGGGATGTATTCCGGTTCGTGGGCCATTTCGCCGCAGACGGAAATATCCCTGTTCCATTTGTTGGCCCAATAGGACATGCGCTCGATCGCCCTCAGGACCGACGGATGGAACGGCCGATAGTAGCTTGCCACTTTTTCGTTGGTGCGGTCCACGGCCAGCATGTACTGCACGAAATCGTTGGTGCCGATGGAAAAAAAGTCGGCGTTTCTGGCAAGGTCGTCCATGATTTCCACCACCGACGGGACCTCGAGCATGGTTCCCACCGAGGGATTGGGGTGATGGACCAAGCCGTCGCCATTCAAATCGTCCATGCATTCCACCACCATTTGGCGCGCCTCCCGGAATTCATCCACGGAGGAAATCATGGGAAACATGATCCGGACCTTTTCTCCTGGAGGCGCCGCGCGAAGAATCGCCCTGATCTGCTGTTCGAAGATTTCCATGTGGCGGAGCGAAAACCTGATGGAACGAAGCCCCAGTTCCGGGTTGGCCTCCGCGCCGTAGTCGGAGTACGTCAACACCTTGTCTCCACCCACGTCGAGGGTGCGAATGGTGACCTCCTTACCCTCCATGACCTCGAAAAGTCGCTTGTAGACCAGGTACTGCTCCTCCTCGGACGGAAAATTGTTCCGGATGAGAAACGGAAATTCGGTGCGGTACAGGCCGATTCCCTCGGCGTTCAGGTCCCTGGCCAGCGCAAGTTCGCTCAAAAGGTTGATATTGGCCATGAGCCGGATCCTCTTTCCGTCCTTGGTCCTCGTTTCGGGGGCGAGCTTCGTTCTCTGCGGCACGCATTCCGTCTTGGTCTGGTTTCGGGTCTCGTACTGTTCGACTATTTTCTTCGAAGGGGAAATGAAAATATTGCCGATGTCGGCGTCGAGAAGGACCGGGACTCCATCGGGAATATATAGAAGATCCCTGTGCTCGGCGATAATCAAAGGAATTTTCATGGATCTTGACAAAATGGCCACATGGGAGGTCACGCCACCGGAAACCAGCACGATCCCCATCACTTCCTCGGCGGCCAGCTTGAGCATTTCGGACGGGAACAGGTCGTGGGCGATGATGATTCGTCCTCGCTCGTGGCCCGGTTCTTCGTCGGAGGCATAGAGAAGATTGGTCAAGAGCCTTCCGGCCAGATCCTCCATGTCGTTGGCCTTTTCCCTGATGTAGGCGTGCTGGCTCGACAGGAACACGCGCATGTAGTCGCCGGCCACTTTCCTGATGGCCTCCGGCGCGGGCGTTCCCTCTTCCATCAGATCGACGATCTTGTCGATGAACTTTGCGTCCTTCAAAATCATAAGATGGGCCGAGAAGATCAAGGAGGCGCTCTCCGGGAGTTTCTTCGCCAGTTTCTCCTGAAGGCTTTCCAGTTGCTGGGTGGTTTTCTCCAAGGCGACGAAAAAATCCTTCAGGTCGAACTTTTTCTCCTTCTCGATATTGTCGTAGCCGGTCGTGAGGCCCCCGTGGCTTTCCCTCATGACGGCTGCGGCGCCGTAGGCGTATCCTGGCGATGCGGACTTTCCCTTGATGAACTTCGATCCGGTCCGGACCGTCTCCAGTCTTCGCTTTTCCAGAGCGCGGCTCATGTCCATCAACAGGCGCGCGTTGGCCATGGCGCCGGCCAGTTGGCTCGCAGTCGCCCTTAACGTCATGACGTCGTATTCGTCGAAATAATAGCGTTTTTCGTGCTGAACCACGAGGACGCCGATTTTCTCGACGCCTCTCACGATAGGGACCGCAAGGAAGGATTCGAACCGTTCCTCGTGCGCCTCCTCGAAATACCTGAAGTAGGGGCTCATGGTGGCTCTTCCCTCGCAAATGGGCTGAAGCCTCTCCAGTGTGATTCCGACGAGCCCTTCCCCCGGTTTCAACCGCAGTCTGTCCACCGCGTCGGGGTTCAATCCCACGGTCGCCCTTAAAACCAGCTCTCCGGCCTGTTCGTCTAAAAGATAGATGGAACAGACGTCCGCTTTCAGATTCCCCGCCACGAGCCTGACGGTTCGCTGGAGGAAAATTTCGATGTCCACGCTTTCCGACAACAGGGCGGCAAGATCGCCGATGTCGCAAAGCAGGTTGAGTTGCTCTCTTCTTTTGCTCATTGGTTGCATTCCCGAAACGTTAGCCGGACGCCCGCCGATGGAAAAGGCGTTTTCCGTTCAGGTTCCTTTTTCTTTCAAGTTTGTTTGAATCCGCATCTATCGATTTCCTATCCGCATATTTCAGGGGCTCGTCCGATTTTTTTCGTTTTATCGAAACGGGATAGGATATAGAAAAATCTTTGCGACGTCAAAGGCAATTATTTTTCCATCGCCATGAAATCTGTTGACTTGAATTCGGGCGCTGTAATAAAAATAAGGGTTTTTAAAAAATACGCGGCCGTTTGGACTGCGGAACGACGATATTATTGCATAGACCATATTTTTCACGAAGGTTTTTCGAAAAGGTTGGAGAAAGGAGTGGTTGCATTGTCCGAGTCACAGAGGTCAGACAATCTTGAAGACATGAGAAGGACCCACACCTGCGGCGAATTGGACGCCGAGGACGTGGGAAAGGAAGTGGTGCTCATGGGATGGGTCCAGCGCCGGAGAGATCATGGCGGGGTGATTTTCGTCGATCTGAGGGACCGCGAAGGTCTCACCCAGATCGTGTTCAACCCCGAAATCCACCCGAAGGTCCACGAGAAAGCCCACGAGATCCGGAGCGAATACGTGCTTGGAATACGCGGCGTCGTGGAAAGCCGTCCCGCCGACATGGAAAACCCCAACCTGAAGACCGGAAAAATCGAAGTCATGGTTCGCGAACTGAAAATCCTGAACACGGCCAAGACCCCTCCGTTTCTAGTCGAGGACAGAGTCGAGGTTTCGGAGAACACCCGACTGAAATACCGGCACATGGATCTTCGGAGACCGGGGCTTCAAAAAAACCTTATCATGCGGCACAAGGCCTCCGTCGCGATCCGATCGTATCTGAACGGGCAGGGCTTTCTGGATATAGAGACGCCCTTTTTGACCAAAAGCACCCCCGAGGGAGCAAGGGACTACCTGGTCCCCAGCAGGGTCAACCCCGGAAAATTCTACGCCCTGCCCCAATCTCCGCAGCTTTTCAAGCAGCTTTTGATGATCTCGGGGTTCGACAGATACTACCAGATCGTGCGATGCTTCCGCGACGAGGACCTTCGGGCCGACCGCCAGCCGGAGTTCACCCAGATCGACATGGAGATGTCCTTCGTGGGCGAGGAGGACGTCATGGGAATCGCGGAGGGTATGATCGCCGCGTTGTTCAAGGAGGTGCTGGACATGGAACTGAACCTCCCCTTCCCCCGCATGAGCTACCTGGACGCCATGTCCCGGTACGGTTTGGACAGGCCCGACCTTCGGTTCGGTCTCGAGCTTAGGGACGTGAGCGACATCGTTGGAGCTTCGCAGTTCAAGACCTTCGCCAAGGTGGTGGAGAACAAGGGAATCGTGAAGGCGTTGAACGCCAAGGGATGCATCGATTTGTCCCGGAAGGAGATCGACGACTTAACCGAGTTCGTGGCCATCTACAAGGCAAAGGGTCTTGCCTGGATCAAGGTGCGCGAGGATTCGTGGCAGTCTCCCATCGCGAAGTTCTTCAGCGAAGAGGAAAAGGCGGTCCTGACCGAACGCTTGGACATGGCTCCCGGCGACCTGGTGTTTTTCGTGGCGGACTCGCCTCGGGTTGCGAACGACTCTCTCGGCTATCTAAGAAACCATTTGGGAAAGAAGCTGGGGCTGATCGACGAGGACGAGTTCAATTTCGTGTGGGTCACTCATTTTCCGCTGTTGGAGTACGACGAGACCGAAAAACGCTACCAGGCGCTTCACCATCCGTTCACGGCCCCGCTGGAGGAGGACGATGTCTATCTGGAAAAGGACGGGGACCGCTACAATCCCGAGGCAATCCGCTCGAGGGCGTACGATCTGGTCTTGAACGGTTCGGAAATCGGCGGCGGAAGCATAAGGAACCATCGGATGGAAATCCAGGAGAAGGTTTTCGAGGCGTTGAACATCGGCAAGGAGGAAGCCGAGGAGAAGTTCGGTTTTCTTTTGGAGGCGCTGGAGTCCGGCGCGCCTCCCCACGGCGGCATAGCGTTCGGCTTCGACCGCCTGGTCATGCTGCTCGCCAAGCAAAGCTCCATCCGCGACGTCATCGCGTTCCCGAAAACCCAGAAAGCCTCCTGCCTCCTGACCGACGCCCCGTCCGAACCGGTGAAAGCCCAGCTGGACGAACTTTACCTGAAACTTCGTCCCATCGTGAAAAGCTGACGCCGGGTATCGATCCCGTACCCTCCGCTTTTTTCGTCGCGCCAGTCCATGCGTTCCCGCGCGAAGCGCGGGAACGCATGCTCTTAGGAAACTCGCTTTTCGATTCGAAAGATGATAGAGTCCGTTTTTTATCCCCCCAGGTAGGCTTTCTGGACTTCGGGGTTGTCGAGCAGTTCGTCGGATTTTCCTTTTACGACGATGTTTCCGTGCTCCAAGACGTATCCTCTTCGGGAAAATTTCAGGGCGAGGCGCGCGTTTTGCTCTACCAAAAGAATCGCGGTGCCCTCCTGTCGGTTTATTTCCTTTAAGGCCCTGAAGACGGTCATCATCAGCAACGGGGAGAGGCCCATGGAGGGCTCGTCCAGTAGCATGAGCTTTCTTCCGCTCATGAACGCCCTTCCGATGGCGAGCATTTGCTGTTCCCCGCCGCTCAGGGTTCCGGCTTTCTGAGCTTGGCGTTCGTTCAGACGTTCGAATATGGCGAACACCCGTTTCAGATCGTCTTCCACCTTGTCCTTGTCCTTTCTCGCGAAAGTGGCCAGGACCAGGTTTTCCTTTACCGTCAGGTTTCCGAACAGGCGTCTTCCCTCGGGTACGTGGGTCACGCCCAGACGGCTCACAACCTTGTCGGCGGGAAATTTCAGAAGGTCGTTGCCCATGAAAGTCATCATGCTGCCGTCCTCCACGGGGACCATTCTCGAAACGGCCCTCAAAGTGGTGCTTTTGCCCGCGCCGTTGGCCCCGATGATCGTGACGATCTCGCCTTCTTCCACGTGAAAGTCGATCCCGTGAAGCGCCTTGATTTTTCCGTAGGATACCTTTAGGTTCTCGACGTTTAAAAGCATCAGAATTCCACCTCCTGGTCGCCGATATAGGCCTCCACGACTTTCGGGTTTCTTTGGATTTCGAGAGGCGCTCCCTCCACGAGCACGCGTCCGAAAACGAGAGCCTGCACGTGCTTGCAAAGTTCGTTCACGACCCTCAAGCGGTGCTCGATCAGAAAGATCGCCAAGTTGAAGCGCTCGTGGGCCTTTCTGACTATTTTGATCATCGCCATCATTTCGTCCGGGGTCATGCCCACCGTGGGCTCGTCCAAGAGCAGGACCTTGGGCTCCGTGACCAGGGCCCTGGCCATTTCCACTCGCCGTTGCGCGCCGTAGGGAAGGTTCAGGACCATCTGGTCGGCGAACTGGTCCACGCCGAACAGGGAGAGGTATTCCATGGCGCGCTCCGTGGTCTCGGCCTCCTCGCGGATTCTTTTCGGGGTGTCGAATATGGCGCCGAGGAGGCCGTATGTCAGCTTGGAATAGCGCGCCAGCTTGACGTGCTCCAGGACGGTCATGTGTCGCCACAATTTCATTTCCTGGAAAGTCCTGGCAAGGCCAAGGGACGCGATCACGTTGGGCTTTTTGCCGGCGACGTTCACTCCGTCGAAAACCACCTCGCCCTTGTCGGGCTTGTAGATGCCCGTGATCAGGTTGAAAATGGTGGTCTTGCCGGCCCCGTTGGGGCCGATCAAGCCCGTTATCTCTCCTGGCTCGAGAGTCAGATTGTAGTCGGAGACAGCCTGCAAGCCGCCGAAACTTTTGCTGACGTTTCTTACTTCCAATAGCGCCATTTCAAACTTTCTCCTTCGGACCGAACACTTCGCGAACGTTGAATTCCTTGAATGCGATCAGTCCCGTGGGCCGGAAAATCATCACCAGGATGAGCAACAGCGGGATCAGAATCCATTTCAGGATCTCCAGGGGCCTGAGCGCCTCGCCGAGCAAACTGATGGAAACCGCGCCGACTATGGAGCCGTACACGGAATTCAATCCCCCGAAATAGACCATGGCCAACACCTCGGCGAGCCTCTGGATGCCGAACATGGCCGGGTTGATGTAGCGAAGCACGTGGGCCAGCAAGCCGCCGGCGACCCCGGCCCAGAAGGCTCCGAACATGAACGCGGCCACTTTGGTCTTGCGCGTGTCCACGGTCATGGCGTCTGCGGCGACCTCGTCGTCGCGAACGGCGTTCAGCGCCTTTCCCAGGGTGGAGGTGACGAAATTGTTGATCGCCCAGACACCGAACACCACCGTCGCGAATATGACGGGAAGCGTGGACCAGTCGGGCTGTCCCGCGATTCCGCGCGAGCCGCCCAGGCCTTGAAGGTTCTCGAACAAGCTCTTCACGATGAACAGAAAGGCAAGGCTGATGATCGCCAGGTAGTCGCCTCTTGTCTTGAAAGAGGGAATCGCGATCACCAGCGCCCCCAGCGCCGCGACGACTCCCCCGAAAAACAACGCGACCGGATACGTCAAGTACGCCGCCGCGAACGGCGCCGCCGCCTGTCCAAGCACCTTGTCGTCGACGAAGAATCCCACGGTGAAAAGCGACGCCATGTAGGCCCCTATGGCCATGAATCCCGGATGCGAGCACGAAAACTCGCCCATGTAGCCGTTTATGATGTTCAGGCTCAGGGTGAACAGAATCGAGATCAGCGTAAGTTTCAAGGTGATCAGGCGGTAGTCGCTCATGCCCGCCCAGAAGTGGAGGACCGCGTACATGATCCCCAGTTGCAGAAACGCGGAGACAAAGAGCGGAAAGCGTTGCAGAAATCGGGCGACCGCGTTGGCCGGGGTCGCCAGCAACTTGAGTGCGAGGACAAGCGGAACCGCGTAGACGAGGAAAACGTAAATCAGCGCGGCGGGAATCTGCATCAACGGTACCGATTCGAAGGCCGCGTCTCCGAACGCAACTTTCACGATCTCCGCGACGACTTTGAAAATCGTCAAAATGCCGAACAGGACCGGCGTTCTGGGCAGGCCCAGAAATCCCGCGATTCGGTCTCCGGCGGCTCTCTCCAACAAGACGCAAACCAGGAATCCCAACAAGTAGCCCAGCAGCGGCGATGTCGTAAAGGTGTCGCGGATCGCGCCCCGCAATCCGCCGACCTTGCTACGCGAAATTGTTTTGTTCATATGTCGTATCCTTTGGTCGTGTCACGCGGCGCGTCGCCGAATCAGAGCCTTAGTTTCGCGCTGTAGGGCTCGCCGAAAAGCCCGTGGGGACGGAAAATCAATATCAGCAGCACGATCGAGTAGGCGATAAGGTCTCGGAGATTGGACCCGATGTTAAGTTCGAACAGCCTGTTTGCGATTTGGATTGCGGGCACGGTCATGATCTCGATGAAACCGAGCATGAATCCCGCGATGCAAGCGCCCATGATGGAACCTCGCCCTCCCAGGATCGCGGCCACGAAGGCTTTCCATCCCAGGCTCACTCCCATGTAAGGGTCCAGGACCGGATAGGCGAGGCCGAAAAGAATCCCCGCCGCCGCCGCGAGGGCCGATCCGATGGCGAAGGTCATGGCGGCGATCTTGTTGATGGAAACCCCCACCAGCGGGACCACCACGTAGTCGTACGCCATGGCACGCATGGCCATTCCATACTTGGTGCGCGTCACGAACTGGTGCAGGGCCAGCATGAACCCCAAAGACACCAGCACGATCATGATCTTGATGTTTGTGATATAGATTCCCCCTACGTTGAAGGTATGGGACTGGATCAACTGCGGGAATTTAAGGCGCTGTCCCCCTAGGAACAGGATGTTGGAGGTCTCGAGGATGATTCCGATCATGAGGCCGGTGATGGCCGCCGACGCCCTCGGCGCGTCCCGCAAGGGTCTGTAGCCGATCCTCTCCACAGTTACGCCCACAAAGGCGGTAAGGAACATGGAAATCAGGATCGTCAAGACCAGAAGCGCCCAACCCGGCAGAATCGCGGCCGCTCCCGTCCCGAAAAGGGAAAGAAGCCCCAAGGCCACTCCCAGTCCGATGTACGCCCCAACCATGAAAATGTCGCCGTGGGCGAAGTTGAACAGCATCAGGATGCTGTACACCATGGAATATCCCAGCGCGATCAGAGCGTAGAAACTGCCCCACTGCAAGGCGTTGACGAGATTCTGCATGAAAAAGCCGAAGGTCATGCGAAGCTTCCCCTCAAAAAGGAAAGGGACCTCTGGCAACTACCCGATCCCTTTCGGTTGAACCGTCCGCCCCCCTGCGGAGGCGGACGGCTAAAAGTCTGAACGATTGTTTCGGAATCTGATTGTCTTACGGACAAACGGACTTGTGGAATGCGAACTGGCCTTCTTCGTTGATTTTAACTACGACGGCGCATTTCTTGGGGTCGCCCTCGGGAGTAAAGGTCATTTGGCCAGTGATGCCCGGATAGTCCTTGATCGCGGCCAAGGCGTCCTTGACCTTGTCGCGGTCGGCCTTGATGTCTCCGGAAAGTCCGCCGGTATTTTTGATCGCCTGGATCATCAATCCCAAGGAGTCCCACGTCAGGGCGGCGACGTCGTCGGGAGTTTTGCCGAAGGCCGCGCTGTATTCGTCGATGAATTTCTTGGTTTCGCCCTGTGCGCCGGCGGCGGCGTAATGGGTCGAAAAGTAGTATCCCTTGCAAGCGTCTCCGCAAAGCCCCATGAGATCGCCGCTGCCCCAGGAGTCGGACCCCATAATAGGCTTGTCCCACCCGATTTCCTTGGCCGCGCGAACGATCAGAGGCACCTCCGAGTAGTACTGCGGGGTGAAAAGCATGTCGGCGCCGGACATGACGATGTTGGTCATCTGCGCCGAAAAATCCTTGTCGCCCGTGGTAAACGACTCGAATGCCACGACGGAGCCCATGCCGTTGATCTTTTCGAAAGCCTCCTTGAAGAACTCGGCCAAACCTTTGGGATAGTCGGACGCGATATCGTAAAGAACCGCCGCTTTTTTGGCCCCCAACTCGTTGGAGGCGAAATTCGCCGCGACAGGCCCCTGGAAAGGATCGAGGAAGCATCCGCGAAATACGTACGGCCGGTTCAATGTGGTGTTGGGGTTGGTCGACCACGGGCTGATCATGGGAGTCTGGCGGTTGTTGGCCACCTCGCCGGCGGGAACCGCCTGGGCTGACGCCTGCGGTCCGACGATTCCCAGCACCTGTTCGTCGGTAATCAGCTTGGTGCTGGCCTTGACTGCGGATTCGGACTTGAACTCGTTGTCCTCGTAAATGAACTTCAAATTGTATGTCTTGTCCGCCACCTCCACGGTGGGGTTTTTCTTCCAATACATTTCCGCCGCGTTCTTGGTCGAGGCGCCCACGTCGGGATTGTCGCCCGTCAACGGAATGTTAAATCCGAGCTTGATTTCGTCTGAAGCAGCCCAGGCGCAAGGCGACAACGCCAGTGCGATCACGACTAACGAAACGACTAACCATCTGCTTGTTTGCATTGCCTTCCTCCTTTTTAGTTTATTGGTTTCCAAAAACAACGGCAACTACGGAAAGCCTGTCGTATCCGCCGAATGGTCAGGAACTTTTATCATACGGGTTGGCCTTTTTCAACCCGTTATTTCCGGAAGGTTTACAAACAAGGTCAATTCAGAATATAGTTCAAAGGATTGACGGGAACGCCTTTGACGAGCACTTCGTAATGAAGGTGGGACCCTGTCGACCGGCCCGTGCTTCCGACCTCCCCGATAATGTCTCCCCTTTTTACGGAGTCGCCGGGCTTCTTGAGTATTTTGCTCAAATGGCCGTAACGGGTCACGATGCCTCTGCCGTGATCGACGATCACCGTGTTTCCCAGGAAACCCTTTTCTCCGGCAAACGTGACCGTTCCATCGGCGGAGACTTTCACGGGAGTACCCGTCTTCGCGGCGATATCCATGCCTTCGTGGAAATCGCGAAGACCCGTGAACGGGGAAATTCTGTATCCGAAGCCCGAAGTCAGCATGCCCTTGACCGGACGTATGGCGGGAGTAGCGGATAGAATTCCGATCTGCTTTTCAAGGGCTTCCACCAAGTTCTCGAAATCGTCCCGCTGAATTCGCGTCGCCGCCAAGAGCTGGTTGGTTCCGTCGTGCATTTCGCGAATCAGTTTTCGCTTGTCATCCTTCATCTCGATTTCGATATCCAGTTCGTTCGGCATCGGCCCTCCGACGCCGAAAACGCCCTCCTGGTCCTCAAGCCTCTCAAGGTTGGCGATATCCCGTATCTTTTGCTCGAAATCGTCCAGCTCGCAAATCCTGGCATTCAAATCGTTGATTTTCGACGCGAAATCTTGGATTTGTTTCAGTTGCGTCTCGATCTCTTCGGCTTGGGCAGCGAGCATGTCCTCCAGAGCGGCCTTTTCGAAAAGCGAAAATTTCATTTCCGAATAATCGTAGACAATATAACCAATCCCCGAGATGCACCCCACAAAAACGGCGAAAATCGCGCCAATCCACGTTTTGGGGATCGAAAACTGCTTTAGTAAGGAACCTGTGTTGCTCAAAACGACGAAAGAGATGCTTCTGCGCATGTTATTACCCTGATTGAAAATGATTGATCTTTCAGGATCCGGCGCATATTGCCGCCGGAAAAGCCGATTCAGTCGCACTTGTCTGGTCTTCCGCAAACACCCCATAGAGCAAACGTCCGCTTATCTAACATGCGAAAACGAGTCGTGTCAACCTTCATTCCACGACCCTCATTTGTGTGTTTCGCGTTTCAGTGGACCGGGAAGCGCCCTGCGGCAAACCATCGACGAAACTCGCGCCCAAGTAGAGGAAAAGTTAAATGCATGCGTTCGCAAGGTTCGGCTAATGGGGAAAGGGGGGGCAGCTCGATCAAAAAACGTCTTCCGCGGTTCGTTTCCGCGGCTCGCCCGATTGCGAAAACTCTCTCTAACGTTTCGAGCCCGACGTGTTCAACGGTTGGATACAGCTTTTTATGAACAAGATGGTCCAACCTATGCATGTTTTTGCGAGGGTCAAGCCCTTGCGCAACTTATCCATGCCAAGGGAAGCAAAATGGTACCTGCCAGGTAGGGTATAGCGGCCGGGTAAAAGGATCGTCCTTGCCCCGGCAAGCCGGGGCAAGAAAAAAAAGATCTTTCGGAAACGAAATCAGGCAATGCCCAATTTGAACTTGAGGGATTTCAGAGTGTTGAGCATGAGCATGGTGATGGTCATCGGGCCTACGCCGCCGGGAACCGGGGTGATGGAGCCCGCGATCTCCTTGGCGGCGTCGAAGTCCACGTCGCCCCTGAGGATGGCGATTTTCTTGCCGGTCTTTTCGCTGATCTTCTCGCCGACCCTGTTAACGCCCACGTCGATTACGCAAGCGCCGGGTTTGATCCACTCGGGTTTGACCAGTCCGGGTACGCCGGCGGCGACGATCAGAATGTCGGCGCGTTGGCAATGGGAAGCCAGGTCTTTCGTCCCGGTATGGACGATGGTGACGGTGGAGTTGGCGCCCTTGCCTTTCTGGAGCATCATGTTCGCGATGGGCTTGCCAACGATGTTGGAACGTCCGACAACAACCACCTCGGCGCCTTTGGTCTCGACGCCCGCGCGAATGATCATTTCCTGGATTCCGTACGGAGTACACGGCGGGAACTTGACTTCGCCGCCGCCGATCATCAGACGACCCACGTTCACCGGATGGAAACCGTCGACGTCCTTGTCGGGATCGATGGCGTTCAATACCTTTTTCTCGTTGATGTGCTTGGGAAGGGGAAGCTGGACAAGAATGCCGTTGATGGAATCGTCCTTGTTGTACTTGTCGATCAGCGCCAGAAGAGCCTCTTCGGAAATGTCCCCGGGCTGGCTGTCCTGAATTTCCTTGAAACCCACCCTGTGGGCGGTCTGGATCTTCAGGGTAACGTAGGAAACCGAAGCCGGGTTCTCGCCGATCAGGATCGTTACGAGTCCGGGCACGACCCCGTGTTTCTCCTTGATCGCGGCGACATCCTTGGTGATTTCCTCGAGGATCTCCTCCCGAATTTCGGTTCCCATGATCAGTTTTGCTGTCATTGACTCTCTCTCCTTTCCTAAAATTGGTTGTCGATTTTATTGCGCAAACTTTCTCCGCCGTACATGGTTTCAAAGAATGACCTTTTAATCCAATCGGGCGGCTATGTCAAGAAGACTCGACGCGAAAAACTAAAAATGCCGGTTGTCCAAAACGATTCGATTCGTATCGAGAGTTCCGGGTTCCACCAGCTGGACTCCGACCTCCCACCCCAGAAATTCGGACAACTCCCTGTGAAGCTTTTCGACGAACCTCCGTTGCTTCTTCATCTCGTCGAAAAAAAACCGTTCCGAGATTTCCACTTTCACGAGCAATTGATCCCGATGTCCCTCTCTTTCGACCACGAGCTGGTACCGAGGGGCTGCGCCGTTGATCCTTGCCAGAGCCAGTCCGATTTGCTCCGGCACTACGCTCGTGCCGCGCATGACGATTATGTCGTCGCATCTCTTGAAGATTCGCGATATTCTGCAGTGGGACCGTCCGCAAGCGCAAAGAGTCTTGTCGATGCTCGCGAGATCTCCGGTCCTGAACCGAATCAGGGGAAACGCTTCCTTTGTCAAGGTGGTGATCAACAGTTCGCCCTCCTCTCCCGGCGCTTTAGGAGCAAGCGTCATAGGATCGACGATCTCGGGAAAGAAATGGTCCTCGGGGATGTGCAGCCCTTTTTTCTCGGGACACTCCCATGCGACGCCCGGACCGAATATCTCGGTGAGGCCGTACGAGTCCGTCGCGCTGATGCGCAGAGATTGTTCGATCTCCTTTCGCATGTCCTCGGGCCACGGTTCCGACCCCAATACGCCGTATTTCAAAGAGAGCGCCGCCGGTTCTATCCCCGCCGTCTCCATCGCGCCGATCAGCCCCATTGCGAACGTGGGCGTCGAAACCAGCGTCGTGGTTCGAAAATCCCTCATGATCCTCAATTGACCCTCCGGATTGCCGGCGGACACGGGAATGACCGACGCCCCGATCTTCTCGGCCCCCAACTGCACCCCGAAAGGACCCGCGACAATGCCGAACGCCATCGAAATCTGAACCACGTCGTCCTTCCCGACCCCGACCGCAGTCAAGTTCCTGGCGGTCAACTCGCCCCACCGGTCCAAGTCGTTGGCCGTGAAACCGATCACCATGGGTTTGTCCAACGTCAGAGCCGGCGCCAGAAGCCGCACCACCTCGCGAAGAGGCACCGCGAACATACCGTAGGGATAGTTGTCCATCAGGTCCCGGCGAGTAGTCGGAGGCAGCTCGGAAAATTGGTCCAGGCTTTTCAAATCCTCGGGAATGAAATCTATTTTCTTGAAAAGACTTCGATAATGGCTCACGTTCTTATAAACGCGATTCAGGGTCGCCTGAAGCCTCTCGAGCTGAAGCTGCTCGATTTCCCCCCTGTCCATGCATTCGTTTCTGTTGTCCCAGCATTCCATACGTCTTTCCTCGCCTGTCTGTTACTCCCAGATTTCCCGCTTGTCCCGGCCCAGGTACGCCCGCTTGACCTCCTGGTTCTGCAACAGGGACGCCGCATCCTGCTCCAGAATGATCTTTCCGGTCTCCATGACGTATCCCCGGTCCGCAGTTTTCAGAGCGGCCCCCGCGTTCTGTTCCACCAGCAAAACCGTCAGGCCGGTCTGCTCCTTCAGGTCCGAAATCACCCGGAATATTTCCTTGACGATCAAAGGAGCAAGCCCCATGGAAGGCTCATCCAGCAGGAGCAGCTCGGGCCTCGCCATCAGCGCCATCGCGATCGCCAGCATTTGCTGTTCGCCGCCGCTCAAAGTCCCGGCATATTGGCCGCGGCGTTCCCTCAATATAGGAAAAAGCTCCAGCATCTTGTCGATGTCCATGCCGAGCTGTTTTTTCCCGTGAATTTTGTAGGTGAGATACCCACCCAGCTCCAGGTTGTCCATGACACTCATGGGCCAGAAAATCTGACGTCCTTCGGGAACCTGCGCGATGCCAAGTTTCACCAGCGACTCGGTCCTTTTGTTCGTGACGTCCCGACCCTTGAAAAACAGACTTCCCTCCCTGACCGGGTGAAGTCCGCTGATCGACCGCAGCGTCGTGGATTTTCCCGCGCCGTTGGCCCCGATCAGCGTAACGATCTCTCCCTTGTTCACGTGAAGGGAAATGTTGCGCAAAACCTGTACCAAGCCGTAATAGCTGTTTACATTTACCAGACGAAGCATAATCCGACCGACTTTTCTCCTTACTCGCCCAGATAGGCGGCGATAACCTCGGGATTGCTCTGTACTTCGGAGGGGGTTCCGCTGGCGATGCATCTGCCGAAATTCACCACGTTGACTTCGTCGGAGATGTCCATGACCAGCTCCATGTCATGCTCGACCAACACCACGGTTATATCCATGCCCCTGATCTTTTCGATCAGCGCCCCCAGCTTGGTAGTCTCCCGGGCATTCAAACCCGACGCGGGCTCGTCCAGCAAAATCAGCGAAGGCTCCATGGCCAGCGCCCGCGCGATCTCCAGCTGACGCTGGCTTCCCAGGGGAAGGCTCCCGGCCGCCTCCCTTGCCAAATGCGATATTCCGACCAGTTCAAGCCGGCGCATCGCCTCCTTCCCGATTCGTCTCTCCTCCTTGCGAAACACCGGCGGCGCGAGCAAGGACGGCAAAAAGCCCAGTTTCGACCTGACGTGCCTTCCCACCATGACATTTTCCAGCACGGACATCTGCGGAAAAATCTGCACGTTCTGAAACGTTCGCGCGATCTCTTTTCTGGCCACCAGGTGCGGCCTGAACCCGTTTATTTCCTTGCCTCTGAATATAATTTTTCCGGACGTGGGCTTCAGAAAGCCGGTCACCAGATTGAAAATAGTGGTTTTTCCCGCTCCATTGGGGCCGATTACAGAGGTGATGGTCCCCCTTTTCACGGCAACGTTCAAACAATCCACCGCGATGACGCCGCCGAAATGCCTGCTGAGATCTTTCAGCTCCAAAATCGAATCAGCCACCCTGCGAAACCCCTTTTTTCGAAAACCTGGAGACCGCATCGACGGAAAAGCGGGCGACGACCCGGATCCCCTCGATCAACCCGCCCGGCAGAAACAACATGATCGCCAAAAGAATGCCCCCGTAAATCAAGGTGTCGTAGTCGGGATTGTACGCGATGCCCATGCCGCCGAAATATTCGGACAGGGACGAGAGGAACTCGGGAAGGATGGACAGAAGCACCGCGCCCGTCATCGCTCCCCAGATGTTGTGCATCCCTCCCACCGCGACCATCGTGACTAAAAGCACCGAGTGCATGACGTCGAACGGACCCGGATCGATATAGTTTACGTAGTTCGCGTAAAGACTGCCCGCCACCGACGCGTACACCGCGCTTAGAATGAAAATCCGGATTTTGTACTTCGACGTGTCGATCCCCAGGGAACCCGCCGCGTCCTCGCTTCCGTGGATCGCCCGAAGCCCTCTTCCCACGCGGGAATGAATCAGGTTCAGCGCGAGCAGGAGCCCCACCGCCACAACCGACCAGCTGAAATAGAAAAAGCTCAGATCGCTGCCCAGTTCGAAGCCGAAAAGCGCGAGTTGCGGTATTCCCACGATTCCCCCGGGACCGCCGGTCAAATCCACCGCCGCCGTGAAAACCACATGGACGATCGCTCCGAAACCCAGCGTGGCCATGGCCAGGTAATGGCCCTTCAGCCTCAGCGAAGGAACTCCCACAATGATCGCGACGAACGACGACAGCGTCGCCCCCGCAGCCATCCCCACCCAGGAGGACCATCCGACCTTGACCGTCAAAATGGCCGTGGTGTACGCCCCGATTCCGTAAAAAGCCGCGTGCCCCAGCGAAATCTGCCCCGCGTACCCCATCAGGAGGCACAACCCGACGCAGGCCAGGCAGTTCAAAGCCGTGAACACCAGGATTCCGATATAGTAGTCGTTCTGGACGATCCGGGGGACGAAGGCCACGACGATCAACAGCAGTGCCAGACCGATATAATTGTTCCGAGCCATGATCCTTAGAATTCTTTCAATCTTGAAGCCTCGCTGCTTCCGAAAATGCCGCTCGGCCGGATGAACAAAACGACGAGCAAGATCAGCAACGCGATGGCGTCCATGTAGTGCGACGAAACGTAGCCTCCGCCGAAAGCCTCCAGGATTCCCACGAGAATGCCCGCGACCACCGCGCCGATGCTGTTTCCCAGCCCCCCGACCACGGCCGCCCCGAATCCCTTGATCCCCAAAAGCGCGCCCCTGGCGTAGTCCATCTGGATGATCGGCGTGACGATGATGCCCGCCACGGCTCCGATTCCCGCCGAAAGCGCGAAAGACAACATCACCATCTTCCTGTCGTTAATCCCCGCCAAACGGGCCGCATCCCGGTTGATCGCGCACGCTCTCATGCTTTTTCCCGTCATGGTGAAATTGAAAAACAGGACGAACGCAATCACGACAACGGCCAGGATGGCGATGATCCAAAGGGTTTGCGGCAAAATGGTCGCGCCTAGAACCTCCAGCGGCTCCGACCCGGAAAAGTGTCTCATGTAGTGGGATTCCTTGCCCCAGAAACACATGGCCGCGCCCTTCAAGAGAATGGACACCGCGATGGTGACGATAATCAGCCTCAGGACGGACGGGTTCTTCACGGGGTTGATGGTGAATCGCTCCATCAGAATTCCCACCGCAGTGACGAACAGGACCGTCAGAAGGAACGCGAACGGGATGGAAAGCTCCGCCGCCATGGTCAAAGAAACCATCATGAGACCTCCGATGACCACGAACTCGCCCTGCGCGAAATTGATCACGCCGGTGGAATTGTAGATGATGTTGAACCCCATGGCCACCATGGCGTAAATGCTGCCCCGCTGCAGCCCCATGAATATGAACTGAAGTAAATCCGTGAAACTTCCGCCCGAATCCATATGAGATAATCACCGTGAACAAAAAGGTGGGGGAGAAAACTCGCTCCCCCACCTTTTCCTATTTATAAGCGATCAGTTATTTTACCAGAACGACGAACTTGCCGTCCTTGACCGTCAGCATCTCGAAAGCGGTCTTGTCCAATCCGCAGTGGTCCGTCGGAGAGAACTGGAAAAAGCCTGCGGTCCCCATGAACTTGGCCGTCTCCAGGTAGTCCCTGATTTTTACCGGATCGTCGCCGACCGACTTCAGAGCGTTCGCGACAAGATGAAGCGAGTCGTAGCCGTGTCCGCCGAACGTACTTACTTTGTCCTTGTACTTTTCCTCGTACTTGGTCTTGTAATCCAGCAACACGGGCTTCTGCTCGTTGCCATCGGCCACGGTATCCACGGCGAGGATGCGACCGCAAGGGAATATGGTCCCGTTCGCGGCTTCCCCGGCGGCTTCCGCGTATTTCACGTTGCCGAACCCGTGGCTCTGGTAGAGGGGAATTTCGATCTTGAGCTGTTGGATGTTCTTGGGAATGATGGACTGTGCGGGCACGATGGACCAGTTGACGATGGCTTCAGCGTTCTTGTTCTTGATGTTGATCAGCTGCGCGGTCATGTCCGTGTCGGTCGGAGCGTAGGTTTCGTCGGCCACGACCTCCAGGCCGTATGACGGGGCCATTTCCAGAAGAAGGTTTCTTCCGGCGGCGCCGAAACCGTCGGTTCCCGTGACGATTCCGATCTTCTTGAGGCCGGCGGCCTGCATGTGGTCGTAGATGTTCTTGATGGCGTCGCTGTCGTTGGGAGCGACCTTGAAGGTGAACTTGCGCTCCTCGATGGGTTTCAGCATGGTTTCGGCGGCCGCGCACGAGATGAGCGGGATCTGGGCCGCTTCGGTAATGGGTATGACCGCCATGCTCTCCCCGCTCGTGGAAGGACCGATGATGACGCTCACTTTGTTCTTCTGGATCAGCTTCTTCACGGCGTTGACCGCCCGGGTGTTGTCGCTCTGGGTGTCCTCGATGTACAATATCAGTTTCTTGCCGTCGATTCCCCCTGCGTCGTTGATCTCCTTTGCGATCATCTCGACCGTGTTCTTCTGGGGCTCTCCCAGCCATGACGCTTTTCCGGTGATGGCGAAAGCGCACCCGACACGGTACTCGTCGGACTCGGCACAAACGTTCGCCGCGAAAGACAAGCAGACGACCGCCGCAAACATTGCAATCAGAAAACTTTTTCTCACAGCACCAACCTCCTTCGTCTTGAATGTTGACAATTTCCGGTTTAAGAAAAAACGCCCGAGACGCAAAGACCATTCGAATCCGTCAAAGGCTCATCACCTTTTCACGGGTTAGAACGACCATGCCGGCCTTTTGTATCGCGTCGACGGCCGCGTCCAAGTCCTCGAAGCTGAAAATCACCACTGCGGCCTCGCCGCTTTTCTGAACGAACGCGTACATGTATTCCACGTTCAGCCCGGATTTTTCCAGCGCGGTCAGAAACCGTCCCAATTCCCCCGGACGGTCTTCGATCTCCGCCGCGACCACGTGAGAGACGCGCACGGTGAACCCTTTTCGCTTGAACGCGTCCAAGGCCTTTTCGACGTCGTTCACAATTAAGCGAAGAATGCCGAAATCCGACGTGTCCGCAAGGGACATTGCCCGGATGTTGACGCCCGCCTCCCCCATGGCGGACGCTATCTGCGCCAGCCGTCCGGACCGGTTTTCGATGAAAACCGAAATCTGCTCGATTTTCAAATTCATTTCCGCCTCCCCGCCTTGCGGCTTCGCTTACCCTCTGTGGCGAAGGTAACCAGAGCTTCCAGCTCTGGTCCGACGACGCCAGGCTTTTACATTAGCTCAGCCTCGGCACGCCAGACCAGGATGGTCTGCTTACCTTCGAAGGAACTCTCTTGCTACGCAAACTCGAATTGTACCTTTTTTACTTTTTTATATTACCGCGTGTTCGGGCACCGACTCATATGGGAAACGGCACCGAGAACAGCCCTATAGTTTCTTCGAGACCAAGCATGATGTTCATGTTCTGCACCGCCTGACCCGCCGCGCCCTTGACCAGGTTGTCGATGGCCGAAGTGAGAATCAGCCGGTTGGCCATGGGATCGACGTGGACTCCGATATCGCAGAAATTGGTCCCTTTCACGTGCAGAGTGTCGGCGGTCTTCCCCTCGGGACGGAGCCGCACGAAAGGACGTCCCTTGTAGAATTTCCCGATGCGCTCCCGAATTTCGCGCGCGTAGAGTCTTTCGGTCAGCGAGGCGTAGATCGTGGTCTCCATCC